>JAAYJV010000181.1 GCA_012522755.1 Candidatus Hydrogenedens sp.
CAACGATCAGTCAACCTGATCCTGGGAACCGGGAAAATGAAGACAAAACCTGGCCAAAATACAAATGAATTCAATAAATGACTTGAACGAGCGTCATGCCTTTATATTTGCATCGTCTTTCCTTTAGTGTGACTTCGTGTAACTTCGTGGAAGAAAAGAAAAGGCAAACTGTAAAAATTCTTCATCCTTGTCCAAATCAGCTTTTCTTGGACAGGCAAATGCAACGATCAGTCAACCTGATCCTGGGAACCGGGAAAATGAAGACAAAACCTGGCCAAAATACAAATGAATTCAACTGTGTGGATTCGATGGTGCCCTTAATTTGGACACCAGTTATCATCAGTAATGAAAACCTTGTTCTTTACCAGGATAATACGTCATAATCATGAATATAACCTTGGGAGAAAATCAGTATGAAAAGAAATCTGTCCATTATTCTGCCGCTGCTCATCCTCGTTACCCTCTTGCAGGGATGCACCTGCTGCGTGACGAAAGCCACAGGACAAAAGGCTCTCAGCTTCACCGGTGTCGTACATAAAAGAGTGGAGATCGATTATCTCCTTCATATCCCTGAGAGCTACAACACTTCCAAAACAGCCGCACCCCTCCTCCTCTTTCTTCATGGTGCCGGTGAACGGGGAAGCGACCTGAAAAAAGTGGCGCCCCATGGACCGCCTGCACGCATTGCCTGCGGAGAATGGGATTATCCTTTCATTGTTGTTACTCCCCAGTGCCCCGCTGATGCCTGGTGGACAGACAGCCTCATGACGGATACACTGGAAGCATTGCTCGACGACCTGGAAAAAAGTTATCGCATCGACAAAAACAGAGTCTATGTGACCGGGCTCAGCATGGGCGGCTTCGGAACCTGGCGACTGGCCACGGAAAATCCCGAACGCTTCGCAGCCATTGCGCCCATCTGCGGCGGTGGCGATCCCTTCCACGCAAAACGTATTAAAGACTTGCCCATCTGGACCTTCCACGGCGCAAAAGATGATGTAGTACCCATCATCGCAACGCAAGCCATGGTGGATGCTCTGGAAAAAGTGGGTAGTGAAGTGATCTTTACTGTTTACCCTGAAACAGGCCATGACTCCTGGGTGGAAGCCTATGACAATCCCGAGCTCTACGAGTGGCTGTTGGAACAAAAACGAAAGTGACAGCAAAGATACTGGGCATAGCCGCAAGCAAAGTGTCATTTCTTTTTTAACCGCAGAGGGACACAGAGGGCCACAGAGAAATGAGATGACTTTTTAACCACGAAGTCACGAAGGGCGCGAAGATTTACGAAGGAAATGGGAAGAGAAGAACGAGGACGCTACTTGATCCTGATCCTTGTTTCATACACGCTTTTGCGGAAAAGTCGGCGGATGTAGGGGCACGGCATGCCGTGCCCATGATGGCTCATATTACACCTGTATCGCATGCACTATTGCTGTACCATCACATTCTTCAAATATTGTGTGGCATCTTGGTATTTTGTGCAGTTTTTTGGGCACGGCATGCCGTGCCCCTACTTAACGATTCTTCATAGTACTCTAAAAAAGGGACAGGCCTTTTGCTAATACTCTATAGTTCCGCAAGACATTGACAGAAAATGACTTAGATCGAAAACAACACAAATTTCTTCGAAAAAAATAATGGAAGATTACGGGTAGTACCACAATGGGACACCGAGAAATGGAATGATTTTTAAACCAGGTCATTCACTGAATACACGGACAAGATACAATGCGATATAAAGATCTATAATTTTAATGCGCCCATTCCGTCCATTTTGTCCATTGACCTCATATCAAAACCAAGTGCCGCCCCTATCCCCTATCACCTCGCACCTCGCCCCTATCACCTATCACCTATCACCTATCACCTATAATCCCCCGCCATCATGTCGGTTATTCCCGGTTCCTTTTTATTCTTCCAAGAGACAGTATTGTCTGTTGTGTAATTCTGTGGGTAATGCTTTGATCTTAAGTATTTTCCGGCGTAAAGTTGTATGACGTGGGAGCGACAAAGCTTTTGCCC
>JAAYJV010000182.1 GCA_012522755.1 Candidatus Hydrogenedens sp.
CATGCCGTGCCCAGAAAGTCCACTTGGTCGACTGTTCTTTTTCAAGCCTTGCATCATGCATTCAGCCCTCCCACATCCGTCCGATCCGACCGATCCGACGGATCCGACCGACTCCCCGGAAACAACCTGACGCCTGAGGTCGTGCTCCGTCTGCGTCTTTCCTGCGAAAGCAGGAATCTTAATGCGACATGAAGACTTGGGTATACGCAAGATTCCTGCTTTCGCAGGAATGACGGCGGCGGGGGTTGTCTCAGGGACCAAATGGACCAAGTGGGCTGAATAGACCGAGTGGGCACGGCATGCCGTGCCCCTTCCTGCCCCTATCACCTATCACCTAGTCCCTATCACCTAGTCCCTATCACCTATCACCTATCACCTATCACCTAATCCTCCGGGCAATACCACAACGATACATGGGAACATTTCGCAACAGCCTGTGCAGCCACCACTTCTTCCCGGCGTTCCTGCATGGCTTTCACAATATCGGCTTTTCCGCTGCCTGCAATCAAAAAGACCACATGGGCCACCCTTGCCAGCAGCGTGGGAGTCACGGAGATGCGCTGAGGCCCTGAGGGACGGTTGACAGCGATGGCATATTTTTCGCCGCCATCAGCAGCCAGATCTTCGCGACTGAAGAGGGAGCAGGTATGGCCGTCGTCGCCAATGCCCAGAAAAGCCAGACGGATCACGCCACCCTGATCAAAAAAACCTTTCCATTGCGCATCATAGCCTTGAGCCGCTTCCTGGAGCGTTTTTTCCACGGGTACACGGATAACCTGCTCTTGAGACAACTGAAGCGCTTCGATCATGGGTCGGGCCAGTCCGTAATTGCTGTCCTCATCATCCAGCGGCACATGCCTCTCGTCAGTGAAGCCGAGGTGAGCATGGGGACAAAGATCGATGGGTGTTTCCGCCACCATCTCAAAGAGGGGCCTGGGCGTGCCTCCTCCTGGAATGAGCAGGGCGGACGGGAGATTGTCACAGGCACGGCTTGTCTGAACAATACGGTTATAAGCGGCCTGGAAAAGGGCGCATCGCGTATCAAATACACTTATCAACATCATGAAAATCCTTTTGCTTCTTTTAAAGAGTATAGCACAGGCCTTCGGGTTTTCCCGGCGGATTATTCCCAGACCGTATTGTGCAGAGCGGCCAGCGCATCGGCGGAGCTCGGCCCGTTGCTTCCATAGGCATAGCCCTGCGGTTTGATGATGCATTCTTCCAGAGCATGCAATACAGGCGTGAACACATCCCAGGAAGCGGCGAGTTCATCGTCGCGGATAAAAAGACTCTTGTCGCCGCGGATCACATCCAGCAGCAGCGATTCATAGGCTTCGGGAATGGTGGCATTGAAAGTGGAGGCATAGCTCAGATTCAGCTCCGTCTTATGCAAAGACATGCGCAAACCGGGCACCTTGGTCATGACGCTGAGAGAAAGAGCCGGGTCGGGCTGTACACGGATGATGAGCTCATTCGCCCGGGGTGGCGTGGGTGATGCGTTGAAGATATTGGCGGGCACTTCTCTGAAGCGGATACGGATTTCCGCCTTCTGATCGTTCACGGCCTTGCCCGCCCGCACGAGAAAGGGAACATCATCCCAACGGCGATTACGCACATGCATGACCGTGGCCGCATAGGTGGCCGTTCTGGAATCGGCCGGAATCCCCGGTTCTTCCAGATAACCCGCCCGCTGTCGGTTCCTGAATTCGGCGGCTGTGTACTGGCCCACGACGATTTCTTTAAAACAGACCGGTTGAATGGAGCGAAGAACCTTCACTTTTTCGTCCCGAACCGATTCCGGGTGGAGATTGGCCGGTTCTTCCATGGCAACAAGGGCAAGCATTTGCAGCAGATGGTTCTGCATCACATCGCGGATGATGCCGTACTGGTCGAAATAACCGGCCCGGCCTTCCACACCGATTTCCTCTGTCCAGGAAATGCGCACATGCTCAATGTTATTGCGATTCCACAGAGGCTCAAAAATGAGATTGGAGAAGCGAAGGGCCATGAGATTCTGGATCACTTCCTTGCCCAGATAATGGTCTATGCGGTAGATCTGCGACTCAGCACAGAGCAGCGCCAGATCTTTTGTGAGTGCATCAGAAGACGCACGGTCGCGGCCGAAGGGCTTTTCCAGAACGAGTCGGCATTGTCTTGTACCCGGAATTTCTTTGAGCATGCCCGCCCGGTGCAATGATGCCGATGCAGGCTCGAAAATGAAGGGAGGCACGGAGAGATAAAAGAGCCGTTTCGTCGTGCCATCAGCCGGTTCCGCAGCCTCCAATACCCGGTTCAGACGCTCAAAAGAATCGGCATCATCGTAGTTGCCGGCGATATAGCTGCAATGGCCGAGAAAGCCTTCCATGAGTGCCTGACACTCGCTCTCACCGGGTGTATACCTGCAGGTGAGATGGCTAAGCAGCAGTGTGCGGAAAGCCTCGTCGCTCATTTCTGTTCTGGCGAAACCATACAAATGAAAGGAGGCTGGCAGCAGTTTGCGGCAATAGAGGGAGAAGAGGGCCGGAAAGATTTTTTTCACAGCCAGATCGCCCGAGGCGCCCAGAACAACAACAGACAACATGGAGGGTTTGGAATGCTTTTCGTTCATAAACAGAGATCCGGAGTTGAGGTCAAAGAATGGGTTTTGTTTATTATACAACATTGAGGGGCGAGGGACGTGGTGCGTGGTGCGAGAGACGAGGGGCGAGGGAACAGGTAAACCGTGGGGCGTGGTTCAGGTAGGGGCACGGCATGCCGTGCCCACGCTGTCTATTCAGGCCACTTGGTCCATTTGATCCCTGAGACAACCCCCGCCGCCGTCATTCCTGCGAAAGCAGGAATCTTGCGTATATTCAAGTCCTCATGTCGCATTAAGATTCCTGCTTTCGCAGGAACGACGCAGACGGAGCAGGGCCCCGGGAA
>JAAYJV010000183.1 GCA_012522755.1 Candidatus Hydrogenedens sp.
CCTATAAAATTCCAGGACTGTTGTCCAACTGGGCACGGCATGCCGTGCCCCTACACCTTATTGCCTGACGTCTTCTCGGTTTTTTTCGGGCTGACGCCCCCGTGCAAAGATAATGACCCCGACAACAGGAAAAAGACCGGGATCCGGGATAAAGCCCGGACGAATGACAAGGAGAAAAAGGAAAAAGCACCCTTTTTGTCTTGCATCTGCTGTATAATTGCAATTACATAATGATTCGGATGATCTGGCATGTTCAAACAGGACATTTCCAACTGCACCAGGGAGGTCATGCTCATGAATTACAGCACATCAAAAAAAAGAACAGCCATTGTCTTTATTTTAACCTTCCTTATTTTATGGCCGGGATGGGCAAAAGCTATTGCCTTGGAAACGGAAAAGGCCACACAAAAATCCGTCACCATATATTATGTGAATGCAGCCAGCACCACCTCCAACCCAGACGGAAACAGCTGGGCAACGGCTTACACGGATCTGCAAAGCGCTGTGGACGCGGCCGAGGCCTCCGGCGGCGGAGAAGTATGGGTTGCCTCTGGAACTTATACAAGCAACGATGATCCTGTGCTCACCATGAAAGAAGGGGTGGACCTCTATGGCGGATTTTCCGGGACGGAGAGTGCTCTGGAAGAACGCAACTGGCTGGCAAACCCGTCTGTCATTGACGGCGAAAAAGAGCGGCAGTGCGTCATCGGTGCTGATGATGCCCTCCTTCACGGCTTTACCATTACACGGGGCCAGGCTTCCAGCGGTGGCGGCATGTACAACGAAAATGCGTCACCGGCGGTGATTCATTGCAGTTTCATGGAAAATGAAGCGTTGACTTATGGCGGAGCCATGTATAACCGAAGCGCTTCTCCAACAGTGACCCACAGCCATTTCGTGGAAAACAAGGCTGAGTCCATGGGTGGAGGACTTTACAACCAGTCTTCTTTCCCCACAGTCACCAACTGCTGCTTTGTACAAAACCAGGCCGCCCGTGGCGGAGGCATATTCAACAATTATGCATCTCCCACGGTGCTCAACTGCACCATCGTGAACAATACAGCCAATGACACCAGCGGTGGCATGATTACTCTGGGCTCTACTCCCACGGTAACCAATTGTATTTTCTGGGGCAATGTGAAAGCGCAGCTATCCGGTCCCGCCAATGTCTCATACAGCTGCATTCAGGGTGGACAGGCGGGAAGAGGTAATATCGATGCTGATCCCCTCTTTCTTTCCGCTCCTTACAGTATTCAATTGCAGCCCGAGTCTCCCTGTATCGATTCCGGCACAGCCACAACTGCGCCGGAGAACGATATTCTGGGACGGCCACGGCCCCAAGGAGACGGCATTGACATGGGTGCCTATGAAGGCGCAGTCTTGCCCGACGATCAATGTACACTGACTATACAGACCGATCCGGAACATCTCGGGAAAACAGCACCTCCCTCAGGAAGCCATCTTTTCGCCCGGGGAGAGACCGTAAAACTTCAGGCATTCACTCTGGGCGGTTCATTCAGTTATTGGTCCGGTGACATCGCCGGCGATACTTCGCCAACAATGCTGCTTATGGATACGGACAAAACTGTAACCGCCCATTTCCAGCGGAATATCGTCTATGTGAATGGAGCCAGCACTGCTTCCAACCCCGACGGAAGCAGTTGGGCAAAGGCCTATGCGGACTTGCAGAGCGCTGTGGATGCTGCGGAGAAAGCGGGCGGCGGTGAACTGTGGGTTGCCCGTGGACGCTATACAGGCCGGGAAGATGACGTGCTTATCATGAAAGAAGGGGTGGCACTCTTCGGTGGCTTTGCAGGTGATGAGACTTTGCCGGAACAACGGGATTGGGAAGCACAACCGACCTTTATCGACGGCGAAGAGGAGCGCCGCTGCGTGATCGGTGCTGATCTCAGCCTCATCGATGGCTTTATCATTACCCGTGGCCTGAGTTCTTACAGTGGCGGAATGTACAATCAAAACGCTTCTCCCACTGTGTCAAATTGCACCTTCCTGGAAAATGAAGCCTGGCACGGCGGTGGTGGAATGTACAATGACTCGGCTTCACCCACTGTGACAAATTGCACTTTCCTGGAAAATACAGCCGTCTATGGTGGAGGAATGTTCAACACATCCTCTTCCCCCACTGTGACAAATTGCACTTTCCTGGAAAATGATGCTTATCAGAAGGGTGGCGGCATGTACTGTACCTCCTCTTCATCTCCTGCAGTGACCAATTGCAGTTTCGTAAAAAATACAAGCTCCGCTTCCGGAGGTGGAGGAATGTGCAACAATTATTCTTCTCCCACCGTAATAAACTGCTCTTTCCTGGAAAATGAAGCCTCCTACGGCGGAGGGATCTGCAACGAATATTCCTCCTCTCCCACTGTGATAAACTGCACTTTTACGGGAAATCATAACGACGGAATCTATAACGAAGAGAAGGCTTCATCTGTCGTGACAAACTCCATCCTCTGGGGAAATGCGGGAAATCAGATCCTTGGATCGGCCGCTGTCTCTTACAGCTGTGTTGAGAACGACTATGACGGAGACTTCAATATCGACGCCGATCCTTTATTCCTCTCCGCTCCGTACAGCATTCAATTACGGCCTGGCTCTCCTTGCATCGATTCAGGCACGGCGCAAGGCGCACCGGCCACCGATATGCTGGGTCGGCCACGACCTCAAGGAGCAGGCATTGACATGGGCGCCTGTGAAGGTGCCGTGCAACCAGCGGATCAATGCACACTGAACATAAGGACTGAGCCAGCCGATCTGGGAAAAACAATCCCGCCGGCGGGCCGCTATCTTTTTGCACGTGGAGATGTCGTAAACCTCCGTGCACACAGCTATGGCGGTCCTTTCAGCCAGTGGTCAGGCGACATTTCCACTGCAAGTCCCGGAACAACCCTGGCCATGGATGGCAACAAAACTGTCACCGCCCATTTCCAGCGCAATACCGTGTATGTGAACGCCGCCAGCACCGCCCCCACTCCGGACGGGCGCAGCTGGGCAAAAGCTTACACAGATTTGCAAAGTGCCGTGAACGCTGCAGAAAAAGCAGGAGGCGGGGAAATATGGGTTGCTGAGGGGCGCTACACGAGCCGGGAAAACAATGTGCTCATCATGAAAGAAGGCGTGACACTTTATGGCGGTTTTTCGGGAACTGAAAAGTCCCGCAAACAGCGAAACTGGAAAGAACGCGCTACTGTGATCGATGGCGAAGAGGAACGCTGTTGCGTCGAGGGCGCTGATCACAGCCTCATCGATGGCTTTACATTTACCCGGGGAAATTCCCCGCAAGGCGCTGGAATGTGGAACAATTATTGCTCCCCAACAGTGACAAACTGCAGCTTTGTAAACAATACGGCTTCCTCTGGCGGCGGAATGTACAACAGCTCTTCATCACCCACAGTGACAAACTGCAGCTTTGTAAATAACACCGCCTGGGATGAAGGCGGCGGAATGGATAACTTCAAGTCTTACCCCATTCTGACAAATTGCATTTTCATGGAAAATACGGCTGATGTCGGCGGAGCAATGTATAACAACTGGAAGTCCTCGCCCACCCTTATGAACTGCAGCCTGGTGGGAAATGCAGCTGACTCCGAGGGCGGCGGAATCTATAACGACGACTGCTCCATCACAGTGACAAATTCCATCCTCTGGGAAAACATAAAAGACCAGATTGTTAACAGCAGCTCCGCCGGGGCAAGCGTTTCCTACAGCTGTATCCAGGACGGATATTGGGGCGAAGGCATTATTGATAACGACCCCTTATTCGTCGAAGCACCCGCTGACCTGAGGCTGCAACCGGAATCTCCCTGTATTGATGCAGGCACTGCGTCCGGAGCTCCGGATACAGATATTCTCGGACACCACAGACCTCAGGGCGTTGGTATCGACATGGGTGCCTATGAATACTATTTGGGAGAAGACCCGGAACCCATCGAAGGTGAGTTCGTTGAGCCTAATGAAGGCGAAAGCACTGAGCCCACTGAAGGCGAGAGCGTGGAGCCCAGTGAAGGTGAGTTCGTGGATCCCACTGAAGGCGAAAGCGTGGATCCCACTGAAGGCGAAAGCACTGAACCCAGGGAAGGTGAGTTCGTGGATCCCAATGAAGGCGAAAGCGTGGATCCCAATGAAGGCGAAGACAAAACGGATGATGACACCAGCGGCTGCGGTTGCGGCGAATCCAAAGCCTTCCAGAACAACGGAATCTCTTGGGACAAGCTCAAACACATGCTGAGCGACCTGCTTCTCCCGGGAATCAGCATGCTGACCCTGATCTCATTCTCCTCCTTCCGCAGAAGCTGAGACACATGATACAGGGACTCTTGTTTAACCACAAGGCCTCAAACAAACTCATAACTCAGAAAACTTTCCGACGGAGAAGCTGTATATCGTGGGAGCGCCAATGTCCCCATTGGCACACAGCGCATCATGACCGGAAAAATATAGTGACTTTGCTCCGGCACAATGTCCATATGTTTTATCCCGACAACAGGAAAAAGGCCGGGATCCAGATTAAAGCCCGGACGAGTGGCATGGGAAAAAAACAAATTTACAACACAATCAATAATTGACTTATCCCCAGCCAAGAGGATATACTACCCATTGCGAGGTTCAGGTGCCGGGGTAGCTCAGATGGTTAGAGCGCTGGATTGTGGATCCAGAGGTCCTGAGTTCAATTCTCAGCCCCGGTACCATACACAAACTCTTTTCACCCCTGCAATCATTGGCTGTTATGTCATCGACTGCAGGGGTTTTCTTTGGCAATGACTTTGGGGTACCGCTGTGCATACTGCCAAATGTACCCGCGAATGATTCTGAAAGTCGCCGGCTGGGCTAACATATGAAACCCATAAACTCCCATAAAAAGTGGACCAAAAGTCGGGGGCTTGACAGAATGGTTTTAACCACGAAGCTACGATGAGCACGAATGCCCCGTCAGCTATAATACGCCCCTCCCACATCCGTCCGATCCGACCGATCCGACCGATCCGTCCGACTCCCCAGAGATGACTGAAGCCTTCAAGTCTCTTATTTTCCCCAAGATCAACCCCCGCCATCATTCCGGTTTTTCTGCCTTTTTGTTCTTCCAAGAGACAGAATTGTATGTTGTGTATTCTGTGGGTAATGCCTTGACCTTGAGTACTTTCCGGCGTAAAGTTGTATGACGTGGGAGCGCCAATGTCCCATTGGCACACATCGCAGCGAAGACGGTCGGTTGTTGTAGACCCTTGGCGCGACATGAAGACTTGGGCGCATAAAAAAGAGGTAGTCAGAAAAGAGCTGTCATACCGCAACCAAATGATACTTTTTTGTTCACCACAGAAATCACGGAACACACGAAAAAAAAACTGTACGGCATAAAAAGAACTATAATCTTAACGCGTCCATTCTGTCCCTTGGTTCTTTGAGTCCCCTCGTCCGGCGCCTGACCACCACTGAGCTGGCTTCTGCTGTTCAAAAACCGGAGTCAAGTGTTCGAGCTACCTTGGAGAAACTGATGGAAGCAGGCTTTCTGGAAGCACACGGTACCGGACGCAGTCGATCATATACACTCAGTTCCCAGCTCTACCGGGAAGCAGGCCAAAGTGCCGAGTACATACGTCAGGCTGGCTTTGCGCCCCTGCAACAAGAACAAATGGTACTGGCCTATATCGATACACACGGCTCCAATTGGGGTCGGGTATGGATCCTGATGGCAGAGTATGTAGGGGCACGGCATGCCGTGCCCACAAAACCCTCGGGGAACAATAACTTACTGGTGGGCCTATAAAATTCCACGATTGTTGTCCAACTGGGCACGGCATGCCGTGCCCCTACACCTCCTTGCCTGACGTTTTCCCGGTTTTTTCATGCTGAAGACGGTATGCAAAGATGATTACCCCGGCAACGCAAAAAAGACCGGGATCCAGGATAAATCCCGGACAAATGACCATAAGAGGAAAAAAGACAAAGAGAATATTCGAGGGGAGAATCAGTCAGATCGGACGGATGTGCGAGGGGCTCAAATTGGAGTCGGGTATGGATCCTGATGCCAGAGTATGTAGGGGCACGGCATGCCGTGCCCACAAAACCCTCGGGGAACAGTGACTTACTGGTACATATAAAATTCCAGGAGTGTTGTCCAACTGGGCACGGCATGCCGTGCCCCTACACCTCCTTGCCTGACGTCTTCCCGGTTTTTTCGTGCTGAAGACGGTGTGCAAAGATGATTACCCCGGCAACGCAAAAAAGACCGGGATCCAGGATAAATCCCGGACAAATGACC
>JAAYJV010000184.1 GCA_012522755.1 Candidatus Hydrogenedens sp.
CCCGGGGAGTGGCTGTCAGTCCTCTCTGAGGTAAACCGTCGACTGGAGAGCCGTGTGCGGGAAATCCGCACGCACGGTTCGGAGGGAGGGGAGACCGGGTAAAAACCGGTCTTCCCTACCCTATACGCAGGCGCTGGTGAGTCTTTGGATAATATTAGAATAAAAAGACTTATGTGGCTTCTTGAGTAAACTTCTTCGAAAAAATAATGGAAATTGAGGGGTAGTATCACAAAGGCTTTTATGCAATTCGTGGCCAGTAAAAGATCTGTTGCCGAATCACTGTTTACAAAATGTCAATATCTTGACCCGCTGTCAGCCAATGTGGAAATTGGCGTTCCCAGGAGTGAATCTCAAGGTCTTTCAGGGTTCCTCAAAGCATTATTTGTTCGTGATTATCAGAAGATACCTTGCCGAATCGAGGATCTTATAATATCCTGAAATTAATTGACTTGCTGAGTCAGAGACACATACTTCTTCGAAAGAATAATGGAGGATGACGGGCTGTAGTACAGAGACTGGCTCAGGGCCTGTGGTGGGCAAGTCTAAAAGAACAGGACAAGGGCGGGGGGCCGGTTTCAGCGTCCATTCTGTCCATTGATCTCACATCAATGCAGTGATCCGACAGGTTGAACCCCTGACTTTTGAAAAAAGAAGGGGTCCGGTGGTATCCTAGCCATGCAGAATATTCTCATTCAGAGAATCTTGGGAAAGCATATACTCCCCCACAAAACAGTCAAACAGCTTTTTGTCTGTGTTTATGCCCAAATGAAAGTAAAATAATATGAGTATAGCCGCAAAGGATGTTTCTTATATCAAAGAACTGGTGGAGCAATACCCTGATGAAAAAGGGGGGACCCTGAAAATCATGCAGGCGATTCAGGAGCGGGACGGATACCTGTCTGTTGAAGCTCTCGATGAGTTGTCGCGTCTTTCCGGTGTTTCTGTCAATGAACTCTACGGGGTTGCGACCTTTTACAGCTTCTACAAATTCTCGCCGCCGGGACAACACACCATTCAGGTATGTCTCGGCACAGCCTGCCATGTCCGTGGCGGCGCCCGCATCCTGGCCGAGTTGGAAAGGCTCCTCGGCATCAAAGTGGGGGAGGTTACCAAAGACGGCAAGTTCGGGTTGAGCCGCATCGCCTGTCTGGGCTGTTGCGCTCTCGAACCGGTTATCGCCATTGACGGGAAATTCTATCCTCGCGTTTCACCCCGTCAGCTTCCCGCTATTCTTGCAGAGTATGAGGACTAATACAAGAACAGGATTGTTGCCATGACATTTCTCGATGCCCAATACAAAAGCGCAACTGCGCAATGGCTGGCACTCATGGAATCGGAACAGCCGGTCATCTATGTGGGAGCCGCCACCTGCGGACTGGCGGCCGGTGCCGGTGCAGTGCTTGCCTTTCTTCATAAGGAAATTGAAAAAGCTTCCCTGGATGCCCGGGTGGTTGAAGTGGGCTGTCTGGGTCCCTGCTATCTGGAGCCGCTGGTCATTGTGCACAAGCCCGGCAAGCCCCGTATCTGCTACGGCAATATCGGCGCAGGTGAAATGGGTGCCATTGTGGAGAACTGGCTGAAAGGCGATGACCCCTGCAGACAATGGTCTCTGGGCACACTGGGCGAAGAGACCCTGGACGGTATCCCGCCGCTGGCGGAACACCCCGTCATGGCACGACAGGTACGTCGCATACTCAACAATTGCGGGATCATCGATCCCAGCGATTTGAATCATTACCTCGCCCGGGAAGGATACCGGGGTTTTTTGAAAGCTTTGGAACTGGGCCCTGAAAAGACTTTGGAAGAAGTGAAACGATCCGGGTTGCGAGGACGGGGCGGCGCAGGCTTTCCCACCTTTAAAAAATGGGAGTTCTGTCGCAATTCTCCCGGAGAAAAACGCTATCTCATCTGCAACTGTTCCGAGGGCGACCCCGGTTCTTTCATGAACAGAAGCCTCATCGAAGGCGATCCCCATGCGCTTCTGGAAGGAATGCTCATTGCCGGCTTCGCCATGAATGCCACAGCAGGTTATATTTACTGTGGTGTTGAATATGCCACCGTGCTGAAGCGGCTGAACCTGGCAATTGAGCAGATGCGCACGGCCGGGCTGCTGGGGGATAAGATCGGCGGTAGTGATTTTTCCTTTGATATTATTGTGAAACGTGGTGCCGGCGCCTATGTCTGCGGCGAAGAGACAGCGCTCATAGCAGCCATCGAAAGCCGCCGGGGAATGCCCCGACCTCGGCCGCCTTTCCCGGCCGCAAGCGGTCTCTGGGGCTATCCCACCAATATTCAAAACGTGGAGACCCTCGGCAATCTGCCCTTGATTCTGCGTAAGGGTGCCGACTGGTACACTTCCTGCGGCACGGAAAACAACAAGGGAACCCGTTCTTTTTCCATGGCCGGCAGTATCCGTCATCCCGGTCTCATCGAAGTGCCCCTGGGCATGACCCTCAAAGATATTATTTATGATGTGGGCGGCGGAGCACCCATGGGCCGGAAGATCAAGGCTGTTCAGACGGGCGGACCCTCCGGGGGCTGTTTGCCTGCTCATAAGTTTGATTTGCCCGTGGAATATGAGGCTCTGGCCGAAGCGGGCAGTATCATGGGATCAGGCGGCATGATTGTTCTCGATGAACAATGCTGTATCGTCGATCTTGTCCGCTACTTCCTGACTTTCACTCAGAATGAATCCTGTGGCAAATGCCCGCCCTGCCGGGTGGGCACGAGAGCCATGCTCGCCCTGGTAACTACCATGGCCGAAGGGCGCGCTACTATGGAAGATCTGGCCACGCTCGAAAGTATCGCCAGGACGGTGAAGCAGGGATCCCTCTGCGGACTGGGCCAGACAGCAGCGAACCCTGTCCTTTGTACTCTCCAGTATTTCCGGGAAGAATATGAAGCCCATATACTGGAGAAACGCTGTCCCGCTGGTGTTTGCACCGCCCTCACACGGACCAATTGCATGAGTGCCTGTGCCGCCGGTCTCTATATTCCTGGTATGATCGCTCTCGTCGGAGAGCAGCGTTATGAAGAGGCGTTGAAACTGCATCGGGACCGCAATCCCTTCGCTTCTGTTTGCGCCAGCATCTGCACCCATCCCTGTGAAAACCGTTGTGAACGCCGTATGACCGATGAATCCGTATCCATTCAGGACATCAGCCTCACGGCACTGGCTGCAGAAAAAGAGCCGGCTCTTCCGGAGCAGCAGATTAATGAAGAAAATGCCCGGCGTAAAGTGGCCGTTGTGGGCGGCGGTCCAGCCGGTCTTTCCTGTGCTTTCTTCCTGGCCAGACTGGGCTATAAACCTGTGCTTTATGAAGAGAGTGATGAGCCCGGAGGATTGCTCCTCAGTGCCGTGCCCGATTTCCGTTTCCCGAAAGATATTTTCCGTCGTGAAATAGAGATGATCCGCCGCCTCGGAGTGGAGATACGCTGCAACCAGAAGTTGGGCAAAGACTTTACACTCCAGTCCCTTCGAGATGAGGGCTGCGAAGCTCTGTTTCTCGCCCGTGGCGCTGCTGCAAGTGCCAGCCTGAAGATCCCCGGCGAAGATACGGAGGGTGGTGTTGTTGATGCTCTCACTTTCCTTCGTGATACGGAGAAGGGGGGAGGAGCACTCACAGACAGACGGGTACTTGTCGTGGGCGGAAATGATGCCGCTGTGGATGCCGCACGTCGGGCCAGACAGGAGGGAGCAGCTGAAGTTTCACTCCTTTACCGCCGTACCCGCCGTGAAATGAGCGCGAGGGATGAATATCTGGAAATTGCCGAAGGAGAAGGCATTCGAATTTATCCTCTCGTAAGTCCCGTAGAAGTCATCTCTCAGGAAGGCCGTGTTCAGGCCTTGCGCTGTATTCGTATGGAAATGGTGGGACATGATATCAGTGGTCGCCGTGGTGCCCGCCCTGTGGCTGAATCAGAATTTGATCTCTCGGCCGATCTGGTGATCACCGCTGTCGGTCGTGAAGCGGATGCTTCTCTGGCTGAAGGGGAGATCATACTGGAACGCAACGCGGCCGGTTATATCAAAGTGGATCCTCACAGCTTTGCCACGAGCGTGGACTGGATCTTTGCAGGAGGCGAAGAAGTATCCGGGCCCGGGCTGGCCATTGCAGCCATTGCCGCCGGAGAAGAAGCCGCCGTTGCTGTGGATCGTTTCCTCACGGGAAGTAACCATGCTTTCTGGCGCAAAATACCGGAACTGGATATCAGCTATGATCCCCGTACAGATCTCAACTTGTCCAGGAAAATGCTTGTTGACAGACAGATGATCGAAAAAGATAAAGACAGTTTTGAAGAATTGGTCCTTCCCTTTACAGAAGAAATAGCCATCAGTCAGGCGGCCCGTTGTTTACGCTGCGATTTTTGCGCGGAAGTGCAAGACCAGCCGGGAGCCGTATCATGAATGACAGGACTCAAACGATGATTGAATTGACCATCAACGGACGAAAGATTCAGGCTGAGCCCGATGAAAGCATTTTGCAGTGTGCCTTGCGAAATGGAATAGAAATTCCTCACCTCTGCAATCATCCCAGTCTGCCCCCTTATGGTGCCTGCAGAATCTGCATGGTGGAAGTGGAGGGGATGCGGGGCTATCCCACTTCCTGCACCACCCCCGTAGCGCCGGGCATGGAGGTCAAGACCGATACGCCCGCCCTCCAGGAGTTGCGCCGCAATATCCTCGGGCTCATGATGCTCGAACATCCCAGTGCCTGCCTCCTCTGTGGCCGCCGGGATCTCTGCGATGAATTCAGGCCTCAAGCGGAAAAAGTGGGAAGAACCACAGGCTGCCATACCTGCAACAACAAGGATATGTGCGAAGTGCGCACTCTTTCCGAAGATCTGGGCTTCTGCGAATTGCCCGTGCCGCCTTTGTATCATCATCGACCCATTGAACGCTCCGATCCCTTTATCGACAGAGACTTGAACCTGTGTATCCTCTGCGGACGGTGCGTACGCGTATGCAAACACCAGCATGGCACCTCCATCATCGATTTCGTCGGAAGAGGAAGCGTCTCCCGCATTGGCGAGGCTTTCGGCCGTACCCTGCTTGAAGCGGATTGCCGTTTTTGCGGGTCATGCGTGGATGTATGTCCCACAGGCAGCCTGGCGGATCGTTACGCCAAATGGTTCGGCCAGGTTCAGGATTGCTGTGAAACAAGCTGTATCTTCTGTGACGAAGGCTGTGCCATCACCGTGGGGATTGATCAGGGTAAAGCCGTTATGGCCCAGGCTGTGGATGAAGACAAGCCTCTCTGCGTGCTGGGACGTTTCGCAGTGGCTCCTTTCATGAACGGAGCCGATCGTCTCACCGTTCCCAAGATCCGTGTGGAATCCGTGCTCCGTGAAGTCTCCTGGCAGATGGCTCTCACGGAAGCGGCTGAACTCTTGAAACCCTTCAAAGGCGAATCCTTTGCACTGGTCTTTGATCCCGCTGTTCCTGAAGAGGACCGCTTTTATTTTAAGATCTTTGCGGAAAAAGTCATGGGAACTTCCCATTGTATTGCGGCCGACAAAGATGCAAAGGGTCGGCTCGCAGTGAAGCTGCCTGAGGATGTCAAAGCAGCCTGGCTGCTGGGCGACATGATCTCTGCGGAAGAGGCTGAGAAACTGGAACTCCTGATTCTTCAGGATGCTTATCCTTCCCACTTGATGGACAAAGCAGCTGTCGTATTCCCTGCAGCACTCTTCACCGAAGTGTCCGGCACCTGGATTGATGGCTCAGGCAAGGCTCGGCCTCTGCACGCTGTGACTACCCCGCCGGGACAGGCCCGCCCTGACAGACAGATCTTTATGGATCTTGCAGCGGCTGTGAACGACTCAAGCCTGGATGATGCTGCACCCGCTCTGGCTGAAGAGTTGAAAGCTTTCGGCGAAGCAGTCCTGCAGCGACGACGTGACACGATTCCTCCCGCCGCTTCTGATCCCTCCCTGAAAAAAGAATGGTTCAGAGGTCATGAGCTCAGCAAACTTGTCGGCGGGCTTGCCTGTCTCACTGCTGAAGCACCTGAACCGGAGCCTGTGGAAATCATTGATGAGCCTCAAGTCATTTCCACACCGGCCGAAAACTTTCAGGTCGTGCA
Organism: Candidatus Hydrogenedens sp.; assembly: GCA_012522755.1. GTDB lineage: Bacteria > Hydrogenedentota > Hydrogenedentia > Hydrogenedentales > CAITNO01 > JAAYJV01. The sequence goes on from JAAYJV010000184.1 coordinate 6,087, forward strand.
AAAACGGGAAATCGCTCCAAACAACCATGAAATTGTTTTTTACGTACCAGCCGTGGCAAAAAAAGCGATGGCCGGACAATTCGTCATTGTCATGGCTGATGAACAATCGGAGCGTGTCCCCTATACCCTCTGTGACTGGGACAGAGAGGCCGGAACCATCACGCTCATCGTCCAGGAAAAAGGACAGAGCAGCCGAAAACTCGCACTCATGAAGGCCGGTGACATTGCCGCCCACATTGTAGGCCCTCTGGGCACGCCACTGGAAATGAAGAACTATGGCACTGTAGCCCTTCTGGGCGGATGTTATGGCATAGGTGCCCACATAGCCAATGCCAAAGCCTTGAAAGAAGCCGGCAATACTGTGGTGATCATGATTGAGGCCCGCAGCCATTATCTCCATTACTATCTGGAAGAACTGGCCGCTGTGGCTGATGAATTGATTGTCACCACCATAGACGGATCCAACGGAATCAAAGGTCATGCCATTGATGCTCTTCTGAGACGCCTGGACGGTGGCGACATCATAGACCGCGCCATTACCGTGGGTTGTCCCTTCATGATGAAAGTGGCCGCCCTGGAAACGCAAGACCGTGACCTGCCCATGATGGCCGCATTGAACCCCATCATGCTCGACGGAACAGGCATGTGCGGCGCATGCCGGGTGACCGTGAACGGTGAAACCAAATTTGCCTGCGTAGACGGGCCTTTCTTTGATGCCCATACCATTGACTGGGATGAATTGAGAGACCGGAGAAATGCCTACAGCGATGCAGAATTGAATTCTCTTCTGTCCACAGAACCCGTGGCCCACGCCCACCATCATACTGGCGGCGGCTGCGGATGCGGCAGATCCTGAAACAATAGGAATATAAAGCATGTCTGATCTGGAAAAAGAAAAGAGCGGTACCGCAACCAGAAAGCCGAAAAAACCACGGCCGCCACGGCAGCCCATGCCCGCCCAGGCACCTGAAGACCGTGCCAGGAATTTTCAGGAAGTGCCCTATGGCTACACGCCTGAACTGGCCATGATCGAGGCGAGCCGCTGCCTCGACTGCAAGAATCCCAAATGTGTTGCAGGCTGCCCGGTCAATGTGGATATCCCCGGTTTTATCCGCCTCATTCAGCAAGGGAAATTCATAGAGTCGGCCCGGCACCTGAAAGAACAGAATGCCTTGCCCGCCATTTGCGGACGAGTCTGTCCTCAGGAAGAGCAGTGTGAGAAAGTGTGCATTATCGGCATCAAAAACGAGCCCGTGGCTGTGGGACGGCTGGAACGTTTTGTAGCCGATTATGAAAGAAACAGCGGCGCCGTCACCATTCCGGAACTTCCCCCCTCAACAGGCAAACGCATTGCCGTCATCGGCGCCGGGCCTGCGGGACTCACAGCGGCCGGTGATCTCGTGCGCATGGGCCATGAAGTGACTGTCTTTGAAGCCCTTCAGGAGCCCGGAGGCGTGCTGATTTACGTGATTCCGGAATTCCGTCTGCCCAAGGAAATCGTCAAGGCTGAAGTGGACTATCTGCGACAGATGGGCGTGAACTTTGTCATGGACTATGTCGTCGGGAGAAATGCAACCATCCAGGAACTGCTCAACGAAGAAGGCTATCATGCTGTGTTTATCGGCAGTGGTGCAGGGCTTCCGGCTTTCCTGCGTATTCCCGGTGAAAATCTGGTAGGCGTATACAGTGCCAATGAATATCTGACCCGTTCCAATCTGATGAAATCCTATCTCTTCCCCAAATACGACACACCGCCTATACGACGGCAGCGTGTGGCTGTGGTGGGAGGCGGTAACGTGGCCATGGATGCAGCCCGCACCGCCCTGCGTCTCGGTGGCGATGTCCATATTGTCTATCGCCGCGCCAAAGAACAGATGCCCGCCCGTGTGGAAGAAATTCACCATGCCGAAGAAGAAGGCGTGCAGATGAAGCTGCTCACCAACCCGAAGAGAATTCTGGGTGATGAGCGGCATCGGGTGACCGGTATCGAATGCATTCAAATGGAACTGGGCGAGCCTGACGATTCCGGAAGACGCAGTCCGGTCCCTGTTGAAGGGTCGGAGTTTGTGCTGGAAGTGGACACCGTTGTCATTGCCATCGGCAACAATCCCAATCCTCTCATACCTCAGACCATGCCTGACCTGGCTGTTTCACGGTGGGGCACCATTGTGGTGGATGAAGATACCATGGCAACTACGGTTCCCGGTGTCTTTGCAGCCGGGGATATCGTCTCCGGTGCTGCAACGGTGATCAGCGCCATGGGCCAGGCCCGGACTGCAGCCGCTACGATCAACCGCTATGTCCTCGGAGAAGAGGTGACTTTTCCTCCCGTTCCTGAAAAATGAGTGCCAAATAGCGTATACTCAAATCTGTCAAATTAAAGAGTCTGCATCTGTGTGCATGCTCTCGTACCCCTTTTTCAGAAAAGGAGCTTTTCATGCCCAAACTTCAGTTTTCAGTACTCTCAAGCATACTTCTCTGTCTTTCCCTTTTTTTTGTGCCGGGCGATGCTCAGGCTGACGCTGCTCCTGTTAAGTCCGGGGATATCATTATTTATCATGATCCCGGCTTTTATGCGGCCTTTCCTTCCATCGTGCAGCGTCCTGATGGCGAATTGATCTGTGCTTTCCGAAGGGCACCTGACAGACGGGTTTTCGGTGAAAAGGGAAACAACCACGTCGATCCCAACAGTTATCTTGTTCTGGTCCGTTCTCACGACAACGGCAAGACCTGGACCAAAGACCCTGAGCTGATTTTTGCCCATCCCTATGGCGGATCTCAGGATCCCTGTCTGCTCCAGCTCGACGACGGTACTCTTATTTGCACCAGCTATGGCTGGGCCCGGGTTGACGATTCCGTCAAGGAAAGTTATTCAGAGACGCTCCGCCATGGTAATTTTGTTTTCATGGGCGGCTATCTCGTCAGGTCGGCCGACGGAGGCCACAGCTGGAGTGATGCCATTCTTCCTCCGCCTGTTCCCGCTTCGGCGGATACTTCTGCTTTCAAGCGCCCTGTGGCCGCCTACAACCGCGGTGCTCCCATTCAGGGGAGTGATGGCCGTATTTACTGGGCTGTCGCCGCTCAGGCCACTGTACAGCCCCGACGGACAGAAACACATCTCATGATTTCTGAAGATGGGGGACTGAACTGGGAGTATTCCTGTCCCATCGCTTCTGATGAGAAGATCACCTTCAATGAGACCTCCCTCTATGAAAGCCCCGGCGGCAAGCTCATCGCTTTCATGCGTACAGCCCACGCCGATGATCATACCATCGTCGCCCGTTCCGAAGATGGCGGTAAAAGCTTTCTTCCCTTCGAAGATACAGGCTGGAAAGGACACCCCCATTTTGCTTTGCCCCTTCCTGATGGACGTGTCTTTCTGATTTATGGCTATCGTCATGATCCCTGGGGTATCCGTGCCCGTGTCCTGAACGCCGAATGCACCGATGTTGCTGAAGCGGAAGAGATCGTTCTCAGAGATGACGGCCAGGGCGGAGACCTCGGTTATCCCTGGGCGACACTTACCGCTGATGGCCGTATACTGGTCGTCTATTACTTCCATGATCAGGGAAAAATCAGCCATATAGCCGGTACTTTTCTTGATCTTCCAGGTTCTGTGGAACAGCAAATAAGAATTGAAAACTGAAAGCAACCGAAGCAACCACTGAGGAAAAATAAATGAACCTTGTCTTTGCTCTCTGCACACTTGTGGCCATGAATACCCTCGCTTTTTCACCTGATGACATCATCCACCAGGCTCATCGCGGCGGAACATTGGAAGTCCCCGAAAATACCATGGCCGCTTTTCGCCATTCCTGGAGTCTTGGGGCGGCTGCGGAAGTGGATATCTGTTCGACCCTGGACAGAGAAATTATTTGCATCCATGACAATACTTTGAAGCGTACCACCAATGCCACGAGAAATCAGGATGTCCCCGTGTCGGAACTGACCTTCAAAGAAATCCGGCAATGGGACGCAGGCTCCTGGTTCTCTGAAGAATTTGCCGGCGAAAAAATACCGAGTCTCGAAGAAGTCTTGAAAGAAATGATGACGTGGGACAATGCAAAAATCTATCTGGATCTGAAAGAGGTGGATCTGAAACAGCTTGCCTTTCTGATTCAGCGATATAATGCTGTGGAACGCATCACCTTCTGTCATAACAAAGTTGAAAACTGCCGTACCATGGCCGAAGCGGTGCCCGGTCTTCATACCATGCTCTGGATTGGCGGATCTGTGGAAGCCATTCAGGAAAAATTCCACGCCATAGAAGCAGAAGGTTTCGCCGGGCTGGATAATGTGCTCCTCCACCTGCACAAAGACAAAGCCATAGAGGACAAAGTGATCTATCCTCTGCCCGATGCCTTCATGCTGGAGGCTCTGAAAAAGACAGCCGCTAAAAATGTAAATCTGGAAGTGATGCTCTTTGACTTTGATTGTGACAGTGTAAGCCACCTCATTGATCTCGGAATACGCTGGTATGCCAGTGATGAACCCAAACGCTTTCTGGACTGCGTGTCGGCAAAGGCCGATGCAAACTGAAGCCTGATACGACAACACAAAATATGATCCTGTAAACAGCGGACATGATGACAAAGGATGTTTGAATGAATCTCTTCTTTTCCCTCTGCGCCGTTTTGGCCATGAGCACCCTCAGTTTTTCCCCTGATGAAGTGTTTTATCAGGCCCATCGCGGCGGCATGCTGGAGGTGCCCGAAAATACCCTGGCCGCCTATCGTTATGCCTGGAGTCTGGGTGCCATTCCAGAAGTGGACATTTGCTCTTCCCTCGACAGGGAAATCATCTGTATTCACGACAATACACTGGCGCGAACCACCAATGCCACCAAAAATCAGGATGTACCCGTTTCTGAACTGACCTTCAAAGAAATCCGCCAATGGGACGCGGGCTCCTGGTTTTCTGAAGAATATACGGGAGAAAAAATACCGAGTCTTGAAGAAGTATTAAAGGAGATGATGGCCCTGGAAAATGCCCAGATCTATCTTGACCTGAAAAATGTGGATCTGAAACAGCTGGCCTTTATCATCAAACGCTACAACGCTGCTGAGCGGATCATTTTCTGCCACAATAAAGAGGAGAATTGCAGAACAATGGCCGAGGCGGTGCCCGGTCTGCGAACCATGCTCTGGATAGGCGGGAAGGTGGATCAGATTCAGGATAAATTCAATGCCATGGCGGCACAAGACTTTGCAGGTCTCGATCAGGTGCAATTGCATCTTCACCGGGACAAAGAAATTGCCGATGCCGTCCAGTATCTCATGCCCACGGAATTTCTTGAAAAAGCGCTGGAGATAACAGGCGCCCACAAGATTGATCTGGAAGTGCTGCCCTTTGAATTTGATTGTGAAAGTCTGGGCGCCCTCCTCGATCTGGGAATCCGCTGGTATGCCACGGACGAGCCCAGGCGCTTTACGGACTGTGTGAAGGCCAAAGCCAAAGAAGACTGAAGCGCGCTATTGTGAAAGTTCAGATCTCCTCGGGAATGCCAGCCCGGGGAGATTTTTTATTGCCTTTCAGGCTTATTCTGCGGGCTCAACGGAAAAGCGATAGTTGCAACGTCTGTTGGGCGCATGATCGCCATGCAGACCCAGCTCAGAGACATCGCCGAAGCTTTGAATGTTATCGGCCCAGTGAAAATCAAAGGCGGGCGAACCCTCTTGCAGCGCGATCAAAGCCCGGGGAATGGCCAGCTCCATCTCTTTGCCGGCGACACGATATTGAGCTGTTCCAACACTCTCCCAGTCTCCATCACACCAGGCTTTCACTGTAGTCGTCTCGTGGTCCACCACCTCCAGGTTCACCACAAAATCGTAGCCCAGCCAGCCTGTGTCCCCTTTTTGATCCGCATCAAGAAGCAGCAGCATCCAGAAGGGATCATTACAGGAGCTGATGGCCTCGGCTGTTTCAACATAGAAGTACAGAAAGTTGTCATCAAAAGAGGCTTTGGTCCGAATAAAATCATTGCGGCCTGTATCATTGGTATAGTGGATTTCGCCATAGCCCAGATGATCACGGTGGGTCACATCGCCAATGGTATCTCTGTATTCCGGTTCAATGACTTTCCAATCGCTGAAGTCGCCGTCTATGGAAATGGCACCGGGACCGGGGGAGAGGGGCTGGGGACGGGTTCCCTTGAATTTTCTGATCCAGGACATCAATTGATAATAATAGTTGTCTTCATGGCCGCCCCGCATGGGTTCGCAATCTCTGCTGTATTCCTGGGTATACTGATCCACAAACATGCCGCCGGGGTAATAGCTGCTTTCATCGGTATAAATATGCCATTTCAGAAAGCGTCCCGCTATCCATTCATTCCATCCTGTTACAAAGATAAAGGTGGGGTCCACTTTCAAGGCATGCAACCATTGTTCTTCAAAATTGAGACCCAGATTCACCGCATCGGGCGAAGGATCCTTGGCTCCATCATGCCAGCTGCGGCCCATGGCTCCTTTTGTATGGCTCATGGGAGCGGGGCCCGGGGTGTCGGTCAAGGCGTTTTGTGCCACACCTACACTCATCTGTTCCACTTCGCCGCGGCTGTTTTTGAATTCATGCTGCGGATAGACTTCGAGCCAGCTCCATTGATCCGGTCCATCGGGTCCCAGCCAGTAATCAGGCATGGGACGACGATAGGTGAAGAAGTTGCGCATCTCTCCTTCTTCTACGAAGTCCGGGTTCGCAAGAATCAGGGGCTTTCCTTCCCATAGGAACCAGAGGTCTTTCCAGAGACCGGGCTTGTACAGTTCTTCCCAGAGTTGATCCAGAACAGGTCTGGGATCACCGAAAGGACAGAGAAAACAAATATAGGGGGTACGGTTCCCTTCCTGGCGCATGGCCTCATATTCACGACAGAGAGCCTCGTACTCGTTCTTCCAGGTGTGCGGCGGGTTGGTCACATCGAAGAAAAGGGCATCAACACCGGCATCACTCAACATGCTCGCATGTTTACGGATGACAAAAGGATCAGTCATGCGGTAGTAGCCGAGTTCCGGCTCGCCCCAATGGTGAGGAGTATGGTTCACTTCCCAATCAATGGTAGGGCTGTCTCCGGCTGCGGCAATGATCTTCGTGTTGTCATTGGGTCCCCCTTTATAGGGTATATGCCAGGTCCAATAAAAAATACCGACAAAACGGTTTTCCCGGGGCGGGCCTGTCGTTTCGCTTGTGGGAAGAATTCGGCCCAGGGCATCTGCAGCCACCCAGGTGTCCGGAAAAATATCAGTAAAAGTTTCTTCAGCTTTGGAACTGATTGCACTTCCCAACAAAAACATGCAGAGAAGCAGGCTGGTAATCATGGAAAAGCGCATGGATAGGTCTTTCTTGTGCCGCCGCATTGTTGATACAAAGATCAGGCCCAGAGGAACCAGACAAAAATTGCAGCGGGAACAATGGCAATAATGGTATAGGGCACGGAGATTTTCATGAACTGTCCGAAAGTGATGGGGTGTCCTTCTTTTTTCAGAATACCACAGGCGACGATATTCGCAGAGGCACCAATAGGGGTTATATTTCCGCCCAGGCTCGCTCCCAGCAAAAGGCCGAAAAGAAGGACTGCGGGGTTGCAATTCATCTTTTGGGCCATATCCAGGGCGACAGGCAGCATGGCTGCCAGGAATGGAACGTTGTCCACAAATCCGGAGACAACAACGGAAACAACGAGCAGCACCACATAGCCCAGGAGAAGATTGCTGCCCACCTGCGCGGAAAGGAATGCGGAGATCTGGTCGATCCATCCTGTCTGGGTCAGACTCTCAACGATGATAAACACACCCAGCAGAAAGAAGGTCGTATCCCAGTCAAGTTTCTTCAAGGTGATCCAGTGTTCGTCTTTATTGCGCCAGCGATCCCAGATGAGAGCCACCAACGCAAAGATCATACAGATGACTCCCGCCATATAGGTGAATTCTTTGTCGAAAAAGGAAGTGGCCGCAAGAACAACAATCAGAGCGAGCAGCAGAAGAAGAGGGAACCAGGACAGTACTTTTTCTTCCACCAGCAGGGTAGTTTTTTTCTTGAACTCTCTGAAAACAAAATAAAGGAAAATGCTGGAGGTAATGGCACCGAGTTGAACGGCGAAGAAGATACCCGGTTTCCCCTGATACCAGAAGAACTCCATGAAATTGATTTTGGCGTATCCCGCAAGAAGCATACTGGGCGGATCACCGATGAGCGTGGCGCAACCCTGCAGATTACTGGAGATGGCGATGGAAGTCATCATATTGATGGGATTGATATCCAATTTCTTTGCCAGAGCCAGTCCGACAGGAGCAACGATCAATACAGTGGCGACATTCTCAACAAAAGCGGAGATGACACTGGTCATGATGCAGATGAAAAGGATGGCGAATGCCGTATTCGGTGCCCGGTTGACGATGCTTTCCGCCAGATAAGCCGGGAATCGGCTGCCCATGAAAACATCAGCCAGAACAAGCATACCCACAAAAATACCCATGACATTCCAGTTCACACCGTAGAGAAGAGCATCCACAGGATTCATGGTCCCCGTGACGAAAAGGAGGGCAACAGCGACAATGGCGGAAATGCTGCGTCGCATGGGAAATATGATGAAGAGGCTGTAGGCCAGAATAAAAATAACCAGTGATGCAGTGGAAGGATTCATTGATAATACTTTCTGTTAAGCATGAAAACCATCAATAGTTTATCGTATTTCCGGTTCTTTTCACAAAGAAGCGGGAAGAAGGAAAAGAGAACACAGGGAGACAGCTGTCTTTCCATCCTCAGGGGTCAGCAGGCAATCGGCCTTGTTCGTCTTCGCCCAGACTGACTCCGGCTTCCTCTCCGGGATCAAAATAGTTTTCCACCGGCAAGTGACGATACCAGACAAAATACATGACCAGCCCTGAAATGATCCAAAGGCTGAAGGTGGCATAAAAACCACGCCAGGCTCCAATGACAAGTTGCATGGGAGCCAGAAACATGGTGATCTGCCAGAGCAAAGCGAAAGGACTGGTAATGATATCCCGTTTGTGCTCCAGAGCGAGATTTTTCCGTTCTTCTTCAGCCAGACGTTTCTTATACGGTCCCCATAAACCGAAAGGGCGGGTGACATTATAAAAGCGGGCGACTACGGAATCGTCTTCAGGCGGTGTCAACCAGGTGCCGAGGAGAGCTGCTCCAAAGCCGATGAGTCCCAGATAAATCAATTGCAGACGTTCATCAAGTCCGGGGTAGAACCACCGTTGAAGGATGGCGGCCAGCAGTCCGGCGAAGGTGCCGGCGGCGAAGCCTCCGCCATTGAAGCGCCACCACAGAAGACGTAAAATTCCAGGGATCATGAGTCCTGCACCCAGTCCCATAATGATCCAGGCCCAGATGTCATTGATACTTTGAATGGAATAAGCAAAAATAAAAGAAATAAACACCAAAATAAGCACAGTAACCCAACTGGTGTAAATCAGTTCGCGCGTCGAGGCTCTGGGACGCAGATATTTCTGGTAGAAATCGCGGGTAATCAACCCTGTCGTGAGATTGATCGTGGCATTGAAGGTGGACATGGCCGCAGCCAGAAGAACCACCAGAAGCAGCCCGCGCAACCCCGCCGGAATGGTGAAGAGCAGCACAGCGGGCAATATGCGCTCCGGATCGACCTGGCCCTCATAACCGACCAGGAGCAGTTTCTGCTGCCAGTGTTCCCCTCCGAGAAGTCCCTGCAAAGAGTCTATGAACTGAGGGTTATATTTCTCAGGATGGTTGACAATACTGGAGAGCGTATCGGCCCAGTGAGCCTTGTCAACCATTGCCACTTCACTTTTGATGTGGGTCGCTGTTTCAACCAATACTGATTTGTCGGGGAAAACATCGTGGACAAGAAAAATACCGAGTACGGCGAAGGCGATCATCATGGGCCAGCGAAGAGTCATCAGCACGGTCCAGAAGAGGGTCAACAGACCACATTCCCGGTCGCTGCGAGCTCCGAAATAACGGGGATCAGCTCCCGCTCCCACCCCCAGAAAGATGTTTTTGAGCAGATAGAAAAAAGCGAACATGACCAGAGCTTCATATTGTTCGTAGCCGGCCGGCATGGAGGTCTTCCACTGAGGCAGACTCTCCATCCACTGGGCATTGCCTGTAACCTGTGCGGCAATAGCCCCGAAATCTTCCGCTCCATGCAGTTGAAAGACAGCCATGGCCGTCACCAGAATGACCCCGATAAGAATAATGGCCGATTGAAACAAATCGGTATAGACGACACCGTAAAATCCGGAAATCATGGTGTACAATGTGGTGATTCCGATCATGACCAGTGTGCAGACCAGGGGCGAATAAGGAAAGAAGAGAGTCAGGAAGAGACCGGCTCCTTTGATCAGATAGGCAAGCATACCCACGGCACTGACAATACCGGCCAGGGCGGAAACAGACTGGGCGAAACGACCGCTCCAGCCATCTCCGAAACGAAAAACCATCCACTCGGCACCGGTGAGGCATTTGGAACGTCTGTGCCATTTTCCGCCCCACAACATCATGAAGGCCAGAACGAGAACGGCTCCCCCGCGAAATTCGATGAAGAGTCCGCGCGGGCCCAGCAGGAAAAGAAAGGAGGTGATGATCATCGTGCCGGACATATCAAGAAAATAGGCCATGCCGGAAATCCCGAGCGCCCACCAGGGGAGGCGACGGCCTCCTATAAAATAATCATCCAGGCTTTTGGAGGCCATTTTTTCCAGAGCGAAGCCCAGGACAACCAGAGCTGCAAGATAACTCAGGATGACTGTATAGTCTATGGAATTCAAAGTGCCCACGTTGGCCGTCCTTTCACGCTTGTGATCGTCAAGGCATCGTTTCCCACCACTTGGAAACAAATAAAGGTCTATGGTTGCAGGAATTACAGAGTCATGTCAACCTGGACAGGCTGGACAAAGAAAAAAAGCGACCCGCCCCGAAGGACAGGTCGCTGTAGAGAACAGGCTGAACGAAAAATCAGTCTTCTTCTTCCCGTGATCTTTCGTAGGCCGCGATGATTTCCTTGGAAAGATGATCCGGAACCTCGTCATAATGACTCAGTTTCACTTCATAGTTGCCCCGGCCCTGGGTCATGCTGCGCAGTTCCGTGGAATAACGGAGAATTTCCGCTTCGGGAACATTGGCGCGGATGACCTGACGACCGCCACCGAGAGCATCCATACCGAGAATGCGTCCGCGACGGCTGTTCAGATCGCCGTTGATATCACCCATGAACTCTTCGGGAACAGTCACGGAAATTTCCATGATGGGCTCAAGCAGGCAGGGACGTGCTTCACGGATACCTTTTTGGATGGCCTTGGAGGCGGCCAGTTTGAAGGCCATTTCCGAGGAGTCCACAGCATGGTAGGAGCCGAAGAAGAGCTCCACGATCACGTCAACAACGGGGTGACCGCTGATCACGCCCCGTTCCAGTGCTTCAAATCCACCTTTATCAACGTGGGGGATATACTGTTTGGGAACAACACCGCCAACGATGCTGTCGATGAATTCATACCCGGCACCCCGTCCGTTGGGCGAAATGCGCAGATGAACATCGCCATACTGTCCGTGACCGCCACTTTGTTTCTTGTGTTTGCCCTGGACTTCCACTTTGCCTTTAATGGTTTCCAGATAGGCAACCTTGGGAATACGTGTTTCCGCTTCCACTTTATATTTGCGCTGCATGCGGCTCAGAAGAATATCCAGCTGAAGATCGCCCATCCCTTTGATCACGTGCTCTTTGGTGGCTGTATCGCGATAGTGAATGAAAGTGGGATCTTCTTCAGCCAGACGATTCAAAGCTTCACCGATTTTATCTTCGTCAGAGCGGGACTTGGGCTGAATGGCCAGCTTGACCATTGATTCAGGCAGTTCAATGGTGGGCATCTGGAGATTGCAGTTGGCCGCGCCGATGGTATCACCGAAATGCGTATTTTTCAGCTTGGTCATGGCCGCCAGATCACCGGGGACCACGGCATCGGCTGTTACCTGCTGCTTGCCATTGAGCAAGAGAATTTTGCCAGACCGTTCTTTGGTATGAGTGGTGACATTGTAAAAATCTGAATCAGACTTCAAAGTGCCGCTCAATACGCGGAAAAGAGTGAGGTGACCGACAAAGGGGTCAACGATGGAACGGAAAACCTGCGCCAGGAACGGTCCATCAGGATCCGCCTTTACGATAACTTCTTCGCCCTTGTCATCTTTCGCCACAATCTTGCGATCAAGGGGGCTGGGGAAAGACTCCGCAATCAGATCCAGAAGCTGGGTGATCCCTTTTTCCAGAGCCACACTGCCTGCAAGGATGGGAATGATTTTGCCGGAGGTGATTCCCTGTTGCAGGCCGCTGCGGAATTCTTCAGGAGAAAGTTCCAAAGTATCCAGATATTTTTCCATGAGAATGTCGTCGGTTTCAGCAACAGCTTCCACCAGCGCTTCTTGCAGATCGTCAATACCGTCAGGGAGATTCTCGCCTGTAACGATGTTCACGACATCTTTCAAATCAGCACCTTCACCAATGGGAATAACGATGGGCACACAGTGGCGGCCATAGGTTTCCTGAAGGAGATGGACAGTTTCATTGAAACTTGTATGTTCACGATCAAGTTTGTTCACAAAGAAGGCACGAGGCACCTGAAAGCGTTCTGCATATTTCCAGGCATTGTCCATACCGACCTGAACACCCGTGGAGGCGTCTACAACAATGACCAGTCCATCCATGAGGGGAGTGGAAGAGGCCATTTCACCGAGGAAATCCATATATCCCGGATGATCGACAAAATGGATCCGGCCGTCTTTCCATTCCGTATTGGCCAAAGACATGGCGATCGTATGTTTGCGTTCTATTTCTTCTTCAAGATAGTCGCAAACAGTGTTGCCTTCTTCCACAGTACCCAAGCGGCCTGTGAGACCCGCCATATGGAGAATATGTTCGACGAGCATCGTTTTTCCGACGCCGCCGTGACCTACAATGCCAACGTTGCGAATCTTTCCAGCTTCAATTGTCGCCATGAATAAACCTCCGGCACAGGTTCTGCCTGATACACAGGCACTAGGGTTTCAAAATACGAGAAAACATGGGGGAATTGCAAATAAATGCAATCAGGGGCTTATAGTATAGTCTTTTTGCCTATGGATCATCAAATTTATCCGAAAGAGCAGACAAGAGCAGCACTCCCTCAGAGGGTGACCATTTGTTTCAGGACTGCAACCCACCGTCTTCTATGAATTGCTTCAAGACCTTCAGACTGTTACCGTCATAAACCTTTTAATATCATTATCTGATCATGCTCAAGTGCCAGGGTCATTACGGTTTTTGTTGGCGGAGAGGGTGTTTCTAAGCTGTGGCTCGACAAAGGAAAAAGCCGCGAAACCTGGAATAAAGCTGAAAACAAGCAGTGGGAAGAGAGGCAGATAGTCTGTCCACTATGTTGACTTATCTCAATCCGTGAAACACCGAAGCGCGCCACTTCCAGAAGCGCTTCTTCGTCGCATGTCCTTGGATGCGAAGCTGGCAGGAAGATATTCGCCTTGAGACTCGCCACGATGCACGGCGGGTGTGAGGGTTTCTCGGATCTTCCCCGCAGGGTACTCACTCCTTGCTGCAGCTTCCGCCGCCATGATTCTTCTCGATGCGGATATACACATCGTCTCCGACATGCCCGACTTCGTAGTCGACGCCACCTTCACCAGGGAACGGCCGAAACCAATTCTCGCACAGCCTGTGCGAGTTGTTCCGGGTCTCTTCCTGTCACAGTGATTTTTCGCACAACCTGTGCGAGAAATGACGCTTACGGGTTTTTCCATTTCCTGCGCGACGTGGGCAAGAAATTCCGCTGAAGTATGGGTAAGGTAGAATTGTTTCATTCGCCATAGATTTGCCGACGAGAAGCCACGCATGTCCGGAAATGCACTGTCGCTTCTCATCATGCACGACGCCCTCCAAGGGCGCATCCAACAGCGTGTACCCGCCCATGGCTGCACGGATGATCTCGTCGCTGTCGCTCTCCTCGATGAGCACAGTGTGCCCGTCCACTTCAGGATCGTAGCGCTCACCGATCTCAGCGTAGGCATTGAGCAGGGTCGTCAGCATTCTACGCACGGCCTCACTGAGGCCCTCAGGCAGATTTACCCGGGCCACGTCTTCAATTCTACGAAATTCTTTCATGTCTAGATCCTCCAGGGTAAATAGCTATCCACAGAGGATTAATATGTATCTGAAAAAGAGATTAAATACGGGTGATGGGATGGGGGACAGGAAGGGAGGGAAGATTGCGCGCTGGGATGGATACTCGGGGTCAGAGGACACGGAGACAGGTGAGATAGCCTTTGCTGTCGGTCAGAAGTCCTCACCATATAAAGAGGATTCATGTATCTCGCGACCAGGATCGATTAGTACAGCTATTTTGTTTTTGCCTGAGAATTGCCGAGTTCACTGGAGAGCGCATTTTGTGTGTCTGTCCTGAAATAAGAAAAAACCTGCCAAAGCATGCTTTGGCAGGTGAGGGTAGTTAGTTATTTTTGGGAAGGATGCCTTCGCTTCGTTTTGCCCTCAGTCCTTTGGGGACGGGCTGAACTGTACGAAGGCATCGAAACAGTTAACTAAAATAATGAATCAGTATTTTCGTCTTAATCCTCCAAATATCAGCAGAGAACTGAAACACAGAGAAAGCAACAACAAATCTCCCAACAGATCTTTTTCAGAATCCTGCATATCTTTAGAAGAACAGCGAAACAATCCATTACCACATGAAGCATCTGACTTGGAATCGTCTGCTTTTATGGTGATCGTATCGCTATCTTGAACTGAATTACCACCCAGATCTTTTCCTGTCACGGTAACTGTATTCACTACTTCTCCTTTTTCCACGTCCTTATTTGTCACTGCATAGTTTGTTTCAAGGGACGTTTTGTCTCCGGGAGCAAGCGTAGCAATAGTCTCATTGAAACCTGTCAAGGGGTCTTTCACAACGATATTGCTGAGGACAACATCACCGGTATTCTTAACAAGAATAGTATAGTTGATTTCTTTTCCGGCAGCGGGAAGGGCAGTCTGATCGGCACTCTTTGTCACCGACAGCAATTGAGCTGTACTAGCAACAACATCAGCTGTACTCGTATCATACAGGGATTTGCCGCTCGGGTCTTTTCCTGTCACTGTGGCAACATTCGTCACTTTGCCCGCGACCACATCCTTTTCTTTTACAGTATAATAGGTCTCCAGAGAAATGTTTTCTCCCGGTAAAAGTGTTGAGACCTTTCGGTTCAGACCTGTTAGCGGATCCTCAAGTATAATATTGTTAAGGGTGACATTACCGTTATTTGTGACCTTAATCGTATAGTATATGTTATCACCAACGGCTGAAAAGGTAGGTATATTGGCCGTCTTCGATACAGAAAGCTGCGGATCCTTGACAATATCAACAGTAATTGAATCGGTGCCTGACACCACCCCACCCGATGAAGTCCTGCCTGTCACCTTTACAGTATTCACCAGGCTTCCCGCATCTATATCTTTCTGTTTCGCCTCTAAACTTGTCAGGCGAGTCACTACAGAACCCGGTAAAAGAGTTGCGATAGTCTCTTTGAATCCCGTGAGGGGGTCCTCCACAACAACATTGCTGAGAGAGAGATTGCCGGTATTAGTGATTTCAATCGTATAGGTAATCTTATCGCCAGCATAAGAAATCACAGACACATCCGCTTGTTTTCGTACATCAAGCTTTGCTGCTGCAACAAAGACAACAGTGGAGGTGTCTGTGGTTGACATCATAGTGCCATTTGGAGCTTCTCCTTTAACAACAACGGTATTCACCACTTTACGTGCTTCTGCATCCGACTGAGTCACTTCATAAGATGTAAACAGGGTCTCTGTAAACTTAGGCTCGAGCTTCGAGATTTGATAGTAAAAGTCTGTCAAGGAGTCACGCACAATAACATCACTGAGTGTGACATTACCAGTATTTTCGACCGTAATCGTGTAGTTAATCTTTTCACCAACCATAGGCAAGGAAGATACATCAGGAGTCTTTATTACCATCAGTCCAGGCCTCATAACCGCGGTGGCAATTTTTGTGTCTGTGTCTAACACTTCATCATCGTAGAGAGTTTTTCCTGTAACATTTACTGTATTCGTCACTTGACCATTGTCCAGGTCTGACTGCTTTACAGCATAAGTCGTGGGGAAGGTTTCCGTGCTACCAGAAGCCAATGTTGTAATTGTTCTTTCGAATCCTGTCAACGAATCTTCAACAACAACATCCTTGAGCATGACGTTACCGGTATTCTCAATGGTAATAGTGTAGTCAATTATCTCGCCAACGCTGGAGAAGGAAGAAACACCGGTGTCCATTGATATGGACAGTTCAGGATTCGTAATGGCATTAACAAATACAGTATCAGTGTCTTCCACAGTAGAGCCATTCGAAGCCGTTCCTGCAACATTAACCGTATTTTCCACTCCACCCCTGTCCATGTCTGACTGTGTCACTTCATAAGATGTCTCCAGTATTTCTTCTTCATCCGGTGCAAGCGTTTCGATCTGCTCGTGGAATCCTGTTAAAGGATCCTCCACAATAATATCGTTGAGCGTAAAGTCACCCGTATTTTTGACCTGGATGATATAGTTAAGCTTATTACCAACGGTGGAGAACTCAGAAACATCGGGAGTCTTGGTTACAGTGACTTCAGCGATTTCCGCAAATGTTGCAACTTCTGTGTCTTCGTCTTGCACTTCAGTACCATCCGGAGTCCTTCCTTCAACAGTAACAGTATTCACGACTTCACGTGCTTTCACATCAGAGGCTTTTACCTTATAAGATGTTTCCAGCATCTCTCCATCACCTGGAGCAAGAGTTCTAATCGACTCAGTAAATTCAGTCAAAAGATCCTCAACAACGACATCGCTGAGCGTGACATTACCAGTATTCGTGACACCAATGGTATAGGTAATTTCTTCGTCAACTTCAGAAAACCTGGCTTTATCGCCCGTCTTAATTACAGTCAATTTCGGGATCGCAATGCCTTTGACAGATTTACTATCAGTCTTTTCAGGCACGGGAGTGTTGTCGGGAGCTTTTCCAGAAACAGTGATTGTGTTCTCCACTTTTCCTGTGTCCAGATCCGACTGAGTCACTTTATAAGATGTTGCCAGTACCTCACCATTACCCGGAGCAAGGGTTCTAATCCCTTCGCTGAAGCCCGTCAAGTCATCCTCCACAACAATATCGCGGAGCGTGACATTTCCTGTGTTCTTGACAGTAATGGTGAAGTTTATTTCTTCGTCAATTTCTGAGAAGGACGCCAAGTCAGGGTCGATTGCTATAGACAGGTCTGGAATCCAGACAGCATCAATAGATTTAAAGTCTGTGCTTTCCGGCACGAGACTGTTATCGGGAGTTTTTCCAGAAACAGTGGCTGTATTCCCCACTTTTCCTGTGTCCAGATCCGACTGAGTCACTTTATAAGATGTTTGTAATGCACCATAATCACCTGGAACAAGATTTCTAATCCCCTCGCTTAAGCCCGTCAAGTCATCCTCCACAACAATATTGTTGAGTGTTACATTGCCGGTGTTCTTGACAGTGATGGTGAAGGTTATTTCCTCACCAACCTCGGAAAAGGACGACGGGGCACGATCCATTGTTATAGACAGATCTGGATTCCAGATAGCATCAACAGATATAAGTTGTGTCTTTTTAGACACAGGAACGCCATTAGGAGCTTTTCCAGAAACAGAGGCTGTGTTCTCCACTTTTCCTCTGTCCAGATCCAACTGCACCACTTCATAAGATGTATCAAAGGGTCGTTCCTCGCCCGGAGCAAGTGTTGAGATTGTTTGAATCAAACTTGTCAACCCATCTTCCACAACAATATTGTGGATCGGGACATTGCCAGTGTTCTTGACGGCAATGGTGAAGTTTATTTCTTCGCCAACCTTGGAGAAGGTCGGTGAATGCCGATCCAGTGTTATAGACAAGTCGGGCTCCATTGCAAATTCAACAATTTTTGTGTCTGTGGCAGACATCGTAGTGCCATCCGGTAATTTTCCTTCAACAGTTACAGTATTCTCGACTTTGTAACTTTCCATGTCCGACTGTGTCACTGTATACATTTCATTGAGGATTTTTTCACCCCCCGGGGCAAGTGTTCCAACCCACTGCTTCTCTCCTGTCAGAGAGTGCGTAACCTCAATGTCTGTAAACTCTTCTCCGCCGGTATTTTTCACTGTAATCGTGTAATAGATATGGTCTGCTACGGCATGAAAATATTCGGAGTGAGCCTGCAGATCTATTCCGATAGAAGCTCCCGGATAATATTCATACGCACCCATGTCATATCCGGCACCATAAGGCCTTGTCCTTCCTGAAATATCAGTGTCCGGAGCGTCAGAATCAGTACCTGTGTCGATACAGGAAGATCCACTTTGCAAACGCAGATTTTGTGGGGCATTAACAAACAATGGATCGGCATCAATGTTGCCGGCGCCTTTAAATCCTCCTTCAATACAGCTATAGGTAATAATGGGAATACTGTACCTGCTGCCCACTCGCGTCGGGCTATTCCCCCAGGCGATACAGTTGGTAACTGTCACATTGGAACCTAAATACAACGCACCACAGCCATCCTCAGAATTCTTATTTTGGGTAAATGTACAGTTCGCCACTGTCATTGAGGAAGTTGAGAAGCTGTCTAGACCTCCCGCCGAATCAGACCGCCCTGAATACACTTCATTCTCTGTGAACAGACAGTTTTGAATCTTTGGTAAACCATCTTCTAAAGAACCTCCATCAGACTTATTATATATTCCACCTCCTCCATACTCAGCCGTATTTTTTGAAAATCTGCAGGAAAGAACCTTTGGTGAGGAGGAACTTGAAATATACATGCCACCACCCGAGGAATTAGCACTGTTCTTGTCAAAGCTGCAATTCAGTACTGTCGGTGATCCCACTATTAATTTCATTCCACCACCTTCAGTAGCTATATTTTCAGTAAAACTGCATTCAATAACAGTCGCTGATGAATAGTGGTTGAACATTCCACCGCCGGCGTTTCTGGCTTTGTTTTTAGTGAAAATACAATGGCTTATCGTGGGCGATGAGTAATGATTATATATTCCACCACCTGCAGAGATCCCTACACTAGTGCCCGTTGCTTCATTTTCTTCGAAGATACAATTTTCCAGTGATATCATTGAATAATGATTGTATATTCCGCCGCCGGAACCAGCGTGATTGCTTTCAAAAAAACAGCTTTCTACTATAAGAAAAGCCCAGTTGTTATACATACCGCCGCCATCTGTGCCGGAAGGGGTTATATTCGATGAAAATTTACAATTTATTATTGATGTTGAGGAAGTGCTGGAATTATACATTCCACCGGATACATTATCTTCAAAAGAACAATTTTCCACTATAAGGGAGGAACAGCTGCCATTATACATGCCACCTCCATATTCACCCTGAATGCCGCCTCCTTGTCCATTGCTTTTTCCGCGCATGGCAATAAAACCATCCAGACGTGCATTGCTTGATCCCAGAATGCACTGACGCTTGTTTTCTCCGTCTACTTTTGTTTCATGTGCTTCCCAGTTTCGTTCCTCACGCATGCGCTCATTTCCGGAAAATCCGCCATAAAGAGAGACTTCCTCTTTCATAGTGACTATGGTCGGTAAAGAGCTTTTGTAGGTTCCTTTCGCAACCCATATCTCACCTCCGCCACTGGCAAAGGCGGCATCTACAGCACTCTGCAAATCGGGGTAAGCGGTTGCCCAACTACGGCCATCCGGGTCTTCATCTCTACTTTTCACGTTCACGCGAAAAATATTTTCTTCGAATTCGGCGACCAACGTTTTGTTCTCTGTCAGAGTAATCAACGGGTAGCGACGATTTTCAAGGGTATCACCTTCCCATTTACTGAAACGTCCGCCCGTACCATAGACTTGGAGGATTATACGCTCTCCCGGACCGAAAAAGTGTTCATTTGCAGGTGGTTCAGTCTTTCCGAGATTTTCCGGGGAAACTCTCACATTTAGAGAAACACTATCAGAAACAGCTCCCTGATAAGCCCCCATATCAATTGCCCCTTGCCGGGAGCGTCCCAGCAGATCATTGTCCGGTGCATTTTCTGTAGTGCCTTTACCAATACAAGGCGATTCCGGGCGTAACTGAACACTGTAGGGCGCATTTAAGAATTCAGGATTTCTGGCAATATTGTTGTCCCCAGTATATCTGCCTTCAATACAGCTGAAAGAAACACTAGTAGCACTAAATTGGGTACCGGTAATTTGATCAGGCAGATTTCCCCAGAGGACGGAGTTCGCCACTTTTAGTTTGTCGGAGGCATACCCACTATTAAATATTCCACCTCCAGCCTCAGAAGCCGTATTATTTGCAAAAGTACAATTCAATACATCTGTATCAGAATTAGAGTCGAGATGTATCCCTCCCCCTTGACCATGAGAGCTTTCGGTTCTGTTTTCTGTAAAGACACAGTTGGTGATTAAAGCTTTACCGCTTTTACTGCAGAGTCCCCCACCTTTGTTTGCTGTATTTCCAGTGAATATACTGTTTATTACTTTTAAGTCGCCAGAAGAATTATATATAGCGCCACCTTTATCAGCTGTATTTGCTATAAAAAAGCAATTAGTAATCGTTGCAGAAGACCCATTGTTGTATATTCCGCCTCCTGCGCCCCCGTGTATATTGTCAGCTGTATTTGCTATAAAAAAGCAATTAGTAATCGTTGTAGAAGGTCCGCTGTTGTATATTCCGCCACCTGTATCTATACCGCATGTGTTTGCTATAAAAAAGCAATTGGTTATCGTTGGCGAAGCAGAATAATCATTACGCATTCCACCTCCGTCTCTATTCGTAAACCCACGGGTAACGGTAAAGCCATCCAGTCCGGCATTGTTGGCCCCTCTTACACAAAGCCTTTGGTTTTCACCGTCTATGGTGCTAATGTTTGTTTCCCAATCCCGTTGTTCCAGTGCGAACTCAGATCCTGAAAAGCCACCATACAGAAACACCCTTGACTTCATAGTCAGAACAGGCTCCTTGGCGCCCGTGTAATTACCTTTCGCTACCCATACCTGGCCACCAAATTTTTCAGCAGCAATATCCACGGCACTTTGAATATCCTTAAACGCCGTTGCCCAGCTTAACCCATCTGGATCAGAGGCCGTGCTGGATGCATCTACATAGTAGATGTCATCGGCTTTATCGAAGGCCTCCGAAGGTAGCTCAGATTCTGAAGCCTGAAGAGTTGCCAGGCTCAGGAAAAAAGCGAATAAGAAAAAGAGCCCGATGGTTGGCAGAGTTTTTGTTTTCATGGTACAAAACATTACGAGTCCTCCCGGTTACAGTTACGGTGCAGTAGATATCTATTGCAAAAGCCATTCAAGCAATGTATACGTAATAAAACCCACATAGTAATCACAACCTGTAGATGCAAAATTTCTGTATTTTATATGTTCACTCCATTTTATATCAATCAACAAGGCTTATGTCAAGAGGTTTCTATAAATGACTTTCCTGGTGAACACTTTGTTATTGGTTGGAATGGTCCGCATCCGTTCATTAGTTAGGTATATTATCTTTCCTGCTTGGCTGGAAAGTTAGAAATCGATATTCCCATGGGAAAAGGAGGAGAGTAGTGAGCAGCCCTCGGCGCTTCCCAGCGAGAAGTGAGGGAAAACCAAAGCAGTCGCAAAGGGACCGGAGCAGTTTTTGGTGTGTTTGGGGCAGGAGGCGGGTACCGTTGTGGAATTTCCTTGTGGGGTAAGGGGAAAGGGTGGTGGCGAAGCGGGAATCGAAGCCGCAGGCCCTTATGGGGAAGGGAGTTTAAGAGTCTCCCAATCTGTATTCCGGTCTTTTTGCGTTGTTGTGGGGTAAAGCTTATGAACTGTGCCAGCGCGTAAAAAACCGGGATGTTAGTATGGACGCGGAGGTTGGGGTTAGAGCGTGGAGACTGGGCAAGGGCGTGTTTGTGGGTTGTATGTCTTATGATTACGCTGTAGGGTCGTGCTGTGAGTATGTCTTTGGTCTTTCATCGGACTGATCAGACGGATCGGACGTATCTGGGAGGGTTGAATATCAGCCACCCGATGTCAGGTAAACACTTCGAGTTCTTCTATTGTCTGGAGTCATGCTTCCTGGGAGCGCCAATTTCCACATTGGCAGACTGTGTGTATTCGCCTGGAAAACCAAATAGCCTGGTTTGCGGCCTAAGCTCTTTTTTCATCTGTACTACTATCCGTACTACTATCCGTCATCTTCTATGATTCTTTTGAAGAAGTTTATAGTTTCATCTTTGTAAAGCATTTAAATTCAATATCTAAAAAAGCATAAAAGAAGTAAGAACTACCTGTCCCTTGTTTACAGCATAATCAGGTGTTTTTTGTATTCGCGCGACGCATTCCTCATGATCTAATCCCGGAAATAAACCTTTTGCGTAAAAAAGAGAGTAAGCCTTCGAGTTAAGATTCCTGCGTTCGCAGGAATGGTGCGCCTGTGCGCATATATAGTCAGAGTGGTGTAAGTCCACTTCAGAGCATCGTTACAACTCTGTAGCCAACCGTAACTGCGTCGTCGTGAGACGGGGTGGGAAGCAACGGAAG
>JAAYJV010000185.1 GCA_012522755.1 Candidatus Hydrogenedens sp.
ACATAAGGGTTGTGGGAGTGCGAGGCGGTGATAGGGGATAGGGGATAGGGGATAGGGGATAGGGGATAGGGGATAGGGGATAGGGTGGGCGTGTTAAGACTATAGGATCTTTTTTTATGCTGCACAGTTGTTTTCAGGTATGTTTTGTGCTGTTTGCGGTTCTAATCTTCCAGCTCCCTTTTTCTGTCTCCCTAAAATTCCATCTCCATCTTGAAGCCAGGTCTGAACATTTTCGGTTCATGCTTGACTAATTTGCTGAATCAGGCTACAATGAGTAGCCCTTTTCTAGTGACCTTAGAGCAGTCAAGTCTTCAAAAATCCGAATCACGCCCTGACAGCAGAATAAGGATCAGAATACTGCTTCCCATAATTGCGACACCTTACCGATGGAGGATCTTCCATGTCGACCCGTAGCCGCTTCTTTGTTGGTGCATTTTTGACCGTGTTCATGGTTTTCAGTGTTTTTTCAGTGCAGGCCGCAGATTGTGATCCTGATACTACACCTCCGGTATTGACAATAGAGCACCGGACTGACCGGGCTAGTCAACAGAACATCCCCGGGGTGTTTAATGGCTGGATTTATCAGGGCGTGCCCTGTGGTGCTGACTGGGCTGGGGCGACTGAGGGGCCTTCGTCCATCAGTGCTTGGGATGCGTGTGATGGAGATATACCGTACACTGTCACTATTCAGGATGTACAGTTAGACGGTATGTTGCCTGTGTTTACTCCCATTGCCCAGTTGGGACTCGATGAAAATACCTGGACTACCCGTCCGGGCATGTATTTTTTGAGCTATACAGCTACGGACGCCGCCGGCAACCGCTGTCCCAAGCAAGATGTCGGTGCCGAGATTCTCGACAATTGTTCTGACGAAGATGAGACCGATGGTGAAGATGAGACCGATGGTGAAGATGAGACTGTCGTTGAAGGTGAGTGCCATCCCTGGGAATATCCGATGACTCTGACCGTGATAGATCGGGAAGAGAATGGTGACTGGTATTATTTTACTCCTGAAGATCTGTCTCAGCGTTTGTTCATGTATAGCCTTGATTGTGACGTGCCTTTCGGGCTGTGGGGCCCTGAGTCCGTAACTGCTGCGGATGGTTGTGGCAATGCCTTGGACGTGGAGGTGACTATCGAGATCTTCCCTTCTTTTCCCGGCGAAAGGGAGCTGGAGGGCGAGGAAGAGGATTGGGGTCATTACGGAACTGAGCCACTTTCACTCTACGGACTTGATCACGATACCTGGACTTCCTACCCGGGTATTTATGGGATTGCCTATACGGCGTGGAATGGAGATCCCGGTCGTTTGCCTGAAGGGGAAGAGGATCCGGAAGACCTGAAAGTGCATCTCACAGAAGTCATTCTGGTCAGGATTAATGATAATTGCAAGACCTATTCCGGGGGAACAGGAGAGGAAGACGATCCCTATCTGATTGCTGATCATCGTGACTGGCGCCGTTTGATGCGGAGAGCCGAGGATTGGGACAAACACTTCAAAATCATTAGCGACATAGATTTTGAAGGTGTGCGTCTTTTTCCCATAGGCTCTCCTGGAACTTCTTTCAGCGGTGTAATAGATGGTCAGGGACATACCTTGTCCAACTGTACCATACTTGCAAAAACAAGTGTCCACAAATCCAATATGGGATTATTTGGTTCCCTGGGCGACGGAGCCTATATTCACGATATGAATCTGGATAAAGTATTTGTTTCCGGAGAAGGTCATGCAGGTGGGCTTGCTGCAAATATTTCCGGTGCCCATGTGGAAAATTGTTTTGTATCCGGTACCATATACGGATATGATTTTGTTGGCGGCCTGGCCGGTCAAGTTGCGCACAGCGAAGTTATCGCCTGTTCCGTTCATGCGGATGTGAAGGGGAGAGACTTCAGCGGTGGCTTGCTGGGTCATGCAAGCAATTGCACGCTGACCTCCTGTTTCAATGAAGGTTGTGTAAACGGTGGCACCATAGTGGGAGGTCTTGCGGGCCGACTTTTGGATAGTGGCATCTCTGACAGTATTTCATCTGCTGATGTGACGGGTTCACGTCAGACGGGTGGATTGGTTGGATTTATGTCTGGAGGTGATATCACCAATTGCAGGGCCTCCGGTACTGTAACAGGTGGGCTGCAAAGTACGGGTGGTTTTGTGGGCGAAATAACGCAAGATGCGCTTATTTTGCATTGTTCCTCTGAGGGACCAGTTACAGGGACTTCAATGACGGGTGGTTTTGTGGGTAAGCATACCCAAGGGACAATAGGCCAGATTTTTTCTACCTCTTCAGTTTCCGGCGGTCAGGAGGTTGGCGGTCTGGTTGGTCAGTTTACATATGGAATTATCCGAAATTCTTATGCCCGTGGGAACGTGTCCGTAACTTCCAGATACGGAGGCAGTCTGATCGGACGCCATTTCGGCGGTAAAGTGCATAATTGTTTCTCTACAGGTGCTGTTGTGGGCCCCTATTCCGGTGGTCTGATTGGTGATACGTCGGGGGGTTGGGTAGAACCATCATATTGGAATATAGAAACATCCGGCCATACAAACAGTGCTGGTGGCGAAGGGCGCACAACCGCAGAAATGACTTCCCCTCATGGAGAAAATACCTATGTGGGCTGGAATTTTGAGGAGATCTGGATCGAAGATACGGATGGCAGTATCAACGATGGCTATCCCTATCTGAATCCGGGAGCTGTGGATTTTGATGACTGCGACCCTGACGTGACGCCTCCTGAGATTCATTTTGTACACCGTCTGGACGATGCGGAATGGCTGGAAGATGAAGGGTTGTATCTCTACACTCTAGATTGCGATGATTCCTGGGCTGACAAGGGGCCGGAATCTGTGACAACGACGGACAATTGTTACGGTTATTTCGAATTGCAGACGACTATCCGGGCATTGGTACCCGATGAAGAAGATGAGGATAAGGTTAATCAGGTTGAATTGGAAGATCTTGATCTGAATGAGGATAATTGGACTGGTGCCCCGGGTCTTTATTTGTTTCACTATTGGGCGAAAGACATTGCAGGCAACGAAAACGAAGCGTACCTGCAAGTGCGGATCGAAGACAATTGCGAGGTTATCGAAGGTGAGGACGAAGACGATATCGATGGTGAAATAGATGAGTGCGATCCTGATGAAATAGCGCCGGTGATTACTGTCGATCACCGCATCAGAGTCTGGAATGAAGATCTTGGCTTATATGTCTACGATCTGGATTGTGGTGATCTCTGGAGTGCCACAGGCCCGTCCAGAGTAAGTGTTACTGACAACTGCGACCAAGAGCTCACTTATGCAGCAACCATTTCGGATTTGTCCGGCGAGTTCGAAGACGAGCCTCTGGCTGGAACCGACTGGACAGGAACGCCGGGCAACTATGTCATCAGCTATAATGCTGAGGACAGTTCAGGCAACACGGCGGAAGAAAAAACCGTTGCAGCCACCGTCAGGGATAAGAGCGCACCTGTGATCACCATCGTCAACCGTGAAGAGAATGGTGAATGGACAGTCAGTGACGGGGAAGAGCTCTTTATCTATACGCTGGGATATGGCAGCGATTGGGCGGAGTCCGGACCTGAATCAGTAAGTGCTTATGACGTATGCGACGGGGAGATGGAAGTAATCTCCGTGATTCTGGTGCTTGTTGCTAATGACGAGGACGGCGAGCTCGATGCTTTCACTCTGGAAGAGATGGACCTGACTGAAGAAACGTGGACCCAGAGAGTGGGCACCTATCTTGTTGTGTACAGCTCCGAAGACAGTGCGGAAAACTTTGAAGAGGAGGTTGTCGCTGTTTTCATTGTAGATACAGTGGCTCCTGTCCTGGTAGTGGAGAATAATGAAGACAACGGAGACTGGTCTGATGATGAAGAGCCCGTCTTCGTCTATGAATTGGAATGTCTGGACGATTGGGCTGTGAAAGGTCCCCTCGCTGTCTACGCAACAGATGCCTATGACGGAGATATGGAAGTAAGCGAAAAGATCTTTGGCCTTTTCCCCAGCGGAGATGATTTCATCGAAATGACATTGGATGATCTCGGCTTGACTGAAGAGACCTGGACGCATCAGACCGGCCTCTATCTCATCCGCTATGAGGTGGAAGACAACTCAGGTAACGGAATTGAAGCCACAGTACGGGCTCAGGTGAAAGATACGCAAGCTCCTGTTATTACCATTGTTAACAATGAAGAGAACGGCTACTGGGAAAATGGTACGGACTTTGTTTACGAGCTTGATTGTCGCGGTGCCTGGACTGGTCCCCTCTCTGTAACTGCAACAGACAGCTGCGATGGTGAACTGTCATGCAACGAGACCATTGAAGCTGTCACTGGCGAGCCTCTGGCGGATCCCTGGACCGCTGCCCCGGGTGAATATATCATCACCTATACAGCCGCAGACAGCACCGGTAACGATGCCACAGCCTCTGTGAAAGCAGTGGTTGCAGACATCAGGCCCCCTGTTGTCACGATTGCGCATCGTGAAAACAATGGGTACTGGTGGGATGAAGATTCTTCTATCTTTATTTATGCTTTTAATTGTGGTGACAGCTGGACGAACCGCGGACCGCACGGTGCCAGTGCACAGGATCAATGTGATGGAAATATTGGTCGGATCACATCCACAATTACAGCCTGGGTCTCTGAAGGCGACGGCTATGTGGAAGTGTCTCTGGAGAGTATCGGACTGAGAGCCAACAACTGGAATAGTCGTCCCGGTACCTATATCGCACGATATAGCGCTGTGGATAAAGCAGGTAATGTGGGAGAAGCGGTTACGGCTGTGATCGTGGATGATGAGATTCCGCCAACCATCAATATTTCCCATCGCTTGAATAATGGCATCTGGCTGGACGATGCGATGACGATGTTTGAGTATTCTGTCGCCTGTGGCTCGGAATGGCGTGCTGTGGGTCCCGGTCAAGTGACTGCTACAGACAATTGCGATGGAAGCCTCCCTGTCGTCACAACAATTTTGGCACTTGTGCCCGGCGATGATGGAGAGGATATCGAAGCATCTCTTGAAGATATGGAATTGGATACGAACTCTTGGACCAGTGCCACTGGATCGTATCTGATCCGTTACGAAGCTTCAGACAGTTCCGGTAACGAGGCCACAGCCAAGGTGGTATATGCCGTTGTTGGAGAATGCGTTGAAGGCGAAGAGATAACAGATGAGTGTGATCCTGATGAAACAGCACCGGTTATAGCCATCAGCCACCGCATCCGGGTCTGGAATGATGATCTTGGCGCGGATGTCTACGATCTGGATTGTGGTGATTCCTGGAGTGCCAAGGGCCCGTCCAGAATACGTGTGAGTGACAACTGTGACGAAGGATCCCTTGCTTATGAGGAAACCATCACGACCTTGTCCGGCGATCCAATAGCCGATGAAAACTGGACAGGAATTCCGGATGATTATGTCATCAGCTATACAGCGACAGACAGTTCGGGCAACAGCGCGGTAGAAAGTGTGACGGCCACTGTAAGGGATAAGAGAGCGCCTGTGATGACCATAGTCAATCGTGAAGAGAATGGCGAATGGACAGTCAGCGATGGCGAGGATCTCTTTATCTATACGCTGGAATATGGCAGCGATTGGGCGGAGTCCGGACCTGAATCAGTAAGTGCTTATGACGTATGCGACGGGGAGATGGAAGTGATCTCCCAGATTCTGGTGCTTGTTGTCAATGAGGAAGATGGCGAGCTCGATGCTTTCACTCTGGAAGAGATGGAGCTGACTGAAGAGACCTGGACCCAGAGAGTGGGTACCTATCTTGTTGTGTACAGCACCGAAGACCGTGCAGAAAATGAGACTGTGGAGGCCGTCGCTGTTTTCATCATAGATACGGTGGCTCCTGAGCTGGTGGTGACCAACAACGAAGCCAATGGTTCCTGGTCTGATGATGAAGAACCCATCTTCGTCTATGAACTGGAATGCCTGGATGATTGGACTGTGAAAGGCCCCAGCGAAGTCTATGCAAGGGATGGCCATGATGGAAGTGTCGAAGTGAGTGTAAATATTCTGGGTCTGGTTCCATTTGGAAACACTTTCAGGAAAGTGTCTCTGGCGAGTCTGGGTCTGGATGAAGACACTTGGACGAGCCAGCCGGGCCTCTATCTCATTCACTATGAGGCGGAAGACAGCTCGGGCAACAAGAGTGAAGTCACAGTACGTGCTCTGGTACAAGATACGCAAGCGCCTGTGATCGTCATTGAGCACAACGAAGACAACGGCATTTGGGAAAACGAAAATGACTTTGTTTATCAGGTGGACTGTAATGACACGTGGGCTGGTCCTCTTTCCGTGACGGCAACAGACAGCTGCGATGGTGCGCTGAGATACAGCCAGTCTATTGAATCTGTCGATGGCAGTTCAGCGCCGGCTGACTGGACTTCCGTCCCGGGCGAATATCAGATCACTTATATGGCCACAGACGCTGCTGGTAATACGGCCACGGCCTTTGTGAAAGCAGTGGTTGCAGACATGACGCCTCCCGTTGTCACGATTTCGCATCGTGAAGAAAATGGGTACTGGTGGAATGAAGATCCGTCTCTTTTCATTTACACCTTTAATTGTGGTTTCAGCTGGATTAACGATGGACCCAGAGGTGCCAGTGCACAGGATCAATGTGATGGGACTATTCGCACCACTTCCACGATTACAGCAGTGGAGCTTGAAGGCGACGACTATGTGGAAGTGCCTCTGGACAGCCTTGGACTGACTACAACCACCTGGCGCAGCACAGCCGGAATTTATCTTGCCCGGTATGTCGCTGTGGACAAAGCAGGCAATGTGGGAGAAGCTGTTACAGCTGTGGTCGTGGATGATGATACGCCGCCAACCATCAATATTTCCCATCGCTTGAGTAATGGCATCTGGCTGGACGATGCGATGACCTTATTTGAGTATTCCCTTGACTGTCGAGCTGATTGGAGCGGGGAAGGCCCCTCTCAAGTGACAGCATCGGACAATTGCAGGGGAACTCCCGTTATAGAAATGTTTGTAAACGAGCTTCCCGAAGCGGATGCCGGCGACTGGACGAAAGTGTCGGGTACTTATACCATCCGTTACGAAGCTACAGACAGCTCGGGCAATTGGAGCGAAGCATTCGTGTCCGCCGTCATTGGAGAATGCATTGAAGGCGAAGAGGTCATTGAAGGCGAAGAAATCGTTGAAGGCGAAGACGTCGTTGAAGGCGAAGAGGTCATTGAAGGTGAAGAGATCATTGAAGGTGAAGAGATCATTGAAGGCGAAGAGGTCATTGAAGGTGAAGACGTGGAAGTCCCCGAAACCTATCCCTTTGATGAAGATTCGGACGGCGTAATTGATGCCGATGACTTTGAAAAGATTCTTGAAGCCTGGCGGGAAGGTGACTTTCCCATGACTTGGGCTGTTCGAGGTCTGTACATTTTCAAGTCAGGTGGCAATTATTACTATGACGATGACTATGATCCGCCTCTTTGCTGGATTCCCGGCGAAGCTCCGGTTCCTGATGTGGAGTAAATACTGACGGGCCTTTTGTACCGTGAACAAGTTGCCGCCCGGTGAGATGATCTTTGCGATTGTTTTGCCGGGCGGTTTTCTGATGAGGAAGAGGGGGGTGAGAGAAAGAGTCAGGAGGAGATGTCGTTGTCCGCACCCTGATCTTTGAGGATTACGGTGAAAGTGGTCCCTTCGTCAGGGATACTCTCAACAGAGACGCTTCCATGATAGAGGAGTGCGATTTTCTTTACAGTGGACAGGCCCAGACCACTGCCCAGAATTTTGGTTGTCCGGGTATTTTTGATTCTCACGAAGTCATCGAATATGCGAGCACAATCTTCCGCACTCATGCCGATGCCCGTATCGGACACCTGGATCTTGATCTCATCGCCACTTTTGAAAAGGGCGATCTTCACTTTTCCCGCATCCCGGTTGTATTTGATGGCATTGGAAATGAGGTTGTTGAGGATGATCTCTATTTCCGTATGATCGGCGTACATGGAAATACGGCGTGTATCCAGGGTCATTTTAATGTTTCGCTGTGCCGCTTCAGCGGCGAGAGCGTCCATGGCGAGGCGTGTCGCTTCCGTGAGATTGCACTTTTCCAGTGTGCGGGCCCGCTCTCCTGATTCAATGCGTGTGAGATCAAGAAGATCGGAAATCATCTTGCGCATGTATTCCGAGCGGATGAGACAGCGCTCCAGATAGGCATCATAGCTTTTCATGTCATCGCCCAGAGTGCGGTCGCGCATGACCCGGAGATAGTTTTCGATGGCGTTGATGGGCACCTGCAGTTCATGGGCGAGAACAGAGATGAACTGAAAGCGCACACGCTTTTTCTCAGCGGCAAGTTCTCTGGCGCGCCGTGCCGTGATCACATGGTTCGTGACTTTTTCCAGCATGCGCCTGAGCTCTACAGGCGTGAATGGTTTTGGGAGCATATCATAGGCGCCTTGCCGTGCTGCATGAATGGCGTTTTCAATGGAGGCATAGGCCGTGATCATGACCGTGTTGATTCCCAGGTTCATGGTCGCCACTTCCGCCAAAACTTCAAAGCCGCTGATTCCGGGCAGTTTGTTGTCCAGCAACAGGATTTCCGGCGGTGATTCTCGGATGAGCTGAAGGGCCTGTTCACCTGTTTCCGCCTGTTCCACTTCAAAATGCACTTCCCGGCCCTCTTCGGGGGAGGCGATGACCATTTTCTTCAGAATACGGGCAATACTCAGCCGGATACCGATTTCATCATCCACAACGAGTACTTTGATGGTATCCATCAGCTGATATTTTCCTTTCCTGTGACTATGTTGCGTTGAGACTATTATGGGCCAGTCTGGAGGGATAATGCATCTTGTACGGGCTTTTCCCGTGTATCCGCCTGAGTGGGGCCAGCGGGGTTGGAGGGCAGGATGACTGTAAAGGTCGTGCCCGGCTCTCCGGTTTTTTCGTCGGCATTGCGGGATACGCGCAGGTCACCGCGGTGCATTTTTGCAATGCCATAGGAAACAGCCAGCCCCATGCCCGTTCCCTGGCCCACTTCTTTGGTTGTGAAGAAGGGCTCAAAAATTCTTTTGATATTTTCCTCAGGAATGCCGCAGCCCGTATCTTTTACAAAGAAACGATTTTCCGTGTCGCTGCATTGTGCTCCCAGAGTGAGAATGCCGCCGTCGGGCATGGCATGGCAAGCATTGGTGAGCAGATTGATCATGAGCTGTGTAATCTGATCACGATCCATGTAGATTGCCGCATGGGGCCCTTCATGAAGGATTTTCACCTCAATATTTTCGGGGATGATCATGACTTTGAGGAGCTCTTCGAAATAACGGTGTACATCCACAAAAGAAAAGGAGGCTTTGTGCTGCCGGGCAAAATGGAGAAGACCGGCCACGATATTTTTGCAGCGATCGGCCTGGGTAATGACCATCTCCAGATCTTCTTTCACATCCGGATCTTCCAGAGAGTGCTCATCGAGCAGCATATGGGCATACATGAGAATAACGCCCAGAGGATTGTTCAGCTCATGGGCGATACCGGCTGCCAGATGGCCCATGCTTGCCAGCTTTTCCGCATGCATGAGCGTTTCCTGGGTCTGGGCCAGCTCTTCTTTGGAGCGGGCAAGATTTTTGACGGCCTCCTGCAGTTGGTCAATGACAAAGGGCAGACACATTTCATGTTCGGCCAGGTCTTTGTAAATGGCCACGGCATGTTCCCGACAGGTGCCATAACCGCAGGCGCCGCAGTTCAGTTCATCCTCAGGCGAAAACTTGCCCAGCTGCTTGAGGATCGTTGCCAGTTCGTTTTGTGTGGGATCAAAAATACGCTGGTCATCGGCACAGAAAGACTGGCTCATGTCCAGCCGGGAAAAGCGTTCCAGGTCGGCGGCCCAGCCTTCTTCATCGATGGCGGCCATCTGTTCGCGCACATGGCGGCTGATCCGGTGACGACGACGGAAAAGGGGTTCATCGTTGGAAATTCCCGGGCCCATGATACAGCCTTCACAGGCAAGTATTTCCAGGAGGCGCGGACGGCATTGCCCTTCCTGAAATTCTTTCACAGCCTCCACGAAACCATGACGGCCATCGGTGGTGATGATATCGTCGGAGGTAAGGTCTTCCTGCAGGTTGGCGGATTGAATCAGTCCGCGGCTGAGAGGAAAGAGACCACCGAGACCACCGTGGGGCGGATCAAAGTTCGCCGCCTTGATACGGCCCACGAAGAGACCCATTTCCGAAGCGAGGACAAGCATTTCCTCAAAGGTCAGTACCGCATCAATTTCCGGGCCTGTGTCAGAGTTGCGGGCCTCTTCTTTTTTCGCGATGCAGGGGCCGATAAAGACGACTTTGACAGAAGCACCGTAATATTCACGGACAACACGGGACATGGCAACCATGGGTGAGGCCAGCGGTGCCAGGGTCTCGACGAGATCGGGGAAAAAATGTTCCACATAAAGGACAATGGCCGGGCAGGTTGTTGCAATATGGTTTTTATCAGGGTTCTCTTCCAGTAAAAGCCGGTATTGGCGGGCAACGAGATCGGCACCGAAAGAAACATCACACACCCGGGAAAAACCCATGGCGCGAAGGAGCCCGACCAGACGTTCCTGGGGGATATGCGGGAAGGCGGCGGGAAAAGAAGGTGCAACGATGGCAACAACAGCTTCGTCTGATTCCAGAAGCGCACGGACTTCTTCAGTGGAGTCGTAGGCTCTTTTGGCTTTCATGCCGCACACCTGCACGCAATTTCCGCAACCGATGCAGCGCGCCGGCAATACATCGGCCTGCCCGTCGGCGACACGGATGGCTTTGGCCGGGCATTCCCGCACGCAGGTATAGCAGACACGGCATCGTTCTTTGATGGTGGTGACGAGAGGAATTTTGTCAAAAGTGCTCATGGCATGATTGTACAACAAGCGGGAGAAAGACACAAGAGGGATGAGGGGCGTATTATAGGTGTTAGGTGATAGGGAATAGGGAATAGGGAATAGGAAAGAAACAAGGCATGCAGGAGACTCAAAGGGCTCAATAGTCTCCGGGGAGTCGGTCGGATCGGTCGGATCAGTCGGATCGGACGGATGTGGGAGGGGCTCGGGTTGGTTTTGGGCATTTGTGTCGGGTCAGTGGAGCACGTGGGCAGAGTGGACGTGTTGAGACTGCAGATCTTTTTTATGCCGCCTGTATTTTTCCGCGCTACTACCCGTCATCTTCCATTATTTTTTCGAAGAAGTCTGTGTTCTTATCGAGCTAAGTCATTTGATTTCAACGTGTGATACGACCACAGATTCGACAACCTGTCTTCTGACATAATGTCTTTGGAAACCCTGAAAGC
>JAAYJV010000186.1 GCA_012522755.1 Candidatus Hydrogenedens sp.
ATATGAATCACCATGGGCACGGCATGCCGTGCCCCTACCTTCGGGTACGATATGAATCACCATGGGCACGGCATGCCGTGCCCCTACCTTCGGGTACGATATGAACCACCATGGGCACGGCATGCCGTGCCCCTACAGCCGCGGCTTAACAGGGCTCCTCTCCTTTAGCGAGGAGTTCGGCAAAGTTGTAGTTGACACTGGTCACATTGAAGTCCGGTTCCCGGTGGAAGGGTTTTCGGACATATTTTGTTTTGTGGCTGCCGTCGGGCATGAAGACGACGAGAGCGAGGATGAAACTGTCGGGCTTATTGAAGAAATATAAAATCTCGTTTTTGGTTACGGTAATGGTATCGGCATCGTGGATACGACCCTTCACTTCGATAAAGCGCAGCTTGCCGCTGTGGGGGTCACGACTTTCTATATCGTATCCCAGTCTTTCAAACTCGCGGTCTGTTGGTTCATAGCCGAGTTCTCTTTCAATGGCCATGACGATCTCCCGGGCACGGGCGGCTACAGCCTGGGTATCGACGGCTGGAGCGGGCTTCGGAGCGGGACTTTCTGCTTCTTCTTTCCATTGGGCCAGGAATCCGGCAGGCAGGACCACGACACCACCGAGAACAACAGGAGGCAAGGGGGAAAGCTTTTCTTCCTTGTCGAGCTCTTCCATACGTTTTTGACGGCGAGCACTCAGTTCATCGGCTGTTCTACTGGCTTCATGAGAATTGAGCCTGGCACCTGCCTTACCGGCCTGCTCCTGGCTTTTTAGGACTTCGGCACGGTGATCCCAGTGGTGGATCTCTTTTGACAGGCGGGCATGAACAGCTTTGCGGGTTTTGGTGATCTGTTCCCGACGCTGCTCCTGCACTTCGGAGAAGTGTTCTGCTGCACCTGTGCCAATGGCGTAGTTTTTAACCTCATCAGCCAGAGAAGCCTTGATCCAGTTGCAGAGGGGATGACTGAGCAGTGCTTCAGCAGAAGGATCATCTTCTTCGAGAGATCGGTAATCCAGATAAGGGGCGTAGGAAAGATGGCGCATGGCACCTGCTTCATCCCGTTCGACATAGAAAATTCTCCGGGAAATAATGCGCCTTTCTCCGGAAGGCAGCAGGCTGGCATCCTGAATAGCATGTTCTAGGAAGAAGAGTATACGCGGTGCAGTGCCACTGTCGGTATCATCGACGAGGATCGTGCCTCGTTTCAAGAGGTCTCGATGACGGAGAAGCGTCATATCAATGACAGCGTTTAAAAGAGGATGGCCCGGGCTGATAAATGCAGCTGTCACCTGACCTTTTTGGTTAATAAGATCTTTTTCAAAGACGATGCGTTCGTAGCGGGGTAGAAGGGGAGCGTTGGAGGGGGAAGACACTTCATGCTGCCTGATGGAGGCTGGAACGTGGGTGATTTCGAAGCGCCGTTGTTCGCGGGCATAGGCAGTGCCTCCGAGTTGCTGAAAGGCTTCGAGAAAAAAGGATTCAATATAGAAGGGTTGCAGACGGCGGGCCTCAGCGCGTTCCATTTCCTGACGCACTTTCATGACCCGGCTTGTGTCCATGACATCCCTGGCGAGAGAGCGGTCTTCCAGAAGTTCTTGAAGGACGTCGCGGTTGACACCGTCTTCAATGCTTTTTTCAAGACGCATACGCACTTCCGGTTGATCGCCGTAGCGGATGGCTTCAATAAGGAGATCGCGGAGGGGCTTGCCTTCGAAGTGGAGAGTACCGAGGACATCAAATACTTTGCCCCCCAGGGCCTTGCGTGCTTCTTCGAGTTTGTCGAGGAGCCGGCGGTATACATCGCCTTCCCGGGTACCATCGGCGATGAGATTCCACAGATGGCAGGGTTCGGTCTGGCCGATACGATGAATACGTCCGAAGCGTTGTTCAAGGCGGTTGGGATTCCAGGGGAGGTCATAATTGACCATGAGATGGGCACGTTGCAGGTTGATGCCTTCGCCGGCGGCATCGGTAGCCAGGAGGATCTGTACATCTGGGTCGTGGAGAAAAGATTCCTGGGCACGACGCCGGTCTTCCCGTCTGATGGCTCCGTGAATAATAACCATGGCTTCAGGTCTACCGAGAAGGTCTGATATTTTGGTGGCGAGATAATTCAGGGTGTCGCGATGTTCTGTAAAGATGACCAGTTTTTGCCGGGGGGATGCTTTGGGCTTGGGTGCTGAATCAGCATCGTATGCTTCAGGTGCCTCGGCCAGTTGTCCGTGCATTCCCTCAACAGTGAATATTTCCTGAAGAAGCGTGGAGAGTTCGCGCCATTTGGTGTCGGCTCCGCTTTGTCGTACTGAGTCGGCTAGTGCTTCCAGGCTTGCCAGAGTCTGCAGTTCCAGCTTCAGTTCCGTGATGCTTTTGGCGGCTGTGGCTTCATCGATCATGGTCTCTTCCATGGAGAATAATTCGTCTTCCGGAAGATCGTCCAGTTCATCAAAATCCTCAAGATCCAGATCGGGGAAGAGCGTGTCGTCTAAAAGATGTTGTTGAAGCTGCTTAAATTCCTCAAGTCGCTTTTCCAGACGTTGGCGACGACGGGATAGGGATTGATAAATGGCTTCGGGAGAAGAGGCCAGACGACGCTGCAGAATGGTGAGGGCAAAGCCGACAGTGGTGCGTTTTTTGTTGTTCTGAAGCGCTTCCACGCGGTTGAATTCTTCGCGCACATATTCGGTTACTCTTTTGTAGAGTTGCTCTTCCTTCTCAGAAAGATGATAGGGAACCGTATGAGCAATACGTTCCGGGAAAAGGGGTTTGCCATCAAATTTCAACAGGTTCTCTTTCACCATGCGCCGCATAAGATCGGAGACGTCAACTTTATAGCTTTCGTTGCGATAGACACCGGCAAAACGATCGGGATCCAGGAGGCGGAGGAAGAGTTGAAAGTCCGCTTCTTTGCCGTTGTGAGGCGTGGCGGTCATGAGAAGAAAGTTCCGGGTAATGCCGGAGAGTAGACGGCCAAGATTGTAGCGCTTGGTATACTTCACCTCGTTGCCGAAATAGGTGGCGGAAAGCTTGTGGGCTTCGTCACAGATGATCAGATCATAACGGCAGCCTTCGGCTGATAACTTTTCCTGAACTTTTTCATCACGGGAACACTTATCAAGGCGGGCGATAACCAGAGACTTTTCAAGAAACCAGTTGCCGCTATGGGCTGCTTCAAGGGCGGCGTTGGTAAGGATTTCAAAAGGAAGATGAAAGCGCTGGTATAGTTCGTCCTGCCATTGTTCGGCAATACTGCCGGGACAGACGATAAGACAGCGTTGCAAATCGCCGCGGATCATGAGCTCTTTGATAAGGAGACCGGCCATAATGGTTTTGCCGGCGCCAGGGTCATCGGCCAGCAGAAAGCGAAGGGGTTGACGGGGAAGCATGGCCTCGTACACAGCGGTGATCTGATGGGGAAGGGGATCTACCAGAGAGCTGTGGATAGCCAGGACGGGATCGAAGAGATAAGCAAGACGGATGCGGCGTGCTTCGGCTACGAGCCTGAAGAGAGAACCATCGCCATCAAAACTCCAGGGACAGTGCGTTTCGATAAGCTGTAGATTCTCTTCGTCTGAGCGATAGAGGAGCTGTTCGTAAAGGCGTCCTTCCGGGTCGCGATAAAAAATAGTTAAAGCGTCCGTGCCGTGCCATTCAATTGTTTCGATACGAACAGAAACATTCGGCAGAATCCCCTGTAACTCCGCTTTTGGAACCAAATCTTCCAGACGCATACTTAACCTCCAGAGCTCAACCCACTTAAAGAAGATGCACTCTCCTCTCTGCAGATACTGTGCACAAACCTTATTTTGCCAGTACGGGACTGCCGAATACAAAAAGACATTGAACAGCTATACAGAATAGTTGTGGAAATAAGCTTGATAAGACGAGGACAACCACCCTCTATCCTCGCGCGGGCGCGTGTTATAAGGGGAAAGTCTGTAGGTAATACACATAAACAATCCTGTTTTTTTGACAACTGTCATCGATTAAAATATCATTGTCATTGAAGCTGCGAGCTGGCAGCTGGTGTTTCTACTTCGTTTCTTTCAGTGGGACTTTTAGAGCCATAATAAAGAGGATGAGATTATGGCGAAGAAAGATCATTGGCTCCTCGATTTCTGTAAACCTTATATCAAAGATACCGGAGAGAGCTATAATATTCTGAAGAAATGGAATGCCTTCGGATGCGGAGAAGACGGTCGTAACGGCTTTTCCTGTTCAGGCGGGGACACATGGGAATTCACTTGGAGCGCTCATCATGACGGCGGAGATCTGACAGATGAATCTCAAAACCTTAAAAGGAGCTTTCATTACGGAAACCAAACTGTTGACTGCTGTTCAAGTGGCTGAATTATTGGGCGTGGCTAAACGCACAGTGTGGCGCCTTCGGGACTCTGGAGCAATACCCGCTCCGGTACGGCTGGGCGGTGCTGTTGTTTTCAGTGACAGATAAGGTCGGCATGGTGGCTCCCTTTTTTCTGAACACTGTAAAAGATCATGGGCGCTGTTCCAGTTCTTCCTGCGTTGAAGCAGTGGTTGTTACTGTGTTCCTTTTCCTGGGTCGGTGATGTATAAACCACGCCAGTGAGAGACCGCCGGCGAGGATGCCACCGAAGACCATGAGGGGATTTTCCAGTGATTCCGCTACTTTTTCAACGTTCAAACTGATAGGTCCCATTTCTTTGGTTACTGTGCCATCAGGATGGATGGTTTCAATTTCGCCACGCAATGCCTGAGAACCGACTTTGGTGCCTCCTGCTACAATGATGCCGGTAATGCCCAGGGTTTTGCAGGCGTTTATGATGTTGGGATGCTTTTCGAGAGCGGTGAGCACTTTTTCCGGGCCTTGGGCCGCTTTGCTGAAGAGCTGGCTTCGTGCTGAGGGTGTGAGAGCCTCGAGTTTATTTGAATGCCGGGTGAAACGGATGACCTGTCCCGTAGAGGCTTTATCGAGTATGCCGAAGCTTTCCGGGCCGAAGGAAGTGACGAGTTTACCGCCCACACCGGGATGTTTCATTTCGGCTGTTAACACCCTGGCGCCGTATTTTTCCACGCTTTGATGCATGGCGGGACTGCTTCGCTGGAGAACATGCAGAGCTCTGGTCTGCTGTGTTTTCGGCAGGGTCTGAACAGCTTTGGTTACGGAAGAAGACAGACCCGTGCCTTTGGCGGCCTGACCCAGTCCTTTCTGGACACCTTTCTGAATCCCTTTCTGGGCACCCTTCTGCAGTCCCTTTTGGGTGCCTTTCTGCAGCCCCTTTTGGGTGCCCTTCTGGATTCCTTTCTGAACACCCTTCTGTGTGGACTTCTGAACGCCCTTCCGGACACCGCCACTGATAATTTTTCGTACCAGTGGGCCTCCGAAAGCCTCCGCCCGGGGAGTATGAAAGGCTGTCATCAGCACTGTAAAAAGACAGATCAGCAGGGAGATGTGTTTAAAAGTGATGTTGTTTGTGGTCATATCAGACAGCTCCTTTCATCGTTTCCAGAACCGCATCACGGGTCATTTGATAAAGTGTGTTGTTGGCTTCCCTGAAGGTGGCTTGGAGCCCTTTGTTATTTGATGTGTTGTTATAGAGAATTTCATGCTCATTTTTATTCAGTGCAGCGGTCAGTTCTTCGGTCGCTCTTTCTGAAAAGCGCTTGGTCAAGAACATATCTGCAGCCAGTCCGACTCCAAAGCCCACAACTGCACCGCCAACAGTTCCAGCCGGTCCGAGTAAAGTGCCGGCTGCACCGGCGGTTGTGGCACCTTCAAAGGCTGCCAGACCACCGAGACCACTGGCGAGAACCTGTGTGGTCAGAGTACCGACGGACACGCCGGCCAAAGATGAAACTCCGGAAACAGCCATAGGTACAGCGATTTGAGATGCTTTCCAGGCAACAGCCCCGACAATGAAGCTGACTATTTCAGCGCTAAGAGCTTGCATAGCCGATTTGGAGGCTTCTCGAATCATGTGTGTGTTGACACCTTCTAAAAAAGGCTCTTTTAACTGAACGAGAATTTGATTGCCCAAGGGAACATCACCCATGCGCAGAGCCACAGCGATGGAGCCAAGCAGCTCGTTACGGTTTGCTTCCACCTGATCCATATAAATTTCGATCGTTTCTTTTACGAGGGCATCAAGCTGTCTGCTGGACATAATGTGCTTGGAAAACTTTTCTTCCACCATTTTTTCACGCCTTGCAGGAGCGGGATCGAAAGTGTCTTGAACCGTGGTGAAGAGGGTGTGGAATTTAGTTCCCAGAGCGGTCAGATCCGCAACAAAATCTGGAACTCCTTCTTTATACTGCTGAAATTCCGATTTGAAGTGGTTTATCGCATCAGAAACGGCCTGTTCATTCTTCTTATGCATTTCCTTTATCATGGGCTCAACATGAGATTTAAAGCTACGCTCAATATCCTGCTGAGTCAGCTTCGAACGGGCTGGTCCAGCCTTCTCAATGATGATAGTTTCCAGTTCAAGACCGGAATTGGGATTATCAAGAGAAAGGAAAGTCGTGTCGACCAGAAAAACAGCCACAGCAAAAAGCAAGGCGCCAAATGTAAGCCATAGTAAGAGGCTCACGAGAGAGGAGAAAAAGCTCTTCGGCTGAGGCTGAGGGACAAAACTGGGGCAATCATCCAGAGGGTTCACCTTGGAAGCCCACATGGTCTTGCGACGCATTTCCGGGTTGAGTTTGCGCTCCAGGCGAAACTGCTTTTTGGAGCTGCAAAGCAGTTGATTGTCAGTGGGTTTGCTGTAACGGCATGTGGCGCAGCTTCTTTTTTCAGTCATCTTGCTTTCCTCCGTCTTGCTTCGGTTGCCCTTCATTCAATCCATTCCTTGCGCTTGAGTGTTTCACTGTAATTATTAAGAGGATATCAACGGAAATTTCCGGAAGCCCCCTGCTTCTTTTCCCGGAGGAGGGGGAGGCGCTTTGCCCGTCGTCCCGCCGCCTCACAGATATACGCTATAAGATGGCCAATTCTTACAATCTCGAAATCCGGATCCTTGTCTGTTTCGGGCTTTGATTGATTGCCACGTTAAACAAAGACTTTCGAAAGAGAAGAATCTTTCATGTTGAATGCCTCTCTTTTTTTCTTCCTTCAACTCATCGCCTTCGCTAACCTTTGTCCACTGTATTCAGTAAGGGAATATCACCGGAAATTTCCGGACGCCTTCCTGTTTCTTTTGGTGGAGAACAAGGTTGGTATCCCTTATCCTCTTTACATGCAAGCTTAAACGGTGTGCCACAACAATGTCTTACTTTTTATAAAAAAATCTGTAGACGTTAGACTCAGGCATTTAAAAAAAAGAGCTTAAATGTTTTATGGCGACGACTGATACAGGGGAGATCCCAATACGCTTTGGCCTTAAAGGGTTATGTAACAACGGCGGATCGAGAAAAAGAAAGCGAAAACTCTCGTTGACGATCTTATGCGCATTCTCCACCTGATCGCTTTTGTGTTCGCCTTCAATGCAATTGTTGACGAAGTGCTCGCAATTGTTGGTCAAAAGGCCGTATTCCTTTTCACCCAGTCTTTTCCGGGCACGGTTCACACTGGCATGACGGGAATACACGGCATTGGGATGTTCAATTACATGAATGGATCTTCCGTGTGAAAAATTTCCAAGTGTTGTTTCTGAAACCCTTGCATTCTTTTTCGTTTTGACAGTACTGCTGTAATGAATGACCAGGCCATCACCGGCATAGATACCATGATGACTGTATAATTCCTTACGGACAACCAGGTGGTCTCCATAGGTAAATCCGAATCTGTCTTTTTTATACTGGTTGGTCATTGATTACTCCTTTTTTATCTCCATGAAAGGGACTGAAAGAATCAGCCTGATGCTGCCGCTTGGACGGATAATCAAGTGCACTTTGCCAAGAATTTCCGAAAGGAGCCCATGGCTGTTGGCGTATTTCTCCAGATCAGCGAAGGGGTAATAGCTATATGGCTGGAGACAAAAGATTCAGGGGGTGTCTGAAGCCGGCCGTGAAACGACACAGCTTCAGACAGGGGAGGAGGAATCTTGTGTATCAGAACGGAAAATCAGGAATGTCAATATCGATGTCAATGTCGATATCGATATCGATGTCGATGATATCCGCAATGGTCGAAAGATGTCTGTTTGCAGTTTTTGTGTTCTTAGTCATGGGTGATTGTCTCCTTTTCGCTTTGTTCTTTACGGCTCGTGTTTACCTGAACATCAATCTCAGCAGTGATATCCGCTTTGATATCCACGTCAACAGAGATGCCGGGACTCTTGAATTTTTTAATGAATCGTTTTCGCTTTCTCTTTGTCACTTTGGGAGTCTCTTCCACTGTTCACCTCCTAATTGTCATCACCATCGTTGATATCAATATCAATGTCTATGTCGATATCGATATCAATGTCGATGCCGCTTTTGAGAATAGCTGTGATGCCGCTGTTGTGTTTTTTTGTTTCGGTCATGAGTTGTGTTCCTTTTTGTTGTTGGGTTTCCGGTGCTTTGTGCGCCTGCTTATTAATTAAGTTCTTTTCGATGCAGATTTCCGGTTTTAGTTTGTGATATCAATATCAATGTCGATATCGATATCGATATCAATGTCGATGTTGCTTTTGAGAAAGGCTGTGATGTCACTGTTGTGTGTTTTTGTTTCGGTCATGATTTGTGTTCCTTTTTGCGGTTGGGCTTCCAGGGCTTTGCGCGTCTGCTTAATCATTA
Organism: Candidatus Hydrogenedens sp.; assembly: GCA_012522755.1. Lineage (GTDB taxonomy): Bacteria > Hydrogenedentota > Hydrogenedentia > Hydrogenedentales > CAITNO01 > JAAYJV01. The sequence goes on from JAAYJV010000186.1 coordinate 8,688, forward strand.
AGTTCTTTTCGATGCAGATTTCCGGTTTGATTTGCTGATTTCAACGGTCTGTGCTTCGAGAGAAAAAATACCACTTCCTATCATAAGAAAACGTCAGACGCTGGAGAGTGGACACTCACCACACTTGGAGGTATCCGGAGGGGCGAGGGGGAAACAGACCAGACAGGTATAAAGCGTATCCCCTACACAAAATATTTTTCCCTTTATGGACTTTCCGGCAAGAGATTAAACAGAGACATCACCATTGAATTCTTCTCAGTCCCTCCTATAAACTTTAAAGGCGAGGGGCACAGTGCCTTTGCAATCACAGGGAACTGTAAATCAAAACAACTCAAGGAGGGTGTTATGGAAAATCCCAAGTGTCCGGAATGTGACGGTCCGTCAGAAAAAGAGTATTTCCATGATGGCTTTTTATGTCAGGATAACGATTGTCACACTTCATTTATTGTCTGTCCTTTCTGTCAGCAATGCCTTGCTCTTTATAGAGGTGGTGAACCTGACCACTGCGGTTGTCGCCATGCAGTAGTTTACTTTCCTTGTCCGCCCCGAGAATTGTATTGGCTGAAACAAAGCGAAGAAAAAGCTTTTAACAACCTGCTTGAAAAAAAGCGCCAGCAACAGATTGACGAAGAAAAACTACCTTTTTTAGAAAAGCTGAGACTCGAAAAGGAAGAATGGGAAAAGGAGCGCGAACAGGCTTTACAAGACGGTGAAGATCCCGAGGATTGGGAAGAGTACTGGGACGGATATGAATGGACTGACGATGATGATGAACGAGCGGGAGAGATGAATGAGGAGGAAGTGTTCTATGAATATGCTAAAGAACGCGGCTTCATCAGTGTATATATATCCCACGGTGTTCGCCACGCCCAAGTCTCCCAGACATTTTATCTTTTAGAACATCCGCCGAAAAAATAACAACTCATACAACATGCAGGGAGGCATTGACTATGGATGACAAGACCCGAGCCCGGCTCAAGCCAATAGCGGATAAAATGATAGATGCGCTCAGGAGAAAAGGTTTTTTCCCTTTCGATGGATACCCCTTTATACCGGAACTTATCCCCCATAGAAAACCTATAGTCACTGCTGCGATAAATGATGCGTACGACAGAATTGAAACAACCGGTGATTTGGACTTCGAATATCACGCTGAGCTCTTTACTTTTGTATATTGGCGGTCGGTTAATATCTTCTGGGACTGGCACATTTCCTCCGATGGAAATATTGCGAAAGATCGTGTCATCGGCAAGCCTGGAGATGACGAGCACCATCTCACCATGCCCCCTGAAATGATGCGGGATCTTAAAGCACTTCCAGATGTTGGTCTCATAATAGGAGCTTATATAGAAGTCTGGCCTCCCCACAGCGAGACGCTTTATAAAGAAGGCATAGGTCTCATGCACATGTTGCACCGCAGTCTGGAAGTCACCTATGATACCGGTATCAGTAAATGCCTGCAACGATTCGGGTACAGGCGGTAATTCTCGTCTCATGAATGTTTACTCTGTAGGATGACAGCTTATTCTTTTTCGAAGTCGTGATTACCAAACTTCAGAGTATGCGCATTTTCAGTCACCGTGCGTATGGTATGTTCAGAAGCGCCATCGGGGAGTGCGGCTGTAATGTCCAAAAGGATCGTTGCAGCGAGTGGCATATCAAAGCGGCGGTTGTCCATTGAAACCGGTGTGGACCGGATGAGCATAACCTTCTTTCTGAAGGGGAAGCCTCTTCACTCAAGCAACGTTGCTAGGCTTGCTGAGTACTTCGGGCTTACCCTGGTGAAACAGGAAGAGCGAAAGAGGAAGTAATGGGGTGAGTGTATAAACCTGTGAAGTATTTGCCGATTCCAGAGGGCGCAAAGATCACCAGAAAAAAAGGAGGACAGTTGGCAACGGTTTATCAGGTAATGGCTGGGACAGGTCTCAGGTGGAATGAATGCCGGACCCTTGCTATTGGTGATGTGCACTTGAAAGAAGGCACGGGCTTCATCACTCTGAAAGCAGAGAATGAGAAGAACCGCCAAGGCTCTGAGTTGCCTCTCAGTGAGGAAACCCGGGCCGTTATGGATGAATACATGGTTGAGCGATTGAACAGGCTCACGGGCGGCAATATAGCCTTCCCGGGGGCTTTCAACCACAAACTCTTCTTTGATGGCTTACCATTGTCTTTGGCAAAACCTTTCAAGAAAGATTGTGAGATTGCCAAGGTAAAGATTGAAGATGCCTCAGGTCGGGTAATTGATCTTCATTCCCTCCGGTATTTCTTCGGGACAGAACTTGCACGGGCGGGGGTACCCATCACCACCACACAGAAACTGATGCGCCATAGCACACCACACATCACGGCGAAGGTATATGTTCATGCAACGCTGAAGGACAAGGCGGAGGCGGTGAACCTTTTACCTGGTGTAAGTGCAGAAAAAAAGGTGTACGGAAAAGTATCTGTTGAGGGTGCCCCTGAAGGTCAATTCTCTTCAATACATGTCCATTCCTCTGAAAATAAGACCCTTCCAAGAACACAGAAAAACCCTGCTACGACTGGCAGAATAACCAATGATAGCAGGGCTTTTGAAGAAAATAAGATGGTGAACGGGGCGGGACTCGAACCCGCGGCCACCGGATTAAAAGTCCGATGCTCTACCGACTGAGCTACCCGTCCACATCTTGGATAAACAACCGTACCTTTAGAGGTGAATTGATTGTGTTAGGGTGAGGTCTGAAGTATAAAACATGGGCGGGGAGTAAATCAAATTTGGCTCATCCGGTTTTTGCGTACTTAATGTTTCTATCCGACGAGTTTGATTTTTGCTTCGTGTAACGCAAGTATTTTTAATTTAAAGAACTCCATATCTCGGAATCCATAGGCTCGGCGTTGCAACAC
>JAAYJV010000187.1 GCA_012522755.1 Candidatus Hydrogenedens sp.
ACACTATTGCATTCGGTTTGTAAATCGTCCACCAAGATGCCAAATGAGGCACCAACAATGATGCGCATCGCTTCTGCAATCTCTTCTGTATGAATGTACTCAATGGGTCGCGGAGTATCATGCTTACGAGGAATCCTGACGACTGGTTTCGTTTTTGGAATAGTATACACGAATCCTTCACTATCCACCCTAACCCTTTGTACTCCTATCTTTCTAATGGCTTGCTCTACTTCTGCGCGGACCCTTTTAGTAGCTTTTTCCAAGCCAAGCAGGGGACTTACCCGCCTGCAAAGAATATCCTGGTGAAGCGGCTGTTCTACGCTCAGAATATACAGAATTGCATCGCTGAACCTGGAACTGTAGCTGGAACTGGGGGCTTCCCACCATTTGGCTTCAACATAGTATTGAAACTCGTATGGATTGTCAGAGGTGGTCTTATCCTGCTTTTCGCTTTTCACAAATTCTACCAGATCGTTTACGCTGGGTGCAGCCTCCGCAAAACTCGCTGTGCCGTCACCCGCAACCATTTCATTAAATTCTGGTTCAAAGGTCTCTCTCACCTGGCAAGCTTTGAGGAAAGATAACAATGCCTGGGACTCACGGATTGGGTTTCTAATCCACTCTGTTGACCATACGCGGTAGACCTTCCACCCCATGCCTTTAAGCACGCTATGCCGCAGATGGTCTCGGTCCCGCGCAGTTCGTGCTTGAGCATAGGATAGGCCATCGCACTCAATCGCTGCGATGACTTCACCTGGAGCATCGGGTTCTTCAACGACCATATCCACTTTATAGTCTGAGCATCCTACGTTGGTCTTGATCGCATAGCCATTTGTTCGCAGATAATCAGCAACATGACTGCAGAAAGTGTCATTTGCTTCTCTGTTGACTGTTGTACCGGCAGCAGGGAGCACCCTTTCACCATTTTGAGCAAACTCAATGTAGGATCGAAGCATATGGACACCTTCTGCGTCCGTTCTGGAAAGATCAATGTCTGAAGGCTGAATGGAGCCGATAAGCTTGACGTTTTGCTTTGCTCTGGTAATAGCAACATTCAGCCTGCGCTCGCCACCTTGATGGCCTAAAGGACCAAAACGCATGTACATGCGACCATTCCTGTCTTTAGCGTAGCAGATACTGAAGAAAATGGTGTCACGCTCGTCGCCCTGGACGTTTTCCAAGTTCTTTACAAAGAAGGGCTCATCCTTGTTTTCATCAAAAAATTCTTCGTAGTGCGGGTGCTTTTCTCTGAACTGCATAATTGCGTTTTCAATCACTGCTTGCTGCTTCTCGCTAAATGCGATGATGCCCAAAGAACGCTCAGGGTGCTTCTGAATGTGCTGCAGTACAAGTATAACGCACTTGTTAGCTTCGGCAATGTTGCAGTTCTTTCCTCCTCCCTCATAATAGCCGTTAGGTACGTAAACATACTCTACACCCGTATCCGGTTCAGAGGTTGAAGGAGACGGAAAGGTGATTAAGCCGTTTTTATAAATCTGTCTGTTTGAAAACGCAATCAGATGCTCGTGCTTGCTCCGATAGTGCCATAACAAGGATCGGTTAGGCAGGGTTATGGCGGTCTCTTCCAGGATGGAGCTTGCAAGGTCTTCTACATATTCTGATTCATCATCCGTATCAAACTCACCATGGCGGGTGCTTGCTGCAAAGAAGTTCGTTGGCGGCAACTGTTTGCTGTCACCTGCGATGATCACCTGTGACGCGCGATAAACTGCACCGATAGCATCCTCTGGAAAGATCTGCGATGCCTCATCAAAGATGACCATATCGAACTGATACGCTTCTGATTCGAGAAAATATGACACCGAGAGAGGTGACATCATGAAACAAGGTTTGAGGGTTTGAAGCAGATTCGGTATAGATTTGAACAGCTTGCGCAGCGGCATGATGTTACGCTGTTTCTGCAACTCTCTTTTTAAAATTGACTCCTCATCATTTGCCCTAAGCAGCCTATTGCGTTTGGGATACTTTGATATAACTCTCTCCCTAATTCGGGCCTTTGCTATGGACAACTGACGCTGATCCAGATGCGTGAAGTTGTCAATGCGTTTGTCCTGATTGTCGCGCTTGAATTTACGTATTTCACTCAGTTGAGTCTCAGCCTCACTAAGCCATTGCTTGTAAAAGCCCTTTAAAAAGCTGGCAGTAACAGTGGAGTAAGTGTCACTTTCCTCAATTGCCGTGATGTATGAAGAAATGGGCAGGCGCATAACTTCATTTCTCAACTCGCAAAAGTCAAGCCACGCATCCAGTGTGTCAACATTGTGCTGGCAGGCTTTCAGTTTGTCCAGCAGCGATGTCAAGGGTTGTTCTTCCAGACTGCTTTCAAGTTCAAACATATTGAGCAACCATGCTACGGCTGG
>JAAYJV010000188.1 GCA_012522755.1 Candidatus Hydrogenedens sp.
GCCCAGCGCGAAGTGATTTTGCTCAATAAGCGACAGGATCCCCATCGTAAAGAGCGACTGACCATGGAGATCCATAAGAATCTCAATGCCGGGGGCCCCTCAACTCAGTCCACTTCAGAGACAGTTGCTCAGGATGATTCGGAGGAGCGCGAGAGATTTGCAGGTGGTCCGCCCTTTTCCCGGGGAGGCCGGCGGGGACGGGGCCGGGACAGTGAGCCCGCAAATGCCTCATCGGTGCAGCACATGACCCTGAATCATAACGAGATTATCACTGAGGTCATGGAGAACTTTTCTTCTCTGGCCTCCATCACTCCCGAAGTGAAGATGGATGAATCGGGTCAGATACTCGGGCTTACAGCGGACAATATAGAATCACAGCCTCTGGCACAAAAATTGGGCTTTCGCAATGGTGATGTGCTTCAATCAGTAAATAACGAGGAGATCACCAGCCGTGTGCAGTTGTATGATATTTTCCAGCGTTACCAGTCGGCCACTTCTTTCCGGGTGGGTATTCTCCGGGATGGGCGCCCCATGATCATGAACTTTCAGATTGATTGACCTTTTGTGACAATAAGAATTTCCAGACCAGCCCCGGGCGTGTCCGGGCGGATACAGAAAAAATACGCATCAAAGGCTGTTCATGCGTTATAATGCACGGACAGACGAAAAAGAGCTGAACCCCGCACTGCACGGTGTGACGGGAGTTCACGTAACCATCCCTTACTGAATCAACACAACTGTGGAAGGGAATCTTGTGTTTATACATTTCACTGGCTTGCGCACTTTCGCGGCGGTACTCTGCATGATATTGGTGACAGCTGTGGTTGCCGCCCAGGCTCCGGAAGACTATGAAGATATACCGCAAGTCGGCGGCATCGAAATAGCGCTTCCAGGAGATTATCCTGAAGCTGACGATATGGAATATTTTGATGACAATGATGTCGGTGTAGATGTGGATACTTTTTCGCCGGGCATGCGCGGTCAGATGCCGCCCCCGGCCATACAACCCCATTCTTCCCGTCCCCTGACTCCCGGATCGGCTCCGCCCCCGCCGCCCATTCCCTCAGTTCGTGATCGGGTCCGGCCTTCCCGCGACCGTGCACCTGCGACAGCAGCTCCCGGCCCTTCGTCGGGCAATGGAAATAGCAACGGTAACGGTCACGGCAACAAGATGGCTTCCGTAGATAAAACAGGAGAAACGCCTGTTGATCCTGTGAGCTTTGACTTTCAGGATGCGCCTCTGCTTGACGTGATCGGGACCATATCCAAACTGACAGGTCGCAATTTTGATCTTGATGCCAATCTCTCAGCGCTGACTGTGACAATTATTACCCATGACAGAATTCCGCCGGAGATGGCTTATGAGGTGCTGGAATCCATTCTGATCACCCGGGGCTATTCCATGGTGGAAAGCCTGGACGGGCATTTGATCAAGATCATCCCCACAGCCGATGTTTCCACCTCCGACAAGACGCCGCTGGTTCTGGAAAAAGGCGGTGAGATTGTCGGCTATGACGGCTTTTCCACGCATATTGTCACTGTGGAAAATGGAACGGCCGAAGAGATCCAGCGAGTCCTGCAACTTCTGGGCTCCAAGAATGCACGGGTGGATGTTTATGCGCCCACCAATACGCTCATCATTTCTGATACAGCCGACGGTCTTCGACGCATGCTTACTTTTCTGGAGCAGGCCGATGTGCCCGGTTTTGATACGGCCATGGAGATCTTCACGCTGGAATATACCCGTGCAGAAGTGATTTCCGGCCAGATCACACAGGTATTGCTCGGTGACTCCGGACAGCCGCAACGGACTCACACACCGCAACCTCATGTGCCTCCCACGCCTGTACGGCCCGTGCGTGCGCCTCGGGTTGATGTGGTCCAGACGCCCAGCTCTCAGGTGATCGGTTCGCGCGAAGAAGTGCTGCGTATGGTGAGTGATGAACGGCTGAATTCTCTGATAGTCGTCGCCACAGCCGCCATGATGGAGCGTGTCCGTGATCTTGTGAAGCGTCTGGACACGCCCACGCCCTACGAAGCCAACAACATGCATATTTATCAGCTGGTGAATGCTGATGCGGAAGCCATTGAAACAGCCATCCAGCCTCTGATCGGCACGGCACCACGAAAACAGGCCACGGCCGGAGGCGGAGCGGGAGGTGCTGCGGGAGTGCCTTCCGTAGCGAGCGGCGGCGCTGTGGGTTCGCCCGATATACAGCCATTTGAACAGAAAGTGCAGATCACCCGTTACGACAGAACCAATTCGCTGCTCATTGTCGCATCGCCCCAGGACTATAAACTTCTGGAAGCTTTCATTGCCAGGCTGGACGTGCCTCAGCGGCAGGTCTGTGTGGATGCGGTGATCATGGAAGTGAAGATGACCGACGATTTCGGTCTTTCCGTTGATGGTGCCGCCATTACGGGCAATGACGGATTCGCCATGACCAGTACGGACAATCTGGACGGTTTGTTGAAGACTGTTCATGTGGCGGAAGAGATTGTGGGCGGTCCCCGCGCCGCTCTCCGCAGTGCGGCTCTGGGTCTGGGAACGGAAGGTCGCAGTGGTCTGACGCTGGGCGTCTATGACGATCTCAGTTTTACCTACCGCGGCCAGAAAATCAAAATTCCCTTTGTCCCTGTTCTTTTCCAGGCTGTGGAAAAGCTTACGGAAACAGAAGTGCTGTCTCAGCCCAGTCTGGTGACCATGGACAATGAAGAATCCAGCATTATCGTGGGTCAGGAAGTACCGTTCATCACCAGTACCAGTTCTTCACGCCGTGCCGATGGCATGGTGGACTCGGGCATGTACGGCGGCTATACCCGCGTGGAACGCCAGGATGTGGGTGTGAAGCTGAAAGTCACTCCCCAGATTTCCGAAGGCGATAATGTGATGGTGGATGTGGAGATTGAAATTTCCGATACCAATGCGACGCCCATCGGTACAGTGGATATTGTCGGCCCGACGACGAACAAATCCCAGGTCACGAACAAGACCATTGTGAAAGATGGTTCCACGGCTGTCATAGCCGGCCTCATCCGCGATACGGCCGTGAAGAAGCAGCAGCCGAGAGCACCCATTATTTCTGATGTGCCTTTGATCGGCTGGCTCTTCCGCTCCAAATCCACTTCCCGACAGAAACAGAATATGGTGGTTCTGGTCACGCCCCACATCATCAAGGAAAGCATGGATCTGGAACGGATCAGTCACAGCAAGATTGATGAATATTATGATTCCACTGTGGAGCAGATTGTTCAGGAAGGTTTCTTCGACAAGATTTTCAAGAGACAGAAGATGAAGAAAGGCGAGAGCCCCACTTTAAAACGTGCTGAAACCATGAGCGGCCGACGGGGCCCCAGAAACAGTTTCAAGCGCGGTGATATTGAAAGATAAGCATGCAGGATGCGACAGGACAGAGACTGGGTGAAATACTCGTAGCCCAGAGCTGGGTTCATGCCGAGCAGGTGGAAGAAGCCCTTGAGTTGCAGAAGCTGCGCCCCCGACGGGTGGGTGAGCTTCTGCTGGATCTGGGCTATATTGAGGAGGAAAGTCTTCTCCGTGCCCTGGCCCTTCAATTTCATCTGGATTATGAGCCTGAGGTGCGCAAACAGGTCGAGTCTTCTCTGACCACGAAAGTGCCCATCAGCTTTATACGCGAATATCAGATGGTTCCCTATAAACATACCGATGCAGGGTATCTGGTAGCCATCAACGACCCCATAAACCTGCTGCCTCTGGACGATCTGCGGCTGCTGCTGGATGGAAACGTCACCCCTGTTCTCTGCAGCAAAGAAGATATCCAGTTTATCATCGATACCTACTTTGAGCAGCAGAGCGAAAACGCCGGTGAGCTCATTGACAACATCGTGCTCAGCGGCGAGGATGAGGGCAAGGTTCACTCGCTGGATCACAGTGAATCGGAACGGGATCTTCTTGATCTGGCCAATGAAGCGCCCATTATCAAGCTGATCAACCTGGTTATTTCCGGTGCTGTCAAAGAACGCGCCTCCGATATTCATCTGGAGCCTTTTGAACATTCCGTCCGTGTCCGTTATCGCATTGACGGAGTGCTCTATGAGAAGTTCACGGTGCCCCGGGCGCAGCAGGCTGCGCTGGTTTCCCGTGTGAAGATCATGGCGAATCTGAATATTGCTGAACACCGCCTGCCTCAGGACGGGCGCATCAAGATCCGTCTGAGCGGCAAGGAAATCGATATACGTGTTTCAATCATTCCCATCGCCCATGGAGAACGGGTGGTCATGCGTATTCTGGAGAAGGGCAGTTTCCTCTTCAGTCTGACCCAGTTGGGCATGGATGAGCGGGATCACCAGATCATGGATCGGCTGATTACCGCCTCTCACGGGATTATTCTGGTGACAGGGCCTACAGGCTCTGGCAAATCAACGACCCTCTATGCGGCCTTGCAACAGGTGAACTCTCCGGATAAAAATATCATTACGGTTGAAGATCCCATCGAATATCTCATCCCCGGTATCAGCCAGATTCAGGTGCGGCCCAAAATCGGCCTGACCTTTGCCGCAGGGCTCCGCAGTATTCTGCGACAGGACCCGGATATCATTCTGGTCGGTGAAATTCGAGACATGGAAACGGCTGAGATGGCTGTTCAGGCCTCCCTTACGGGTCACCTGGTCTTCGCGACCCTCCATACAAACGACAGTTCCGGAGCCATTACCCGCCTGATGAACATGGGCATAGAACCTTTTCTGGTTACCTCCTCCACAATAGCCATTCAGGCACAGCGACTTGTCCGGCGTATATGCTCCTCCTGCAAAGAGAGCTATACCCCTGATGCGGAATCCCTCCATGAACTGGGAGTTCCCCTGGATGATCCCCGTTGCAAAGAGCTCATGCGTGGCCGGGGCTGCGAGAAATGCAGTGAACGCGGTTATCTGGGGCGCAGCGGCATTTTTGAACTTCTGGCCATGTCCAGCCGTATTCAGGAGATGGTGCTTCAGGGGGCGGACTCCAATGCGGTCAAACGCGAAGCCCGACTGGAAGGGATGCGCACTCTCCGTGAAGACGGGGCTCAGAAAGTGCTGCGGGGTGAAACGACTGTGGAAGAGATTTTGCGGGTTACCCGTGATGAAGCGCTGGATTCGGCATAGGCATTTGTATGGCTCTCTATCAATATAAAGCGATTATCAAAAGTACTGGAAAAACCACCCGCGGTGTCATTGATGCCGACGGCATTGTCCAGGCCCGGCGCAAGCTGCGGGAGCAGGATCTTTATCCCACGGATATCAGCGAAGACACTTCCGGTGGCAAGACCGGAGGGATGAGCGGACGCTTTACCAACCGTGGCCGTGTATCCACCCGGGATATTGCGCTTATGACCCGGCAGCTGGCTGTATTGCTCCGGGCGGGCATGTCCCTTCTCGAAGCACTCAATGCGCTCATCGATCAGACAAGTCGCATGCGTCTGCGTGCGGCCATTTATGAGATCCGGGACAAAGTGAACAGTGGACAGCGGCTGGGTGATTCACTGGCGGATCATCCACGCATCTTCTCCGATCTCTATGTGAACATGGTTCGGGCGGGAGAAATCAGCGGGACCCTGGAACAGGTGCTTCTGCGTCTGGCCGATATTCTCGAACGGCAGCATAAGCTCCGCTCTCAGATCATCTCAACCCTGGCCTATCCGGGCTTCATGGGCTTCTTTTCCGTGGGCATTGTTGTCTTTCTGGTCATGGTTATCGTTCCACGTATAACACGCATGTTTGAGCGTCAGGAAGCGGAACTCCCGGCATTGACCGAAGGGCTCATCGCTTTCAGCGGATTCGCCAGCAATTACTGGTGGCTCATACTTCTGGTTTTGGGCCTGTTCTTTGTGCTTTTTCGTTTGTGGGTCGCCAGACCCGAAGGTCGCCGGAAATGGGATCGGTTGAAACTGAAATTTCCTCTTTACGGGCCTCTTCATTTGAAACTGGTCTGTGCGCGTTTTACCCGGACCATGGGCACCATGTTGCAAAGCGGGTTGATGATGCTTCCCGCTCTGGAAGTGGTGAATGCCATTCTGGGCAATGCCTACATTCAGGAGTGTATGGACGATGTCAAGGTGGGTGTGCGCCGGGGCCGTGATCTGGCGGCGCCATTAAAAGAGACGGCACTCTTTCCGCCCATGATGATTCACATGATCGAACTGGGCCAGCGCAGCGGCGAGATAGAAGATATGCTGGTTCAGGTGGCCGATACCTTTGATGAAGATGTGCGCCTCACCATTGATGCGCTGGTAGCGCTTATTGAGCCCATCATTATCATTATCATGGGACTTGTGGTGGCTGTGCTGGTCCTTGCCATTCTGCTGCCTATTTTCCAGATGAGCACCACCATCGGCTCCGGTTGATTCACAGCCTGTGCCCGCTCTCTTGTGGATGCAGGCCGGGCAAGGGATGTTATTGTTTTTACAGTCAGGGCGCAGCCCGGGAGACTTTATGATGAACAAATGCAAGGATACCACGAAAAAGCAGCGTCGTCATCAGGGTGGTTTCACTCTGATCGAACTGATGGTGGTCGTGGCTATTATCGCCATTCTCGCCACCACAGCGGGTATTTATCTTTTCGGTGCTCTGGACGATGCGGATCAGGCCAAGGCACAGTCTGAGATCAAAGCTCTGAAAGGGGCGGTCACAGCCTACATGCTGAAAAACAACCGTCGCCTGCCTGAGTCTCTGGACCAGGTGTCTGAATTCATGGATCCGCCCAAGATCCCGCAGGATCCCTGGGGCAATGCCTACGTTTACACCAAAGACGGGGCACGAAAATTCACGATCATTTCCTATGGAGCTGACGGTACCCCCGGCGGAACCGGTCCCAACGAAGACATCTCCAGCGATAATTTCTGATGATTTGTGGCCGACCTGCTTATATGCTGAATCCGATTCGGCGAACAGGCGCATTTATGATCAAAAAAACTCGGGACACACGCTATAACTCCGGCCCAGCCGCTGGAGCACCCTCCGGAGCCTCCGGATTTACGCTCATAGAATTGTGTGTCATTATTCTGATTATCGGTACTGTGGCAGCTCTCGCTTTGCCCCAGTTCATGCCCCTGCTTCTTTTTTCAGAGGTGGATGCCGAAGCCCGGCAGCTGGCCCAGTATGGTACGGCCATTGTGGCTGAGGCCGCTCTCTTCGGAAATGACATTACCGTACACATTGATCTTGCCGGTCAGTTGTATTATGCGGAGGAGACCATCTTTCCCGATGCCTCTGAAAGTCTGGGAGAAGAGCTGGACCATCTGTCCATGTTCAATGATTTTCGCCGTTCAGGCCAGCATTCCAATGCGGACTTGAAAGAGATGCTCAGTGGCGCCTCAGAGGGCAATCTCCGTCTTTCAGGTGGACTTCCCGAAGATTTTGATCAAGCCAAGGCCAACGAACAGATGGCCAATGCCTTTGACCAGCGTCATAATCAGTTGATTTACAAACGAGCATTGAATGTGAAGCAAAACGAAAGTTTCCTGAGCGAAATAGGTCCCCTTTTCGAAAAAGAATTTTCCCTTTCCTGGGAGGAACCCTATGAGGAGGAATTGACCCTTCCTCTTCTGGCCCGTCATATGCTTCCGCCGACAGTGCGGATTGTATCCGTGACCCTGGGAGAAAAAACACATACAGGAGGTCTCGTCTCCATCCCTGTTACGGCTCTGGGCTTGCAGTATCCTGTTTCTTTCCAGGTTTGCAACGATGCAGGCACGTGCTTTTCAGTGGAGTGGAACGCCGTTACCGGGCTGGGACGCTCGCAGGGGGCCGGTGCCTGATGAGTACCCGCAGCTTACAGAGAGCATTTGAAATTTCCGGCTTTACCCTGGTGGAAGTGCTGGTGGCTCTGACCATTCTGGGCGGAGGCCTTTTTGTCCTGATCAATTCTCACTTTACGGCTTTGCAACTGCATCTGACAACACAGGAAGTTGTGGATGAGCGCATGCTTCTGGAAAGCATTGTTGCCCGTGCGGATATGGGCATTCTCAAAGAAGAGCTCAGTGGCAGTGGCGATTTCGGAGCGCGGTATCTCGGATTCTCCTGGTCTTATGAGGCGGTGCCCACAGGCGATACGGAGCATCCTCTTCTGGCGGATACGCAATTTTACCGGGTAACGGTCACACTCAACCGTCCCGATCAGGAAGCGCGCAATCTGGACTTTTACTCCTTTGTCAACGAAGAAACAAAAAGTTTCCGGACGGGCCCGCTATGAGAAACAAGAGCTTCAAAAGCGGATTTACACTGTTGGAACTGCTCATAGCCATGACGGTGCTTGTTGCCATTGTGGGGATTGTTTACAGCAGCTTTTCTTCCGTGACCATGACCATGGGCCTCGCCCGTGTGGATGCGGAACGGCTGCGCTTCCGTCAGATACTCTGGCGCAGTTTCTCGCAGAATCTGCAAAGTGTCTATGTCGACGCGGCATGCCTGCAACCGGAATACGGATTCATTGGTGAGAATAAAGACAGCGGCTTCGGTCCCGCCGACACCCTCCGCTTTGTCAGTGCTCTGCCCATGCCGGGTGCCGGTGCTCTGCCGGGCATTTACAGGGTGGTCAGCTACACCGTGACCAACCGGGCCGAAACAGACAGCGCCATTGCAGCCTCCTTGCCTCTGGAAAGCGAGAACAGCAATATTCTTCTCATTCGTGAAGAACCGTTTCAGCTGGAATCCCAGGGTTTTTTTCATGATGCCCAGGGGGTGACCGGCGATGTTTTTGAACAGGCTGTTCCCGTGGCTTCCATGGATGTCCAGTATTTTGATTCGGGAAGCAATGAATGGGTGGATGACTGGGACTCTTCGGAGGAGCGCCGTCTTCCCGGGGGTGTGTGGATCAAGGTTAATTTTGCCCGGAGCGATGAAGATCGCCATGCCGACTATGCGGCCGGGATCGATCTGAATGAGCATCCTGATTTTGAATTCATGATGTCTTTTCCTCTGGGACGCAATGTGGAATATCCCTTCCCTGATTTCAATCATTTGCGTTATCTCTCCGATGAAGGATTTTGAGTTGAAAGCAAAGACACTGTTTACAGGCCATATCAGGGTTACAGACCGGGACGGAGTCGCCTTGCTGCTCGCGCTGGTGTTCATTACCCTTATGGCGGCTCTTGTCTTCGCTTTCCTTTTTGAAATGCAGGTGGATGCCTCCTTCGCACAAAACCAGGGTGCGGATTTTGAGGCACTTCTGGCGGCCCGATCGGCTGTGGTGAGCGGCATGCAGATCCTGGCGGAACATTATGCCGATATGCAGGATATGGCCATGCCGCCCGTGGACAGTGAGCTCGATGGTTCACAATGGTCTCTGGGTGTGCCTTTTGAACCTTTGAATGATGCAACCATGCACGCCTCCATCTCCGATGAATATGGTAAGATAAACCTGAATGCACTGATTCTTTATGAAAATGGTGTGCCCGAGCCCAATGAACCTCTGATTCAGGCCCTGCGCCACTTTTTTCTGGAGCGCAGCGACAGCGATTATGATCCTGTGGATGCCATTCTGGACTGGCTGGATTATGATGATGGCGATTCCACGGAGCCTGACGGTGCGGAATCGGATTATTATCTCAGTCTGGAATCGCCCTATCCCTGTAAAAACGGGCCCATGGATTCCATTGAGGAGCTGCTGCTCATCAAAGGGATCACCCCGGAGCTGTATTTCGGCAATGCCGAGGAGCAGTCAGGCTCTCTTCCCCAGGAACCACTCTCAGAATATCTGACGGTTCACGGAGACTGGGAAGGCCGTGTGAATGTGAATACGGCCCGGGAAGAAGTGATCAGCGCTCTTGTCGGCGGCCATACGGGAACCATGGATCCGGCGCTGGGCCAGCAGATCTATGAAGAAGCGCGTATCGCACCCATGGAAAATGCCAGCCAGTTGCGCCCTTTTCTTCCCATGGCGGCTGAAGGCGGCCGGGTGGGCGCATCGCAAAGAAGGGTTCTGGAAGACGGCTCGGAAACAGTCATGAGCGAACAGGAGTTGCGCCGTGAGCAGCGCCTTCGCCAGAACGACGCCGTAGATGATATGTTCCGGTACAACAGCAATGTTTTTCGCATCCGGGGCGATGGCCAGATGGACGATGTGCTGGTCCGGGTGGAAGCTTTTGTGTTTCGCGAACCCTTTGACCCCCGTGAAATTGAGGAGCCTCTTTCGTCACTGGGTATTCAATACCAACAGGAATTTACAGATGCTCCGCGACAGTTGTTCCGCATTTTAGACTGGAAAGTAGTACAATAAACAGTTGTGGATAAGAAATTGTTGTCTCCTTCCGGCACCTGGCCATGAGGAGATACAATTGTTTTTCAACAGGATATTCAAATGAAGGTAACGGCAAAAATAGGTGCCATCGAATTTGTAGGCAACGAAGTTCGTGTGGCTCTGGTGAAAACCGGTCGCTCCCTGCCTCAGGTGCTGGACCTGCAGACGCGCACGGCGGAATACGAAAATAATGATGATCGTGTGCCGGCCTTTGCCCGGGCACTCAATGAGGCCCTCGATGCGCTCCACTCCAATCCGGCGACTTTTGTGCTCTGTGTGCCCTGCAACAAAACGGTGGTTCGAGCTCTGGACATTCCCTTTAAAGGTATTGCCAGAGTCAGCAAGGCTGTTCCCTTTGAGATAGAGCCCCATCTGGCTTTTCCTCTGGAAGAGCTCCTTCTCGATTTCAATGTCATTCGTGAAATTGAAGGGGTGACAGAGGTGCTTGCCGTGGGAGCGCGCCGAACGCATCTGGAAGAACAGCTTGATATTCTGCAGATGGCCGGCGTGGAGGCGGAGTTGGCCGGTGTGGACGTTGCCGGCCTCACCTCGCTCTGGATGGCGACTCAGAAGAACAGCAAAGGGCTCAGAGCTGTGCTGCATGTTCGGGACGACAGTTCCATGCTGGCTATTGTGCACAACAAGTCTCTGGCCTATTTCCGCCATCTTTATTTCGGTGCCCTGGATCTCCAGACCGATCCTCACCGGGCCGCCAGGGAAGTGCAGAATACCTTGCGTGCCTTTTTGGCAAAATGGCGCAGCGGTACCCAATTGAACAGCCTGTCTCTCACCGGGTACAGCCTGACAGTGGACGAAACGGAAATTTTTGAAGAGACCCTCAATATGCCTGTGAGCACCATGATACTCATGGACAGATTGAAGAAGAGCCGCCACTGTCAGGTTGAGCCTTCCGTCAATTTCTGGGAGGCTGCTGTGGGTGTCGGCTTCAGTGCCGGTGGTGGCGGCCTGCTCTTTAATCTGATGAAGGATACACAACAGATCCAGGGTGCTATTCGTGCCGTGGTGGCTCACCTCATGTTTTCCGCCTGTCTGGCCCTCCTTTTCCTTCTTGGCGGTGCCTGGTATTACCATGAAGGGCGGCTGCGTAATGAGACGGTCATAAAACAGGGCCGGGAAGAGTTGGAGCATCTGGAAGAGGCAATTGATACAATGGCGGCCGAAGGGTTGGGTTCCGATGTGCAATTCAGTTTTTACGGTGATCCCACTCTGTTGGACCTGCTCAAAGAGTTGTCGGAAAAACTGCCCCGCGGAAGCTTTCATATAAACGAAATAAAAGTGAATCCGCCGGAGGCCCGTGGTGGCTGGGTCAACATAACCGGATCAGCCGACAGTGCTGCCGAGTTCAATACGGCCTTCGACCGTCTCAAAGAATCAAGTATGTTTCGCTTTACTGAAGATACCAATATCCGGTTGCAGGGAGACAAGATCACCTTCCGTCTCCGTGCTTTCCGTCCCGAGGACGATATCGATGAATTATAAACTGGATGTCCGAGAAAAAATCGCCCTGTATCTGGGGATACTTGCCTGTATCATGACTGTGGCGCTGGCTGTATATATACCGGTCGGACCCAGAAAATGGTATGCCCAGTCGCAAAGGGATCTGGCTTCCCTTCAGGAACAGCTCCAATTGCAGCAACTCTTTTATCTGGACGAAGTTGAGCGCCTCAACAAGCAAAAAGTACTTATGGAAAAGCTTGAAAATCGCCCCGGAGGCTTTTCTCTTTTCACTTATGTGGATAATCTGCTGAATTCAACAGGATTGAGAACAGGAGCGCAGCTGGAAGAATACAAGCCCCGGGACATATCGCCTCGTCAGCCCATGGTACAACTTCGGTTGCAGAGCGTCTCTTTTGAACAACTTGTTGACTTTTTACACCAAGTGTATGGTGAAAATAATCTTATTGCTCTGTACAAGCTGGATTATCTGCGACCTTCCCCCACGGAAAAAGGTCTGGATTGTGAGATTACATTTGTGACGCTGACACTCCATTGACCTTCTTTTCAACCACGACATATTGTGGATAATAAGGGATAACAGGTTTCTGTCTACAATATGTGCTGTTTCTGTATTGCAATTCTGTCAATGATATGCTATACTGCAACCATGCGAATATCATCAGAAGGACTAACATTGCCATTGTTGGTGTTGAAATACTTATATCCCGGTGCACAACTACTGTGATCAGAAAGGAGGGATGAGAAATCGAGAGGCCCGTTGAGCCTTTATCACCTGTGTGCTGCAGAGATAAATATTCATATGATTGGTGCCGTGTATCCTGAACTGAAAATGAGTTTGTAAAAGGATCCTGCACAAATTGTTACTTTAATGTCTTCAAGGAGATTTTATTATGTCTTTCAGAACATTGCTTGTTGCCGCCCTCATCGTCAGTGTGGGCGGTGTTGCTTTTGCTGAGCTGCAGAATGTTGAAATCGGCGGCAGTATCCGTATTCGTGGAAATTACTTCAATCTGGACAGTCTGGGACGTGCCAGCTTTATTGAACAGCGTACGCGCCTGAATGTCCGTGCTGATTTCACACAGGACGTGAGCGCATTCATTGAGATGGACAGTTATGATTACTGGGGAGAAGACTTCCGTTCCTGGTATCTCTGCGGTAACGATTTCCGCGGCAGTTGTGATGTCGGTCTTTACCAGGCCTATATTGAAGCCCGGAATCTCTGGGGAACTCCTCTGAGCGTCCGTGTCGGTCGTCAGGAAATTGCTCTCGGCAACCAGTTCCTGGTTGGTGTGAATGACAACTCTTCCTTCTTCTCCGGTCTGTCCTTTGATGCCCTGCGTGTCACCTTCGCCAATGATTACGTCAATATTGATGCCATTGCCGCAAAGCTTGCTGAGAATTTCGGCGATTTTGTTGAAGATGATGTGGACTTCTACACCATCTACGGCAGCTATGTGGGCTTTGAAGATATCACCCTCGATGCCTACTGGATGTATGTCCGTGATCGTGAAGGCGTTGTAACACGCCTGGCCAACGGCAAAGAAGCCGATATGCACACTGTCGGTCTGCGTGGCGCCGGTGTGGTCGGTGGATTCGATTTTGACGTGGAAGGTGCCTATCAGTTCGGCGACCTGGACGGCGTTCCCTCAGCCTGTCCCTTCCCTTTTGGTGAAGCCGATGTTGATTTCAATTCCTATGCCCTTCATGCGGAAGTGGGTTATACCTTTGATATGACCATTCAGCCCCGTCTCTTTGCCCGTTTCGCCTACCTGGGCGGTGGAAAAGTTCCCAACAACTGCTGGAGCAACGATCGCAACCTGCCCTTCTCCCGCATGTTCTCCAACATTCGTTACAGCGAATTCCTGGATGACTGGACCTTTGACAACGGTTCCATGGGTAATGCACTGATTTACACCCTCGGTGTCCAGGGACAGGTTACCGAATCTTTCGGTCTGAAACTGCTCGGTACCTATATGACAGCCAATGAAAAGCAGCATCGTCGTGCCCGCTCCAAATCTCTGGGTTGGGAAGTCGGTCTCTATGCTGACTACAATTACAGTGAGGACCTGGTTGTTCGTGCCGGTTATGCCCACCTCTTCGGCAAAAAAGGTCTGGAGCCTGCTCCCATTCGCTGGAGCGGACTGGCTCCTTGGCAGGCCGACCGTCGTGATGACTACGATTATCTGTTCATCGAAACGGAAATCTGCTTCTGATCCCAGTCTAAAATATTCAGCCTGTTGATTCTGGCACCCCCGGAACTGTTCTGGTTTCGGGGGTGTTTTTTTCATTGTACTGATCCTCTTTTTTCAGAATTCAGAACAAATTTCTCTTGACAGGATCCCCGGCTGTTGCTATACTGGTTCTGAGTGGTGTTCAGCCTGTTCAACAGAGTATTCGACCTGTAAATATGCATATATCACGAGATCGGGAAGGGCTTCAGATATGGTGGAGCCGGTATGTTTTTCCGGTAATGTGATAAGGATACATGACAACTCAGGAGATGCAGTTATGAAACGACAGGGATTCACTCTTATTGAGCTGCTGGTGGTGATCGCCATTATCGGCATTCTCGCTGCAATTCTTTTGCCGGCTCTTGCCCGTGCACGAGAAGCGGCGCGACGCTCCAGCTGCCAGAACAACCTCAAACAGTGGGGACTGGTATTCAAAATGTATGCCAACGAAGCTCCCGGAGAAAAATTCCCCACAGTACAGGCCGGAGGATTTCCGCGCATTGATGATGATGGCTATGTGGTTCAAGACGAATTGCTCGTTTTTGACATGGGCCCCAACACCTTCGCCATTTATCCGGATTATCTCACCGATCCCAATATCATGTTCTGTCCTTCTGACCCCGAACTGGGACAGCACCGTCAGGATATTGTGGACAATACCGGAAAGATCAATTTCTCCGGAGTACGCCCTCCAAGCAGATTTGCCAGTGCCATTGATGCCAGTTACAGCTATCTGGGCTGGTGTTTTGATCGTTATGAATACGAAGAGCCCGGGCTTTCTGTAAATGCGATTCTCCAAATCATGCAGATTGTCGGTGAAGCGGACAAGATTCCCGAGGGTGCCGAAAACTTCTTCGGACCTGTTCAGCTTATTGCAGGTGTTGAAGCACTTCTGATCAAACTGGGCCCCCTTTATCTGTCCAACAACATCAATGGCATTGCCCAGCTCGTTGATAAAGATATTGAACTGACGGATGAATATGCTACGGTTGGTAACGGTCAGAGCGACAAAATCTATCGTTTCCGTGAAGGTATTGAACGCTTCCTGATCACTGATATCAATAATCCTGCTGCAAGTGCCCAGGCGCAGAGCATACTCCCGGTCATGTTCGACCACGTGGCTGTGGCTCTGAATCTTTTCAACCACGTGCCTGGTGGCTCCAACGTCCTCTACATGGACGGCCACGTTGAGTTCCAACGCTACGAAGAAAAAGGAAAGAGCTTTGCCAACAGCCTGGTCGCCCAGACCCTGGGTGTCATGGCGGCCGCTCTTTAAGCCTTCATTCAGTATTGTGAAAAATCTGTCCGCACCGGTTCTGATTCCGGTGCGGACTTTTTTGCTTCTCGCAACCGGACTTTGCAAAATAAATTTCTCTTGACACAATTTCCGGGAGTTGCTATACTGATTTTGAGCGGTATTCAAGTTGTTTGACATGGTCTTCATAATTATAAGCATGCGTATGTCACAGAACCGGAAACAGCTTCAGATGCAGTGGAGGTTGTATGCCTTCTTCCGGTAAGGTGATCAGGATACATATCAACTCAGGAGACATAGTATGAAACGACAGGGATTCACTCTTATTGAGCTGCTGGTGGTGATAGCCATTATCGGCATTCTCGCTGCGATCCTCTTGCCGGCTCTGGCCCGTGCACGGGAAGCGGCGCGACGCTCCAGCTGCCAGAACAACCTCAAGCAGTGGGGATTGGTATTCAAAATGTATTCCAACGAATCCCCCGGGGAAAAATTTCCCACACTTCAGGCCGGGGGATTCCCCAGGATTAACGATGATGGCGTGAGGACGGACGATGAATGGCTCATCTTTGATCTGGGTCCCAACTGTTTCGCCATTTACCCGGAATACCTGACAGATCCCCTCATCATGCTTTGCCCCTCCGACCCGGAATTGGGGCAGCACCGTAAGGACATTACTGATAATACTGGTCGAGTCAATCTCTCCGGGGTGCGTCCTGTTGCCCAATATGCCAGTGCCATTGATTCCAGCTACAGCTATCTGGGCTGGTGCTTCGATCGCTTTGGCTACGAAGAACCCGGCCTGAGCTGTGCGGCCATCACCCAGATCATGCAGATCGTAGGTGAAGCCAGTAGGATTCCCGCAGGATCCGAAAGTTTTTCCGGTCCAACCCAGCTCATTGCCGGTGTTGAAGCTCTGTTGGTTAAATTGGGCCCCCTTTATCTGGCTGACAATTACAATGGTATCGCTCAACTGGTTGACAAAGATATTGAACTGACAGATGAATACAGCACAGCCGGTAATGGTCAGAGCAATAAGATCTATCGCTTCCGTGAAGGTATTGAGCGCTTCCTGATCACCGATATCAACAATCCCGCCGCCAGTGCGCAGGCACAGAGCACCCTCCCGGTCATGTTTGACCACGTGGCTGTATCTCTGAATCTCTTTAACCACGTTCCCGGCGGTTCCAACATTCTTTTCATGGATGGTCACGTTGAATTCCAGCGCTACATAGAAAAAGGTGATGATCTCCCGAATCGGCGTGTGGCTGAAACCCTGGGAGTCATGGCCGCCGCTCTCTAAGTCGTATTTTATATCCTTTGATACCATCGTCCGCACCGGATCTGCTTTCGGTGCGGACTTTTTGTCGCTTCCGGTAGCAGGATTCTCAAAAAACAAATAGACGTCGGATTGAAAAACATGACAGCCAGCCGCTCTGTTTTGCCTGTCTCTTCTTCTTGTTGAGATGCTTCTTTGTTGTGTATTTTTGGAGGAATTTTATTCCTTGACAAGTTCTCTGTAAACTGTTATACTGATTCTGAACAGCGTTCAGGTTGTTTGATGCGGATTTTATATTTTAACCAGGCGTATATCACGGAATCGGAAACGGCTTCACATGCAGTGGAGGTTGTATGCCTCCTTCCGGTAATGTGATAAGGATACATATCAACTCAGGAGACATAGTATGAAACGACAAGGATTTACTCTCATCGAGCTGCTGGTGGTGATAGCCATTATCGGCATTCTCGCTGCAATTCTTTTGCCGGCCCTGGCCCGTGCACGAGAAGCAGCGCGTCGCTCCAGCTGTCAGAACAACCTCAAGCAGTGGGGACTGGTATTCAAGATGTATTCCAACGAGTCCCCCGGGAAAAATTCCCCACCATTCAGGCTGGCGGATTCCCGTATCTGCACGAAGATGGTAGCCATGCTATGGATGAACATCTCATCTTCGATCTGGGTCCCAACAGCTTTGCGCTGTATCCGGAATACATGACCGACCCCAACATCATGTTCTGCCCCTCCGACCCCGAACTGGGTCAGCACCAACAGGACATTATTGATGCCACGGGTAAAATCAACATGTCCGGTGCCCATTCTCCCACCAAATATGCCAGTGCCATTGATGCAAGCTACAGCTACCTCGGCTGGTGCTTTGATCGCTACGATTATGAAGAACCCGGACTGAGCTGTGGTGTCATTCTGTCGATCATGCAGCTGGTTGGTGAACAGAGCAAAATTCCTGACGGTGCGGACGCCTTTTTCGGCCCCACGCAGCTCATCGCTGGTGTTGAAGCCCTTCTGGTCAAGCTGGCTCCCCTCTATGCAGCCACTGACTGGAACGGTGTATCTCAGCTTGTGGACAAAGACATTGAACTTGATGCCGCTTATGAAGGCTGGGGCAATGGACAAGGTCGTACCGTTTATCGCTTCCGCGAAGGTATTGAGCGTTTCCTCATTACGGACATCAACAACCCGGCTGCCAGTGCTCAGGCCCAGAGCACCCTGCCCGTCATGTTTGACCACATTGCAGTGTCTCTCAATCTCTTCAACCACGTTCCCGGTGGCTCCAATGTCCTCTTCATGGACGGACACGTTGAGTTCCAGCGCTACGAAGAAAAAGGTAAGCACTTTGCCAACCGTCGCGTAGCCGAAACACTGGGTGTCATGGCCGCCGCTCTCTAAGTCTGTTTGAACAATCTATAACTTGAATGATTTGTCCGCACCGGATTGAATGCCGGTGCGGATTCTTTTTTGGACTGAGAAAGGGGAGGTGGCGAAAGAATCACTTTTTTCCATGGAACATCCTTGTCCCAATGAGCTTTTCTTGGACAGGCCAATGCAACGACCAGTTAGCCTGATTCTGGAAAGCGCAAGTGTTGAATTATTTTTTCTTCCACGAAGTCACACTAAGAAACACGAAGGGAAGAAAAGAAAAGGAAAAC
>JAAYJV010000189.1 GCA_012522755.1 Candidatus Hydrogenedens sp.
ATAGGGGATAGGGGATAGGGGATAGGGGATAGGGGATAGGGGATAGGGGATAGGGGATAGGTGGATTAATTTAGACGCTTGGAGTATACTCTCTTTTGAAGAAATGTAACATTCACTGGAAAGTTGATTATGGGAAAAATAAATTCGTACAAAGATTTACAGGTATGGCAGAAAGCCATGGACTTGGTAGACCTTATATATACAGCCACACGTTCTTTTCCTAAAGACGAGTTGTACGGGCTTACGAATCAGCTTCGACGTGCTGCAGTTTCGGTACCCTCGAATATTGCTGAAGGCAGATCGCGTCAATCCAAGTTAGAATATAGGCAGTTCATTTCCATTGCTCGGGGTTCTCTTGCAGAAATAGAAACACAACTGATTATTGCACAAAGACAAGGGTATTTGACTGAAGATACTGTAAAAATAATAATGGAACTTCATGACGAAGTTGGTAAGATGACAACAACGATGTTCAAAACCCTGAGCTCTTAACTCTAATTCCTATCACCTAGTCCCTAGTCCCTAGTCCCTATCACCTAGCCCCTAGCCCTACACATCCGGCAATGGTCGTACCTTCACGGCGCGGGCACCTTTATCTGTCTGTTCCACTTCGAAGGCTACTTTTTGTCCGTCCCGGAGAGTGCGGAAGCCTTCCATGACAATATCCGAATGATGCACCATGGCGTCGGCTTCGCCCTCAATCTCAATAAAACCAAAGCCTTTGCTGTTGTTGAACCATTTCACAATGCCCTCTTTCTCAAAGTGCGTGTCGGCCACTTAAGGACCCTCCCTGCTGATTGTCTCATTGTCTGTTGTAAAAAATATCACTGCACCGGCTCCCAGCAAAGGGGCGGTGGCTGTGTTTCATTATAGTGATAGGCGCCCCCACGTTGCCACAGATAGAGGGTGCGCACAGCGTGGGTCAGGGAAGTGTTTCCTGATTGCCAGGCGTCCATTGCGTCCAGAGCTTCCTTGTCGCTGATATGACCGTCGTTGTCCTGGTCAGTGCTGAACAAGGGCGAGAGTCTGCGCAGACAGAAATGGTCCAGAAGCAGATCACCCGGGCCCAGAGTGGGATTGGTCATATGAAGAAGAGAGGCTTGCTCCCCTTCTCTGTCCCGGATCATGAAAAAGCACTGTCCTTGCACATAGTTGTTTTCGCTGTGCATCTCAGGGAGGAGCAGACGATCTATCTCTTCCTCATTCATGTGAAAGTGGACTGAACCATATGTTTCAGCGCTGCATTTGTACCAATAGGAGAAAAGGTAGATGCCGGGATCCAATTGCAGTTTCTGTCCGAAAGCCAGTATGTCATCGGTAAAACGTCCGTGAAAACGGAGCCAGTGTCTTCCTTCAAAGGGAGCGCCTTCCCTGCATCTGTCGGGGGAACAGAGGAGTCCCTGTGACGAGGAGAGGGGAGAGGCATCCCAGAAGAGTCTCAAATCCCCTTCCTCAAAGCCCGGATCCTGGAGCAGGTTCCCTTCACAGTCCGGGAGTTCCCCATCGCGGACGAGGAGCCTGTGACAGATACGGGCATCTTTGCTTTCTCCCTTGCAGTCTCGCAGGTCGGCAACTTCCAGACAGACCGTATAGAAGCCGGGTTTTTCATAGAGATGCTTCGGGTTCTGTTCCGTACTCGTCTGGCCGTCCCCGAAATCCCACCAGTAAAAGAGCCAGGGATAGTCTGAGGAACGGTTGAGGAAGTCCACGTGGAGCGGTGCCGCGCCGGAAGCGGGACAGGGATCAAAGGCTGCGTGGATGGGGAATACATCAACAACTACAAAGTTTTCAGTGGTGGAAAAGGTGCCGAAAGGGGTGTCCAGCACAAGTGTTACGACGTGGCGGCCTTCAGGAAGGGGCCAGCTGAAACGCTCTTCCATGCTGATGAGCTCATCGTTGATCAGCCAGTGCAGTCCCTCAAGAGGGACATCGGGAGAGCAGTTCCAGAAGCTGAAGTTTTCATGAAAAATACATTTATCGGCTGCTTTTGAGGCGGCGGAGTGGGGGGCTCTGTCCGGGCTTTCAGGTGGGAATTCGCGTTCATGACAAATGACAGGCTTGATCTCCTGTCCAGGGGCGAAGGGTGCGTGAAGGCAGCATACGAACAGCAGGAGGCTTGCATGAAGGGGAATAGAAATTTTTGCCATGACCGGCCTCCCCGGGAAAAACCCGCAGCTGCGTTCTGGCAGCCTGATCACCCGGTGGGATGAGAAGGCATGCCCGATACTCTCTCTTGATTATATCGATGAGATTGTCTCTTGTCAATAGAAAACTGCGAAAGAGGGTCGTTGCCGGGGAGCGCTGTGCACCGGAGCAACAGAATCGCCCCGGATGCACAGCGACTTTTCCGCTTATTTTCGAGTGAAATCGGGGCGCAGGCTGAGGCTGTCTTTTGTCGGGAAATCTTCCGGTACTTCCTGGGTTACCTGTCCTGTGGCGGCCCATTCCGCGCCGCGCTGCAAGGTGACGATGAATCCCGTGCACTGCAGGGCTGGCGGCGGATTTTCATTGCCCGCATGGCCCAGCGCTGTCTGGAACATGCGCCCTTTTCCATAGGCCACTGTGAAGAGAATGGGTTCGTGGTTGCCTGTACCGCCTGTTTCCGGATCAGACCAGGCTGTAGCCAGAACAGAGAGGTTTTTCGCCGGTCCGCGCAAGTGATGATAGAGCTCATCCTCCTCGTGGAGCCAGGCTTCAGGCAGTCCCCGGGTGATGGGATGTTCCGTGTCCCGATGATCGATGACAAACTGATGGGCCCGGCCATGAGCACCGCCCGGCCCGGGGGTCATGTCCCGGGTGAGCTTGCCGTCTTCCCAGTATACATAGGGACCATGGGCTTCTGTGCGGTTGCCCCAGCCGCCCAGGCCGATGATCTCGTTGAATGCGGGCCAGTCCGGAAAGGCATTGTCCGCTGCATGATAGATCACGACACCGCCGCCGCTCCGCACATAGTCCAGGAAAGCCGCCCGGGTCGCGTCGGGCCAGTGGTCACCGTTGTAATCAAGAACAATCACATCATAATCGGAGAAGACGGGTGCGAAATCAGAAAAATCGCCACCCTCAGGCGGGGTGGTGACTGTATCTACGGTGAAGATGCCCGCGTCTTCCAGGATGGTTTTCAAAATGGGAGAACTGAGTTGCCAGTTATGGTTGTTCTGACCGGTGAGCAGCATGGCCTTCAGGGACAGATTCTCAGCGAAACCCGGCATGGCTGCAAAAATACAGACCAGAACAAGAAGCATGAGAACAGGAAAAGAAATTTTCATAGGACTTACTCCATGGGATTGCCCGGCCGCGTATTTCGTGCAGCCGGATTCTGACAGGTACAAGAGATTTCAGAAGATGGTCATGTTAAAGTGTACAATGCGTTGCCCTGTCATCGCAATTATTTCTGGTTTTTTTCAACACAATGGGCACAGAGAGCACAATGGGACACCGAGAAATGACACTGACACAACGAGCCTTGGAACCACAGATGAACACAGATAAACACTGATAAATTAAAGACCTTGAGCCGCGCAGCCTGGGAACGCCAATTTCCATATTGGCAGGACACCCATGATGACTTCAACAATCTATTGACTTAGCCACGACATGATGTCTCTTTCTGCAATTACGAATGCCCTATCCCCTATTCCCTATCCCCTATCACCTATAAAACGCCCCTCCCACATCCGTCCGACTCCCCGGAGATGCCTGATCCCTTCAGGTCTCTTATTTGTCCCAAGACATACCCCCGCCTGTGTCATGCCGTAACCCGGTCAATAACTTCTCCGGGTTATCATACGCTGTCTGCCAATGTGGAAATTGGCGTTCCCAGGTGCGCGACTCAAAGTCGTCAGCCCTATTATCTATTTCCTATCCCCTATTCCCTATCACCTATCCCCTATCACCTATAATACGCCCGTCCCACATCCGTCCGACTCCCCGGAGACTACTGATCTCTTCAAGTCTCTTATTTGCCCCAAGACATACCCCCGCCTCCGTCATGCCGCAACCCGGTCAATAACTTCTCCGGGTTATCATACGCTGTCTGCCAACAGGGACGTTGGCGCTCCCACGATATACTCATCCTCAGCCGGAAAGTTTTCTGAGTAATGGATTTGTTTGAGAAAATAAAGATCTCATGCCGTAATCAGGATTATAACTTCTCCGG
>JAAYJV010000190.1 GCA_012522755.1 Candidatus Hydrogenedens sp.
CGAATTAGCAAGGAGTTTCATGGGCACCATCTTCCTCTATCTTCCTCCAACTTCCTTCAAGTTCCCTTCACAGTGGAACACTCGAAATCAGTTTGGCTGAAAGGCCACGTGGGTTCGAATCCCACCCCCTGCGCCACATCATCAACATCAGTTGATACAATCTGGCCCGTCTCGTATAGAGGCGGGTCGTTGTATTTGAGGGATGAAAAGTGTTGATATTACTTGGTTTTTTGAACTTCCCAGGATTCACAGAGTTCGGTTTTACCGGCTACAGAAGCGCTTGATTTTGGGTTTCAGAACGCTCTCCACCAATCGCCCAGAAAAAATGCAACCCCCTCCCCTCCCGCGTGAGAAAGTATCAGGCGCCATGCGAAAGTATAAAAGGGGCGTGTGAAAGTATAGTGTTCTCAACGAGCAGCTTGCGTTTTCTCTCGAGTTTGCAGTATGCTGGCACTAATATGCCTAGCATTATTACAGGAGCATAATGAGTTTTGAGCACACCGATAAGGCAGCACTATGTCCCCCAAACCTACCTAAACAACTTTGATAATTACAGCAGTAAGCAGCCTCATGTGTTTACGCTATCAAAATCCAATAGCAAGATTTATAACGCTGCCGTCGAGGATGTTGCCGTAGAAAAACACTTCTACACACTCCACAAAAACAAACCATCAAAAACAGATGAAGAGAAGTTTGCTTGGGAGAATTATTACGCAAGAAACATAGAGCCACAATTAAGCATCCTGGTTCAACAGCTGTTGAAGACATGCAATAATGCCTTAATTCAAGATAATGCCGTAGTTTTGAATAAACAGCAAAAAGAGTTGCTTTCATCACAGCTGCTAGCACAACTCTTGCGAGGGAAGTCTGCACGTACATACACAAATGAGTTATATAGGGAACAACTGCCGATTGTTGCCAACAGCATTAAAGGAGTCATACCACCATCAGATACCAAAAAGTTGAAACTATTAAGCGACTTTGAAACCAATGATGACTATTTTCTAGAAACCTCAATGCAAGCAATTCTCTATGGCATTGCTGACAAGAAATCGTATAACGTTATGCGAGATCGAGTTTTCATTTTATTTAGAATCATGCGAGATCCTTTGTTTGTAACAAGCGACCACCCGGTTGCTTTTGTAGATGTAGCAACGCACAATGCAACCCCCTTCAAAAACGGGTTGATCTATCCATCAACAGTAGTGTTTTTTCCTTTAGCTCCAAACCTGCTCCTAGGCATATTTCATCCGCTATTTCGTAACGGTTATTTTACCAAGCGTGATTGTCGTCTTCATACCCCTGAATATAAACAACAAATTGAGCTCACTCAGTACCATAACAGAATCCAGATGATTCAGTGCAACAACTATGTTTATTCTCAATCCGCGAATTGGCTGAAAGGACTCATTGATATCAGGAACAATAAACCTCATATTTTTCCGTGTCATCTCTAATTAGTGTTTCATCTTCATTCTCAGTCGACGCAAAAGCCCCATCAAACACCTCCTGCTCCACCTCTGGTTTCCTAGAGGGGTCCTTGGCATAGAGCAGTTCGTTCTTCAATGGATATCTCAGCCGGTAGTTGTACATCTGGAGCATCGCTTCTGCGTAGCCGCCGATGGTACTGTCAAATCAAGTTCGCAACTTTGGACTCCGTTTACCATGTCACGCTGCCTGTTTATCTAGTGATTTGAGCGAATC
>JAAYJV010000191.1 GCA_012522755.1 Candidatus Hydrogenedens sp.
ATCACAGATGAACAACTGCAACGTGCCGTTGATGAGTTGAATAACAGACCCAGAAAAACCTTAAACTACCGAACTCCAGCTGAAGTCTTCTTCAATTCAAAAATTGCATCTCAACCTTGAATCCGCCTTTCCCTGCATTCTTCCTCTCAAATTGCAAATTCCGGCCTGTTTTGCTATACTCCATCACTTACTATTGACACGGAAAAATCTTGGTATCATAAGATTGTCTTGGGCTGGAAAGGGAGGGAGCGTCAGCTTTCCCCTCCTGTTTCCTTTTTTATCGTCACAATATTTTCTCTTATTCCGGAGAAAACGACGATCCCGGTTCAGCACGGAGGCGGTTCCTGTAGTTTGCACGGGCCTTTCCTCCATCTGAATATATCCTGTGTCATGAAACCAAAGGAGTTTTTTCATGAAAACAGCAAAACTCATTCTCGATGATAAGGAATACGAAATTCCTGTAGTGGCTGGCACGGAAAATGAGCCAGCCCTCGATATCCGAAAACTGCGCGATACAACCGGGCTCATCACCTATGACCCGGGCTATGCCAACACGGGCTCCTGTAAAAGCGGTATCACCTTCATCGATGGCGATCGCGGTATTTTGCGTTACCGGGGCTATCCCATTGAAGAATTGGCCGGGAATGTGCGTTTTTCCGCTGCCGCTTATCTCCTCATTTACGGGCGCATGCCTTCAGAAGCGGAATTCATGGAATGGCGCAAGCAGCTGACTCTGAACAGTTTCATTCATGCGAGCCAGGTCAATTTCTTCGACAATTACAGTGTCCATGCCCATCCCATGAATATTCTGAGCGCCATGGTCTCTTCCATCTCTTCTTTCTACCCCCATATCGGCGGTGAGAACGACAACATGGACCAGCATATCCACCGGCTCATCGGGCAGGTGAAGACCATTGCCGCCTTTTCCTACAGAAAATCCGTGGGGCTCCCCTATGTCTATCCCCGGACAGACCACAGTTATTCGGCCAACTTTCTGCGTATGATGTTCGCCACGCCCGCCGAAGAATATGTGGTGCCCAAGGTCATGGAAAATGCGCTGGACATGCTGCTGATCCTGCATATGGACCACGAACAGAACTGCAGTACCTCCACAGTGCGTATGGTTGCCAGTTCCATGTCCAATATCTATGCTTCCGTCTCCGCAGGGATCAACGCACTCTGGGGCCGCCTCCACGGTGGTGCCAATGAAGCCGTGCTGACCATGCTCCAGCGTATTGCCGACGACGGCAGTGACTATAAAAAGTACGTGGAAATGGCCAAGCGCAAAGATGATCCTTTCAAACTCATGGGCTTCGGTCATCGTGTGTACAAGAACTTTGACCCCCGCTCCAAGATTCTGAAGAAAGCCGTGGACGATGTGCTCACGGAAATGGGTATTCAGGATCCGTTGCTGGATATTGCCAAGAACCTGGAAGAAGTGGCGCTTAAAGACGACTTTTTCATTGAACGCAAACTCTATCCCAACGTGGACTTCTACAGCGGCATTCTCTACAGGGCTCTGGGTATTCCCACAGAAATGTTCACTGTCCTCTTCGCCATCGGACGCATGCCCGGCTGGATCGCCCACTGGCTGGAAATGAGCAAGGATCCCGATCTGCGCATCCAGCGGCCCCGTCAGGTTTATACAGGCGAAACCCTGCGCCATTACGAAAAGACCATTTATCCCTGATTCTCTGACCCATCCTCTTTTAAAACCAGCGCCGCCATGCCCGAAAAGCTGTGGCGGCGTTTTTTTTACTGTTTTTCAGCCCCGGGTTTGATTAACAGGGGATATTGCTCTAAAATATCTCTTGTAACCCTGAAACCCTTCCCCTATTGTTAAAAGGATCATCATGACTACTCCCGTTGTACGCTGTCGCGTCGCCCCTTCCCCTTCCGGTTTCCTTCATATAGGCACAGCCAAAGCCGCTTTGTATAACTGGCTTTTTGCGCGAAGCCATGGAGGCACCTTCATTCTGCGACTGGAAGACACGGATGCGGAACGCACTGATGAACAATATGTTCATGCCATGTGCGAAGGTTTCAAATGGCTCGGCATTGAATGGGACGAGGGTCCGGAATTTGGCGATGAGCCTGAGAAGGGCGAGTACGGCCCCTATAGACAGTCGCAACGTCGTGATCTTTACAGCCGTGAAGCGGCACGCCTCGTTGCTGAGGGCAAAGCATACCGCTGCTATTGCACGAAAGAAGAACTGGATGCGCAACGTGAACTTGCTGCGAAAGAAAAACGTCCGCCCCGGTATTCAGGCAAATGCAGGAATCTGACGGAAGAAGAAATCGCCGTGAAAGGGGACGCTCCCTTCGCCATCCGTTTTCGTGTGCCCGAGGGCGAAACCCTCATCGACGATATCATCCAGGGGCCTGTGCGCATAAAGAACAAGGAATACGACGACTTCATCATTGTGAAATCCAATGGTGATGCCATCTTCCATCTGGCTGTGGTCGTTGACGACGGACTGATGAAAATCACCCATGTGATCCGCGGTGATGATCATCTGACCAATGCGGGCCGACATGTGATGCTCTTCAATGCTCTGGGCTATCCCCTGCCCCAATTCGCCCATCATCCCCTCATTCATGATGAACAGGGACGTAAATACAGTAAACGTCTCCACGGCGCCAATGTGCTGGATTGGCGTGAAGACGGCTATCTGCCGGAGACGATGATCAATTATATTTCCCTGCTCGGCTGGACCTCTGAGGAAGAGGGCAAAGAATTTTATACGCTTGAAGAACTGAAACAGCTGTTTACTCTGAAACGTCTGACCAAATCGCCGGCCCGTTTTGACCGGAAGAAACTGGACTGGCTCAATGGTCAGCACATCCGCATGCTGACTGTGGAAGGGCTGTGCGACAGAGTCCTCCCGCTCCTTCGCAATGCGGGTTTCGCTGTTGATGAAAAACCTCGGGAATGGCTCATTGAAATGGCCGCCATCTGTCAGGAAAAAATCCCCACGCTCAACCAGATTGTGCCCTATACGGACTTTTTCTTTGTCACCCCGGAAGGCTATGATGAAAAAGGAGAGCGCAAGTTCTTCAGAAAAGAGAACTCTCTGAAGGCCTTGGAAACGGCCCTGCAGTGCATGAATGGTCTTTCCGAGTGGACTGTGGAATCCCTCAAAGCAAGCTATGAACAGGCTGCTCAGGAAAAAGAGCTGAAGATCGGTGCCCTCGTCAACGGTACCCGGCTGGCACTCACGGGCAAGACCGTGGGCCCGGGCCTGTATGAACTGGCGAAACTGCTGGGCCGTGAAGAATCAATCGGGCGGATGCAAGTCGCCATTGAATATGTTAAAACATCAGGAGAGGAAAGTTCATGAGCAAGGTAATCATCGGCGTTGATCTCGGCGGAACAAATCTTAAAATCGCTATCGTTACCGAAGACAAAAAGATTCTTGTGCAGGGCGATTGCTCTACGGAGGCAAAAGCAGGCCCCGAAGTGGTCATGGATCAGATGGAAAAGCTGATTAAAGAGCTGCTGCAATCACAGGATCTGAGTCTGGCGAATGTGCTGGCGGCCGGATTCGGCATACCCGGTCCCTTGAACTGGCGTACCGGCGTAGTGTACGACCCGCCCAATCTGGAGAACTGGAAAGACGTGCCTCTCGGTGAAGAGATGAACAAGCGTCTCGGCGTGCCTTGCTTTGTGGATAACGACGCCAACGTCGCCTGCTATGGGGAATACTGGATGGGTGCCGGGCAGGGCGCCAAAAGCATTGTGGTCTTTACTCTGGGCACGGGGCTTGGCGGTGGCATTGTCATTGATGGTGAACTGCTTCGAGGGATCGACGGAACAGCGGCCGAGCTGGGTCATCTCAAAGTGGAACGCAACGGACGTCTTTGCGGCTGCGAGTCCCGGGGCTGTCTGGAATGTTATGCCTCTGTCACCGGCATGCTCCGCACGGCAAAACTGGATTGGGATAAGGCGGAAACCTCATTGAAAAAAGTTACGGGTGGGGATCCGAACAAATTGAATGGGCTGATGATTTATATAGCGGCTCTGGAAGGGGACCCCTTCGCCCTCAAAGTCTATACTGAAACAGCCGAGTGGATCGGTCTGGGCGCCGCCAGCATGGTCAATGCACTGAATCCCGAGCGTCTTATCCTCTGTGGCGCCATGAGCAGTGGCGGTGACCTCTTGTATGATACGGTAAGAAAAACCATGCTCGAAAACTCCTTCAAAGTTCCCGGGAAACGGTGTCAGCTTCTGCCGCCCGACCTCGGAAATAATGCGGGTGTTCTGGGCAGTGCAGGCTGTGCGCTGGCACGTTTTCAGACAGAATGCGCCTGAGGATTGCACCGCTCCCTCTTCCTGTAATGGTGGGGCATGCCGGATAAATTCCAGGAGACTCATCAATGGCGTGGTTGCTGAAATGGCTCTATCCGCTGTTGCGGCCCATAAGACTTCTCGCAGCGGCCGGTGACCGCTGTCTCGCCTGGCTGGATGAGCGACTGGATGGCATGCGCCGCCGTGGACTGGGCGACTGGCCTGTGGCGCTCGTGCTGCTGGCTCCGGCTCTCGTGCTTCTGGCTGTCTTTTCCCTCTACCCCATGGGCGCCTCCATCCACATGAGTTTTTTCGGAGGACGCCACGGAGCCAGTACTTTTGTGGGCCTGGAGAATTACAGGGAGGCACTGAACAATCCGGATTTTCATCGCAGTGTCGCCGTGACCATTTATTATGTGCTGGGCGTTGTGCCGGCCACGGTGATCCTGAGTTTTCTCATAGCTTTCGGTCTGTTCAAAATCACCCGGGGCAAAGGACTGCTCCGCTCCCTCTATTTCCTGCCCTATGTCACCTCGGCTGTGGCGGCCGCCATGGTCTGGCGCAGTCTTTTTCACCCTCATCATGGTACGGTGAACCTGCTCCTCGGCTATATGGGGATCAGTCCCCTCAACTGGCTTCTGGAACCCCGGGGTGTACTGCATCTCCTCAGCCAGGGCTGGATTCCCGCGCATCTGGGGCCGAGTCTGGGCCTGTGCTGCATCATCCTTTTCGACATCTGGCACAGCAGCGGCTTCATGATTGCCGTCTTTCTCGCGGGACTCAGTGTGATCCCCAGAGAACTGGAAGAAGCGGCGCGTATTGATGGCGCAGGAGAATGGCGCCTTCTGTGGCATGTGACCCTGCCCCTCCTTTCGCCCACTATTTTCTTCCTCTCCATCGTGGGTGTCATCAAAGCTTTTCAGGCCTTCAACAGCTTTTATGCTCTTACCCATGCGGGCGGCCTCGCTGATACGCAGAATCTGATCCTCTATGTCTACGCCCAGTTCTATCAATATGGTTACTGGGGTTATGGCGCCGCTGTCGCCACGCTGCTCATGCTGATCATCATTGCGCTCACACTGGTGCAATGGCGTGTTTTGGGAAGGAAGGTCTTCTATTCATGAAAGTCCGTACTCTCCTTCTCTATCTGATTCTTTGCTTCGGCGCCTTTATCGCCTTGTACCCTTTTCTGTGGATGCTGGGGGCGGCTTTTAAAACACTCAACGAAGCGAGTACGCCCAGCCTGCGCTTCTGGCCGAAGGTCTGGCAATGGTCCAACGTGGTGGAGACTTTCCGGGCCGCACCCTTCGGAAGATACTTTTTCAACTCCTTTTTCGTGGCCGGTACAGTCTGTCTTTCCGTCTGCGTTACGGCACTCATGGCGGGCTATGCCTTTGCCCGGCTCCAGTTCAAAGGGCGGCAACTCCTCTTCTTCATCATTCTCGGCTCCATGATGGTTCCTTTCGAACTGACTTTCATCCCCAACTTCGTCCTCATCTCAAAGCTGGGATGGTATAACAGTTATGCCGCCCTCATTGTCCCCTGGTGTGTGAGTGCCTTCTCCATTTTCCTCATGCGACAGGCTTTCCTGGCTTTGCCCCGCGATTATTACGATGCGGCTGTTCTGGACGGCTGCGGACACCTTCGCTTTCTGATCCGTATCGGAATTCCGCTGGTCATGCCTTCACTCGTGACGGTGGCGCTCTTCGCCTTTCTGGGCAGTTACAATGCCCTGCTCTGGCCGCTCATTGTCACGGCCGATGACAGCCTCCGGGTCGTGCAAATAGGACTCACCTCTTTTTACAGCGATGCGGGAGCGCGGATCAATCTGCTGATGTGCGCCTCTTCCATCATTATCCTGCCCACGGTGGTGGTGTATTTTCTGGCGCAACGCCATTTTGTACAAAACACGCTGGGCACAGGTATCAAAGGATAATCATGTCCAGACCTTTTCCGTTTTTGTATACGCTCTCCATGGTTCTCACGGCTTTTCTCACAGGCTGCGGTTCTCCACAAAAAGCGGGCCCGGGCGAAAAACAATTTGCACCCCTGGACAAAGAACATGCCGTCTTCTGGGATCGACAGACTACTGAAAGCGCCCAGCTACTCCAGGATATCTGTTCCGAATTCAACAGCAGCTGGGACGGGATCCCTGTCAAAGTGGAACGTTCCGGGAACTACACCGATATTTTCCGCAAGGTATCAACCAGCATCCGCGCGGGTGTACTTCCGGCCATGGCTGTTTCCTATGAGAGCATGACCAACGAATATATCACGGCCGGTGCAGCAGTGAACCTGGACTCTCTGCTCCACGATGAAAGGCTGGGTTTCAGTGGTGAGAGCATTGATGATTTCATTCCCGGCCTTCTGGAGATGAACCGTTTTTCTGATCATGACAACGGCCTCTATGCTTTCCCCTTTGCCAAAAGTGTGCTGCTCCTCTATTACAACAAAAAAGTCATGAATGATGCGGGTATCCTGGAGCCGCCCGTGACCTGGACGGAATTCATTGACCAGTGCCGCCAGGTCAAAAAAGAAACAGGAAAATTTGCCCATGCCGTTCATGCGGACTGCTCCACTGTCAACGGAATGATCTTCAGCCACGGAGGCGAAGTCTTGAAAGACGGAAAATGCCTCTATGACAGCGAAGCCGCTTTGGAGGTATTCCGGATTTATGAGACCCTGGCAAGGGAAGAACTCGCCTGGCTCATCTCCCCCTCTTCCTATGAAGACAATGTGGCCCTGGCGAAAGATGAGCTCGCCTTTGTGCTCCGCTCCAGTTCCGGATTCACCGATATGATGCTCCTCATGGAAGGGGAGAAAGAACGCTGGGGCGTGGCACCCATTCCCCAGAAAGATCCCGCCCACCCCGCAACAACCCTATACGGCCCCAATGTCTGCATCTTCAACACCAATGACGAACAGATTCATGCGGCCTGGGCATTCATGAAACACCTCACGGCTCCGGAAGTCTCCGCACGCTGGTCCCTCGGAACGGGCTATCTCCCTGTGCGGAAAAGCGCTCTCCAACAGCCGGCACTGCTGGCTTATTGGGAAGAATGGGAATGCAACCGCGTGCCCTATGATTGTCTCAGCTTCGCCCGGACCGAACCCAATGCTGCTGGCTGGCAGGAGGTCCGTGATCTCGTTGCACGGGCCGTCTCGGAAATCATGACAGGCGTCAACACGGCTGAAAAAGCGTCAGCTTCCCTGAAAAGCGCCGGAGACCGGATATTGGAACGGAACAGGGTGAGCAAGAGCTGAGGGGGAGTAACGAATGCCAAAGAAATGATTCCCCTCTTCTTCTAACTGTTTTGATTTTTGTCAATCCAATCCTTTAAAGTGAGTTAAAGTTTTGGTGTTTGGGATACGTTAAAACAGCAAGGAGAACAGAGAAATGGCCGTCTTAGCCGAAGCAATTTCAGTCATCGTCCGCAAAGATACAATCCGAGACCGCTTTCAAGGGGGATGGAATGCTTTCATATCCATGATCCCCAACTCTTCTTTTTGCTCAGATGACCATCTGGCACGGGTAGGTTTTCTTACACCTCATGAAGCAAAACTTTTCGTAAACGCCTTGGAAGTAAAAGGCCTGGTTCACGTGCGAAATGAAGAAGCCATCGATATAGCCGTGGTAGATCAGCTTCACGGTTTCCCCTATTCAGTTCCATGGCTCGAATATGCGGTTATGGGTCAGAAGGAAAAGATGCGAGTAGCCATGGTCTGGCTGGCCGGCACCGGTTTAGGAGAATTGGCCTGTCCTCGAGGATGGAAATATGAGGACTCCATCAGTAAAAATACCGTTTTCGTTCCCAATGAAGAAATCGACAAACGTCTAATATTTTTGCGTATGGAAAAGGATCATGAAGTATATATGGATCGAGAAACGAAAAAGATGATCCTTTTACCTCGCACTGATTTGAATACTGAAACAAAACAGTCCATGACGTCACGATTGCATAGAGTATATGTCAGAGCGGTGGAGCTGGTGAACGAGCGAGACAGTTTTGTTCAAGAGGACACAGCCAGCCGAGAAAAAATCAATCAGGAGATAGTGAGAGAGTTGCTTCCACGGACAGAGGAGTGCATTACAGGGCGTGGCGCCGATGTATGGAGGGTTAATTTATACCATGGCTACATTCTGAACCGCCTGGGCCGCAATGAGGAAGCGGAGCCTTTTCTGATGAAAGCAAACCGCCTACACCCCAACGAGGGTTATATCTGTAGCGAAATTGCCACTTGCTATTTGGACCGCAATATGGGCGAAGAAGCCATGCGCTACGTCAAGCAGGTTTTAAAGTTGCAGCCGGAATTCGCTTGGGCTTATATAAGTTATGCCTATTGTTGGATTCTTCTGGGTGAAAAGGAAAAAGCACAGAAAGCACTCTCAAGAGGATTAAAGCTTGATCCGGATGATTCCCGGGGAAATCTGATCAAAGACAAATTCGACGCAATATGGAAAGAATTTAACGGGTGAAGAAGTAGAGAAACAAAACAAACAGCCTCTTAAGTGCCAAAACTTAGACAATGTAAGGATTCAGAAAACTGTCCGGAAAAGAAAGTACAAGTCGTTGAAACGCCAATGTCCCTATTGGCAAAAGGCGCAATGTGGACGGGAGAAGACGACGGCTTGGTTGCGGAATATGGATTCTTCCCTTCCTCTAGCCACCAAGTCAATAACAAACAATAATCCGGGAGTGATTTCAGTGACTCAAAATCCAACACCACCACACTGGCACCATAGTCCCCTTCATTATTTCGAAGAAAACAGAGCCTACATGATTACTTCAGGGACGCTCTATAAAAAACATTTCTTCCATGATGAAACAAGACTCGCTCTCCTTGAAAACATATTACTCACTGCTTTTGATGCATGCAAATGGGTCGTACAGGCCTGGGCTGTATTTTCAAACCACTATCATATCGTTGCTTGTTCTCCATCCCCCGGTGAAGGGAAACCACTGAACAAACTCATTCAACGCTGCCACTCACAGAGCGCACAGGAGCTGAACAAACTGGATAACACACCGGGACGACGCGTCTGGTTTCAATACTGGGATTCCCTGCTGACCTTTGAACACAGCTATTATGCACGTCTCAATTACACCCACTGTAACGCTGTAAAACATGGACTCGTTCAAGAGGCAAACCAATATCCCTTCTGCTCAGCCAGGTGGTTTGAGAGTAAAGCTGAACCAGCACTCCATGCAAAAATAACGGGCTATAAATGGGATACCGTAAAGGTTAATGATGATTACACAGTAAAATAAAATAAACTAATCAAAAAGCGGAAGCATGGCTTCCGCACTCCAAAACAGCACACACAGAGCCCATTTGGAGTGCGCAAGCCATGCTTGCGCTTCATGAACAACAAGACACACTTACTACAAAAACCCCCTCCCCCCGCTTTTTTCCGACTTATTTCCATTTCCAAGGTCTGGTATGATACAACTATCCGGGGTGCAGAGGGCAATTTCACATTCTTTTTTGAATTCACACGGTCACAAAACAATAACTGATAAAGGAGAATTCATGCACCGTTATCTTTCTGGAATGTTTGTTGTACTGCTTTTGGGCATCGCAGCCTTTGCAGCCGATGTTGTCCCGACAAAAGTGGGTGTGTTTCCACAGGAAATCGCCCGTGATTATGGCGAGGCGGAAGGTCTTCCAGCGGGAGAAATTCTTTGTCTCCATGCAGAAGAAGGCGGTATTGTGGCTGTGACAGCCTCCGGCGCCTTTCAATTTGATGGCGAAAGTTGGAAAGCTCTGGAAAATTACAGTCCTCTTCGTTATGAATTGCTTCCCAGTGGCCGGGCCTACAGGCTTGTAGCAGCTAAAGCCAAAAGCCCAAAAACGGCTGTGGCCGTACGTGCCTTTGCCGGTGACAAAGAAGCGCCTATTGCCCTCGCAGCAGAAAAAGGGCTCTTCCTCCGCAATGACAGAGGCCTCTATGAAAGCAGTCCCATTTGCGATGGTCAGGGCCGACTCTGGGGCGCAGCCGATGTTCGCGGCGTGGCGCTGGATCCGGAGGGGAATCTCTGGGTGGCCATGCTCGCCGGTGTCGCCTGTCGCAAAGGCGAAGACTGGACTTTCTACACCGGTCAGGAAGGACTTCCTTACAACGATTTCAGTTCCATTGCCGCGGGGCCCGATGGCGCCATCTGGTTTGGAACCGGCAAAGGCGTGCTTCGCTTCAAAGACGGTGACTGGCGCTATCGTCAGGGCCGACG
Organism: Candidatus Hydrogenedens sp.; assembly: GCA_012522755.1. GTDB lineage: Bacteria > Hydrogenedentota > Hydrogenedentia > Hydrogenedentales > CAITNO01 > JAAYJV01. The sequence goes on from JAAYJV010000191.1 coordinate 10,519, forward strand.
CTGGCTCCCTGATGATCAGGTGAACGACCTCATTGTGGACTGTGAAGGCAACGCTTGGGCTGCCACAGCCAATGGCGTGGGTTGGATCGGTTTCAAAGCCATGACACTGGCTGAAAAAGCAGCCTTTTACGAAGACGAAGTTGAAAAATATATCAAGCGCACACCCTTCGGTTATACCTCGGAAGTACGGCTTGATGTGCCGGGCGACCGTTCCACCGTTATTTATACGGACAGCGACAACGACGGTCTCTGGACGAGCATGTATGGTTCCGCCCAGTGCTTTGCATATGCAGCCACTGGTGATGCGCAGTCCAAGGAACGGGCTGTCAAGGCTTTTGAAGCGCTGCGCTTCCTGCAGACCGCACCTCAGACGGGCGACATCCGTCCGCCCAAAGGCTATGTGGCACGCACAATCCTGCCCACAGACGGTCCGGACCCCAATGAAGGCCGTGTTGAAAGAGACATCAAGCACCGTGACAACCACGATGTGCTCTGGAAAGTCTATGAACCCCGCTGGCCCAAGACCGGCGACGGCAAATGGTATTGGAAAAGCGATACGAGCTCTGATGAGCTCGACGGTCATTTTTTCTTCTACCCCGCTTACTATGATTTCGTAGCGGAAACGGAAGAAGAGAAAGCCGCAGTCCGTCAGGTGATGAAAGATATCATGGATCATCTCATTGACCACGATTTCAATCTGGTTGATTTCGACGGTACACCCACCCGCTGGTCCATCTATAATCCCGAAAGCCTGAACAACGATCCCATGTGGTGGGAAGAGCGTGGCCTGAAATCCTTGAGCATGCTGTCCTATCTCATTGCGACGGAACATGTGACAGGTGATCCCAAATATGGCCAGATTGCCAATGAGCTCATCGAGAAATATTATTTCCGTACCAATGCCATGATCTACAAGATCCATTTCGGACCCGGATCGGGCAACCATTCTGACGACGAAATGGCCTTCATGTGCTATTACAATCTGCTGAAATACAGCCAGGATGAAGCGCTCAAACACGAAATTCTTTATTCTTTCTTCTCGGCCTGGATCAACGAATGGCCGGAGATGAATCCTTTGTTCAATTTCATGTATGCCGCCTTCGGACTGGGCGCCAAACACACCAATCCCTGGGACACTTACGACATCAGCCCCTGGGAAGGCTGGCTGGATGATTCCGTGGAAACGCTCAAAGACTTCCCGCTGGATCGTGTCGGCTGGGGTCACAAGAACAGCCACCGTCTGGACATTGTCATGCTGCCCCGTCAGCAGGCTGTGGAGCCCTACGAGCCTGAAGTACCCCTGCGCGGCCATCGAGTCAATGGCAAAGTGATTCCCGTTTCCGAGCGTTTCTTCCATCACTGGAACACGAACCCCTGGGTTCTTGATTACGGTGGAGAAGGAAAATCACTGGGCAGCGGCACCGTCTATCTCTTGCCCTATTACATCGGACTGTACCACGGTTTCATTGAAAACTGAGCCCCTCTGACAGGGCGATTATGCTACAATAGCGATCTGATATCACCCGGGTGCGGGAGCTTCAAAGTCAGGGATCTGTCCCTGATCGGGACTTTGTTTCCGATCCTCCCCACCCGGGATGATCTCCCCCTTTTCAACACATGTAACTTCAGGTACAGCCTCATTTAAAGAAGGCTGAAGGAAGGGCTTCCATGAAAAAGACGCCGGCAAAAGAATATGCCAATATCGAAATCAACATAACCCGGGCAAAATCCGCCGCAGTGAGCGCCGCCCACGGGATTACTCCCTCTGAATTCAAAGAGATTGAGCCGCGGGTTCTCGCCGCCCATAAAATCCTTCGCAAAGAGCGTAAAGAAGGGAAATACGGTTTTTACGATCTGCACAAGGACAAGGCGAGCCTGGCGGAAGTGAAGAAAGCCGCGGCCCATTTCAGCAGCTTCGGTTATGAGAATCTGGTTGTGCTGGGTATCGGCGGTTCCGCCCTGGGAATCACCGCACTGCAGACAGCCCTGAACCCTCCCTATTTCAACAGCCTGAGCAAACGCCGTCGCAAAGGGCTGCCCCGTCTTTTTGTGATGGACAATATTGATCCCGACACTTTCCGTGCCATGCTGCGTCTTTGCCCGCCGAAGAAGACTCTTTACAATGTGATTTCGAAATCGGGCGAAACAGCCGAAACCATATCGCAGCTCATGATCGTGACGGCATTGCTGGAAAAACATGTGGGCGCCAAAGCTCTTAAAGACCATCTGGTCATCACCACCAGCCCCACAGGCCCCGGCGCTCCGAAGAGTCTGTTGCATCCTGTTGCAAAGGCCTATAAACTCAGCTCCTTCGCCATTCCCTTGAATGTGGGCGGACGTTTCTCCGTCTTTTCACCGGTGGGCATGTTCCCGGCAGCCATGCTGGGTATGGATGTCGATGTCATGATGGCCGGTTGTGCGGCCATGGACAAGCTCTGTTCCAAGCCTTCCCTTACGGAAAATCCGGCTTATCTGCGCGCGGCTGTTCAATATCTCATGGATGTGAAAAAAGGCAAGTCCATGTCCGTCATGATGCCTTATGCCGACGGACTTCGGGATATTGCGGACTGGTATTGCCAGTTGTGGGCGGAAAGTCTGGGCAAGCGTCTTGATCTGGATGGAAATGAAGTCTTTGCCGGGCAGACTCCCATCAAAGCACTGGGCGCCACGGACCAGCATTCGCAGGTGCAGTTGTACAGAGAAGGGCCCAACGACAAGATCTTCAATATTCTTGAAGTGCGTCGTTTCAATACGAACCTCCGCATCCCCGATACACTTTCCGATATCAAAGAACTGGATTATCTGCGCAACAAGAGCATGAACAAACTCATGTCGGCTGAATTGCGCGGAACCATGGATGCACTCAAAGCGAGTCAGCGTCCGGTGATGCGCATCACCCTTCCCCGATTGAATGCGTACACAGTGGCTCAGCTGCTCTATATGCTCGAAGTGGAAACAGCCATGGCCGGACGACTTTACAATGTCAATACCTTCGACCAGCCCGGCGTGGAAGAAGGCAAAAAGATCGCCCGCCGTCTCATGGGAGGCGAGGCGTGAGTCTTCAACCGGCAACGGGAATGCCCCGCTGTGATACCATGCGCCAGCGTCGATCACAGCGCGCTTTTCGCATGACCGTTGCTCTGATTCTTTTCCTTTCCACGGCCTGGTGGTTTGCTGAATCTTATTTGCGTTACGACCACAGCGAAACCCAGTACCGGTTGGCGCTGACCCTGCAACGGGCCCAGGCCAGGCCCATTCTCCGCACGGTGGTCAGGCATGAAACAGAGAAACGGGATGTTCCCCCCGCTCTCTATGTGGAAGCGCTGGCGGAAGTGGAAGAGCGCGACAAGATACTGTCCACCTATGCCCAGGCTCTTCAGCTCAACCCCAAAAGTGAATCGCTGCTGATCAATTACGGATGCCGCCTCTATGCGGAAGGGCACTATGACGAAGCGAGAGAACGTTTCCGGGAAGCAGGGATCAATCCGCCGCGCAATGTACTTCCCCGCTATCTGGAGTCGGCTGCTTTAGCCGCCAGCTTTCCTGAAAAAGAACATCTGAACGATGCGGCGGCCTTGCTGGCCCGGGCAAACAGTTCTTCTGATCCCCTGCTGGTACCCGCACCCCTCTGGCATGACAGCCAGCCCCGTCAGGGTAAAGGCTATCTGATGCGCCATTACCATCTCATGGATCGCATCTTCCAGACCATCCACGCTTCCGTGTCCCGCTTTTGTGAGTATCTGGATGAAGAAGTCGCCCGGGAGAATGTGGAAGAGATGGACAGCTATCTGGAAAAACTGGAGGTCATGAGTCTGCGGCTGCTGGGAACCCGTACAAGCGACTCTCCTCCAGCCCTTCCCCAGCTGGAACATGCGCTGCAGATACAACTTGAAGTCCTGCAACAGCGTGAAAGCTTTGTGGAGCGCTTTGATCTTCCGGGCGACAACGCACGGAGAGAACGTATCGCTCTTCTGACGGAATTGCTGGCTGATCTGGATAAATTCAACGAGGCCGGAAAAGAACTTTCAGATAAATATGCACAGCGGATCGCTCTTCCTTTCCGATTGATTCTGTATCATCTCATCACTTTCAGTCTCTTTTATTTTCTGACCCGGATCTGGCTGAAATTTTCCCGTAAAGATTCAGAACAACCCGTACTCCCTCTGAGTCCCTGGGCAAAGAAACTGCTCTTCTGTGGTTTTCTCCTCTTCTTCCTGCTGCTCAGCCTCTTTCCGTTTATCCATGGCCACAACGGGGATTTCATGGGCCTGTACCCGCTGCTCATTGCTGGTAAAGCTCTCCTCTATCTTCAGCTCTTTCTGGTGCTCTACTTTTCCTACACGACCTGGCGTCGCTTCCTCAGTGCGGCCGATAAAGAAGAGGTGAAGGCGGACTGGGTGCGTCAGAAGACAGTCCGTATCCGCCTCTTTATGGGTCTCCTGCGCCGATACAGCGGGCTGCTGCTGGGCGGTCTGATCATCTGTGTCGGTCTGTGGTTGATAGTGAGCCGCATTGTCCATGGAGCCTATCCTTTCCAGAGTGCTTTGCTTCCCTCCGGTCTGGAAATGGACATCAGCGCACTGATCACCTCCATTATGGAACGAATTTCCGCTTTCTGAAGGAAGCTGCTCTTTTCATGAATAAATAGAGGCTCTGCGGTGTTGCAATAACGAGTGTATTGTCGGGGATGCGTTCTTTACCATTTAAATCCGGGAAAACAGTGCTGTTTTGCCGGGCTGGCACCTGTGAACGCGTCAGCATGCAAGCAAAAGGGTTTTATGACAGGCTTGCCGAAGGGATAAGGACAGGCTGCATCAGCGCCTGATAGATGTTCTTTCAAGAAATTCAACTTTCTTCTTCGGCATTATGACAAAAGGAGAGACAGCAGATGTCCAAAGTAATCGTCATTGTGGGTGGCGTTGCAGGCGGTATGAGTTGTGCAGCCAGAATCCGTCGTCTGGATGAAGAAGCAACCATCGTTGTTTATGAAAAAGGAGGGGCCGTTTCTTTTGCAAACTGCGGGATGCCCTATTATGTGGGCGGTGTCATTGCCGACCGCGCCAATATGATTGTACAAAGCAAAGAGACCCTGCGGGGACGTTACAACCTTGAGATCCACGTGCGCCATGAAGTCACGAAAATCCTCCCGGACGAAAAAGCCGTGGAAGTCATGAATCTTGAAAGTGGTGAAACCCTGCGCCGCAGCTATGATACGCTGGTTCTGGCTCCAGGTGCTGAGCCCATCCGTCCCCCGGTCCCGGGCATAGACAATGAAAAAGTACTGACCCTCAACAGCCTCGATGACATGGACAAGATCAAAGCGAAAGCGGCTGTCTCCCGTAGGGCTTGCGTCATCGGTGCGGGCTTCATCGGACTGGAACTGACCGAAAACCTGCGTCATCTCGGTCTGGATGTGACCCTGGTGGAAATGCAGGACCAGATTCTGCCTCCTCTGGACCGGGAAATGACGGCTCCTCTCGTGCAGGAATTGCAGTTGAACGGAGTGGAGGTGAAACTGGGCGTCCGTGCCGAAAAAGTGGATGATTATGGGGTTTCCCTGAGCGATGGTACTCTGGTACAGGCGGATCTCGTCTGTCTTTGTGCCGGTGTGCGTCCCAGAAGCGAGCTCGCCCGTGACGCCGGTCTTGAATTGGCCGATTCAGGACATATCGTGGTGGATGAGGAAATGCGGACAAGCAATCCCGCCATCTTTGCCGCCGGTGACGCTGTTCAGGTCTGGGACAGAGCAACGCATGTTCCCACCGTCCTGCCTCTGGCCGGTCCCGCAAACCGTCAGGGACGCATTGCCGCCGATGTGATCTGTGGCCGCAAATCCACCTATCCCGGTGTTCTGGGCACTTCCATCGTTCAGGTATTCAACCAGCAGGCGGCCAGCACAGGCTGGAGCGAAAAGCGCCTGAAAAGCGCGAATATCCCCTATTTCAGCGTCTATATTCATCCCATGCAGCACGTGCAGTATTATCCCAACGCCGTGCCCGTGAGTATCAAAGGCCTCTTCAGTCCTGAAGGGAAATTGCTGGGTGCCCAGGTGGTGGGCCCCGAAGAAGTCTGCAGAACCATTGACACCATCGCCATGGCCCTGGCCAGTGGCCTCACAGCCGAAGATCTGGAGCATTCAGAGCTTGCCTATGCTCCCCAGTTCGGTGCGGCGAAGAGCGGCATCAACATGCTGGGCTTCACAGCCAATAATGTGGTCAAAGGCGATTTGAAACAGATTGAGACCGAGAGTCTGACGGAGGACTATTTCCTGCTGGACGTACGCGAGCCGGAAGAAGTCATCTGCGGAACCATACCCGGCGCAACCATCATTCCGCTGGACCAACTGAGAGATCGGCACGATGAACTGCCCCGGGATAAAACCATTGTCGTCTTCTGCGCCGTGGGACTGCGCGGCTACATCGCCTACAGACAGCTCCTTATCCATGGTTTCGATGTGATCAACCTCAATGGCGGTCAGCGCACCTGGAATTGGTGTCACGGTCAGTCGGCCAATGCGGGTCCCCAGTGTCCTCCATGCAGTGACAGCGTTCCCGTAAAGTCATCAGCTCCCGCAGGCAAAACAGTCACCCTGGATGTCTGCGGCATGCAGTGTCCCGGCCCCATCGTCCAGGTGAAGAAACTCATGGACGAACTGAGTCCGGGTGACACCTTGGAAGTGACCTCCACCGATGTGGGTTTCATTGCCGATATCCCGGCGTGGTGCAAAAGCACAGGCAATGCTTTGCTGGAGGCCCGCCCTGATGGAAGCCAGTATGTTGCCAGTATCGTAAAAGGTGACGTCCCTGCAGCGGCAACAGCACCAAGTGCAACGCCTGCAAGCACTCCCGCTGTGGCAACACCATCCGCCGAAAATTCAAAAACCATCATCTGTTTCAGTGATGATCTGGACAAGGTCATGGCCACCTTTGTCATAGCCAATGGGGCCGCGGCCATGGCCAGTGCTGTCACGATCTTCTTCACTTTCTGGGGACTCAATGTGCTGAAAAAAGAACGGCCGCCCAGAGTGAAGAAAGGATTTCTGGACAGAATGTTCGGCATGATGATGCCCAAAGGCCCGCGCAAACTGAAACTCTCCAAAATGCATATGGGCGGCCTGGGTTCCGGAATGATGCGCTATGTCATGGCCAACAAACGGGTCATGCCTCCGGAAGAACTGGTGAGTGCGGCCCGTGCGGCGGGTATCCGTCTTGTGGCCTGCTCCATGAGCATGGATGTCATGGGCATTCACCAGGATGAACTCATCGACGGTATTGAGATCGGTGGTGTCGGCGCCTATCTGGGCACGGCTGAACAGTCCAATGTGAATCTCTTTATTTAATCCGCCCGCTTTCAAGGAACCCTCTCGAACTGTTATGATGGAGGAAATGGCCCGTCCATTTCCTCCATTTCTTTTTCGAAAGGTATTGCTGTGTCAGCCATCTTCTTACCCATGCTCGGCTATGCGGGTGCTCTGCTTTTCTACGGTCGCTTCTATCTGCAATGGTTTGTTTCGGAGCGTCAGGGTAAAACGGTGATCCCCGTCGGTTTCTGGTATATGAGCGGCTTGGGCTCCATCTTCCTTCTTCTGTATGGCGCTTTCTGGCTTGTCTCGCCAGTGGGTACCTTGAGCCACTGTTTCAACAGCCTCATCTATGCCCGCAATCTGGTGCATATCTGGAAAGAACGGGGTGTGCTCACGCCACGCCGATCTTTCTTTTTTCAAAGTGCCGTGCTCATTGCAATCAGTCTGGGCATGCTGCTGGTTTTCGCCACCTGGGTCAGTGAATATCACCACACACGGGGTGATTCCGCTGCGGAGCAAACCCTCAACTGGCTGTGGATCGGTGTGGGCGTGGCGGGGCAGGCACTCTTCGCCCTGCGCTTTCTCATTCAATGGGCCATCACGGAAATCAAGCGGCGGAGCATTGTTCCCGCTTCCTTCTGGTATCTGAGTCTGGTCGCCTCCCTCCTGCTCATGAGTTCGCATCTGCAACGGCATGAATGGGTTTACGGGGTAGGTATCGCCACCACCATGCTGGTCTACCTGCGCAATATCTACTGGATTCATTTTCCTTCCACCCGGAATTCTCCTGAATCATGAATCGCTGAAATGAAACTTCCTCGCTCAAAAAACAGTCTTCTCTGGAAAGTATGCTGACTGAAAAAAGGAAGTTCATCATGAAAAAAATACTCCTCATGATTCTCTCATGCGCCGCAGCCAGCCTCTTTTCTTTTGTCGCAGAGGCCCAGGATACGGAAAGTATTCGCAAAGGGGAATTCTCCATCCAGCTGGGCGGCCATCGCAGTGGCCGTCTGGAATATCCCGAAAATACCGTAGCCGCCATTGAAGCCTTTTCAAAGGCCTGGCCCACGGCACTGGTGGAGGTGGATGTACAGACCACAGCCGATGGCCGGGTGATTTTGCTTCACGATCTGAATGTGGATGGCGTCACCAACGGCACGGGCGTTGCCATGATGATGAACTTTGAAACCTTGCGCACACTGGATGCAGGCTGGCACTTTACGCACGACAAGAAAAGTTACCCCTATCGCGACCAGGGCATTGTGATTCCCACATTGCAGGAAGCGCTTGCGGCGGCACCCAATCATCCCTTCCTCATAGAAATGAAAGATGGAAAGGGGTTGGGACGTGCAACAGCCAAAGCCATCCGTGAGCTTGGTGCTGAAAATCGCTGCTACGTCGCCTCGGTCAATCCTGTTATTCTGGCGGAATTCAAAGAGACTGCTCCGGAAATCGCCACCTGCTATGATGTTCTGGATGCGGCGGAGGCCCTTACTGCACTGCGCGAAGGAGCCTGGGAGAGCTATAGACCCAAACATGAGATGCTTGTACTCTCTTCGGCATTGCGTGAAGAAATGGAACTCAGCTGGGAAGAGCTGCGCTGCTTTCAGAGACGAGGTGTCCTCCTCTGCTTCTTCACGGTGAACCGAAAAGAAGAGATGGAATATCTTCTCGCCCATGAGGTGGACTGCATTCTGACCGATTATCCCAGTCGTCTGGCCGCCTTGCTGGGCTATGACTGAGTCCCAGGCTGTCAGCCTTCGCCAATCTCTCCGATAAAGCAGGGCTGTGCATTGGGCACCGTGATCACCAGCTGCTGGCCTTCCGTGCTCAACTGAAGTCTGCGGTAGTCGAAATCGTCGGGAAGCACCCGCACGGATTCAATATTGGTGTTGGGGATGGCGTTTTGGCTGGGCCGGGCGTCGATCTGCGCACCGCTCTTGCTGCTCCGGGTGACCATGATTCCATAGCCTTCCACAACGACCCAGTAATTATTGAAAGCAATGCACTTTCCGACAAAAGACATGGGGCGTTGTTCGTTGAAGGACTTGTGAAGCCGCACGCGTACAATTTTATCTTTCAGCATTCTCTGGTCTCCATCTGAATAGGAGCCTGCACCTGATCAGCCGGCTTTCAGCCTGGCATGTACGGGCTCCGCTTGTCTTTAGAATACCTCAGTGAGTACAGCGCTTTCCATTCGCCCTTATTCAGGCAATTCCATGGTAAAGCCTTCTCCGGTCATGACAAAATCGGGGACCACTTCCGGCGCACCTGATTCAGGCAATACGATACGCATGTCACTGGCATCCAGAATATCCTTTTGCAGATCGATGCCGGGCATGATATAAATCAGTTCCATGCCTTTATCGGTGAGCTGGAAGGCGCCTGTATGGGTGACGTAGAAGACTTTCTGACCGTTTTTGAGGGCTTCTTCACCATTGAAGGTGATCTCATCCACATTATCGATGAATTTGGGACGCCCTTTATCGGTAACCGTTACGCCTTCTTCGCTCACTTCAAAGCGGGCGCGATCACCCCAGGAGGTGGCGAACATCAGGCACTTCGCATTGGTAATGAGATCGATGAAGCCACCGGGTCCCACATAGTTGGCGGCCGCTTCGCCTCGCTTGGAAACATTCACATTGCCCGAAGAGTCCACTTGCAGCGCTCCGAGAATGGCCCAGTCAAGACGTTCATAAATCCGGGAGAAGGCCTCCGCTGACGAGACAATTTCCGTGGGATTGACAGCGGCACCGAAGAAAACACCCGGAGCGGCCACGCCACCGAAGACACCGCTTTCATTGATCATGGTGAGATCTTTAAGCACACCGTTTTCATAAAGCAGCCGCGACACTTCCTCAGGAAGCCCCACGCCGATATCCACGTGATCGCCTTTCCTGGCATTCTGTACGAAAATGTACGTAGCCAGACGGGAAAGAACATTATCAACGGGGCGTCGACGGGGTGTAACCTTCAACATATCATTGATAACCTTGATTCGCGCGAGTCCTTCTTTTTCAGTTTTTCTGCTGTCCAGCGTCAGGCAATCCCAATGTTTTCGGTGCTTGATTGTGGCGCTTTGTTCTGTTCCGGGCCAGTAAACAACTGCATCCACATCTTCGGCGGGAATGGCAATTTCATCATAGCCCTCTTTCACAATACGGCCAACATTCACAATAACTTTACCGCCGTTGCGACGGGCTGCACGGGCAATTTCCAAGCTTTCACAAAGAACAGCACAATTCTTGATATAGATATTGCCTTTCCGGTCGGCTGCAGGCGCACTGAATACAGCCGCATTCACAGGAGGGATACGGTATTTGAATTGGCCGTCTTCCTGAACTTCAACAAGCTGTTCCGCATCAACCGGGACAAGAGGGGTGCCACGACCCGTACGGGGATCCAGAAAAGTACCGACACCCGCTTTGTTGATCACATAATCCTTCCCTTCACCTTGAGCACGGAGAAGGAGCGTCAATGTTCCCTGTGGAAGAATCTGCACTTCAAGATCACCGGCGTCAGCCATTTTCAATTGAGCCCGGAAGGTCTCGGAATGACCGGTGATAAAACGACTGATGAGACCTTTGACAGCCAGCTCTTCCAGGGTTCCCGGAATCTTGCCTCGGCCGCCCTGACCGCCAACGCTGACAACTGTCAGATCCCTGGGAGTACCTTCCGTCTTGAAACGCTCGCGCATGGCCCAATACATGGCCTGGCAGCGTTGATTGCCGCCCAGTCCTGAGGTGCCCACCACAGCACCTTCAGGGATGATTCCGGCCGCATCCCAGGGCGTCATGAATTTCGGATTGTCTTTCACTGGCACGGGGTAATGGTTATTACGTTTTTTCCACGTGAGCAGCCAGCGTAGGGTATGCAACTTTATCATTGTTTTTGTGAAGAAATTCATTTTGTTTTATCCTGTGTGGTTGGACCAGACTGAGAAACGATATGACCTCAAAAGTAATACTTCAAGAAATTCTGCCAAACAATGTTTCCCCTGCCACATAGAGCGCCAACACATCAACCCACTTTAAGTATATCGAAAAAGAAGGCTTGAATGCCAATAAGGAAGGCAGGGCAATCGCATCTAAATTGCGCTCCGACCGCGTTTTGAGTTTATCGAGTGTGATTACTTTAGCCTTTTAGGGGACGCAAAGCGCTTTTTGTGACGGCGACGAGTTTTTTCAATCACCAAG
>JAAYJV010000192.1 GCA_012522755.1 Candidatus Hydrogenedens sp.
CCCTGGCCGCCGCCACCGCCACCGCCACCGCCACCGCCGCCGCCACCAGCGCCGCCACCACCGCCGCCGCCGCCGGGACCGGCCGCAAGAAGCAGTGTGGCTGGATCAAGAGCGAAGAGCGGGGCTGCCCCGGAAGCGCCTGACTCACCGGATGTTCCAGCCGTGGCATTGGTATACACATCATCGGCACCGGCTGGATCGCCTTCATCACCGTCACTGCCTTTAGCACCGGGAAGACCATAGGTGAAAACGACATACCTGCTGTTGGAGACGAGTTTTCCTCCCTGGCCATCATTGGATTCAGCGCGTTCACGGTCCGGAGATGCGTCGCCCACCAAAGTGGATGCCTGACCTGCTTCGCCACCGGACTGACCCGGAGAACCACCGGCACCGCCGAAATCTTCAGGATTGCCATAACCGGCTTCGCCTCGAGACCCGGTCTCTGTACCGGCCAGACCCGCCGTTCCGGCCGATCCGCTGTGACCGGCACCGCCGCCTTTGCCGACCTCACTGTCATGCCCTTCTTCCGCTTCCGGATTGGCATCACCGCCGGCACCGCCTTTACCCCCTGCACCGCCGATGCCACCGCTTCCACCGTCACCACCACGACCACCCGCTCCGGATGCGCCACCGATACCGCCCACACCGCCTCCGGCTACCCCGGCTGAAACGTCAAAGAAAGCACCGCACTCCATATCTCCTTTGGCGGCAATCACCAGAGGACGATCGCCGACAACGGTGATGACAATATGAGGATCAATGTACACATTGTTGAAAGAGAAAACAGCGGCACCGTCAATCACTTTTCCTTTGTACGTATATCCGAAGGGCATGGAGTCAACCGCAAAAAGCGGAGGTGTCGCGCCGGTATCAATTTCAACAGTGTCTCCCTCTATGATGTCACAATCGAGAAGGGTGCCATCACTCAAATACAAGTCCAGCAGCTCCGCCTGACCGCATAGGGGTAGAAAGCCCAAAATCACAAAAACGACCAGAGAAACTTTGTTCATTGCAAAAAAGGCGAAAGAGGGATTTGTTTGCAGCATCATCGCTATACCTTCAAATTGAGGGGAGAAAATGGAGAAACAGGCACTATTTTATATATATAACAATTATACTACACTTGGTATTCATCTTGTGTTCCATTTTGTTGGCTGATTGACACAGCGCAGCCTTGCCGCAACCAAATCAGCCTGTCTCTTTTAACCACAAAGACTTTCAGAACCACTGATTTTCAAAGAGCAACACCTATCCCCTATCACCTATCCCCTATCCCCTATCCCCTATCCCCTATCACCTATCACCTATCACCTATCACCTATCACCTATCACCTATCCCCTATCCCCTATCACCTATCACCTATCACCTATCACCTATCACCTATCACCTATCACCTATCACCTATCACCTATCACCTATCATGGAGTACACTATAGCTCTGAAAGGACAACCACAATGAGCCTCCTCGTTTCAGAAATTTTTGCCAGTATTCAGGGTGAATCATCCCGGGCCGGGCTTCCCTGTGTTTTTATACGTCTGGCGGGATGCAACCTCGATTGCCGCTGGTGTGACACGCCTTATGCCCGTGATGGGGGACGTGAACAAAGTATTGGTTCTATTCTCTCATCCGTGAAAAAATGGCCGATTCCGCTCGTTGAAATCACGGGGGGCGAGCCTTTGAACCAGAAGAAGTGTCCGGATCTCGCTGCAAGCCTGCAGACCGAGGGCTACGAGGTGCTCGTGGAGACCAATGGCTCTTTGCCCATTTCCAGACTGCCGGAAGGAGTGATCCGTATCATGGACATCAAATGTCCCGACAGCGGCATGTCGGCCTCCTTCGATCACAACAACATTCAGGCTTTACACCCTTCTGATGAATTGAAGTTTGTGCTGGCAAGCCGTCGCGACTATGATTACAGTCTGGAAATGATCCGCAACCATGGGCTGGAAAAAAAATGCCATCACCTCTTTTTCTCGCCTGTAATTTCCAGTCTTCCCCCATCGGTTCTGGCGGAATGGATCCTGACAGACCTGCCTCCGGTACGGCTGCACCTGCAGCTTCATCCGGTCATCTGGCCGGGTATTGACCGGGGGGTATAAGAAAACGCTCTCACTCGGCGGGCAATTGATCAACCAGTTCCTGGATCTGCGCGGCTGGAATAATGATGACCATCATGTCATCACTGGATCGGTCTCCATCACCGGCCAGCAGGCGCATGACTCCCACGCCCACCAGTTTGTTTTGGAGGGTGAACACGGGCGAGCATACCGTCTGACGGGAACGATGGTCGCCCAGGGCGTAGAAAAGACGCGGTCGGGTAACGATCAGTTCAACCCGGTCTATAAAAGCCGCATGAGACCGCCTGGCAACCCGCCCATATTGCATGAGGCAGACAACATTGTCCAGGATTTCAGGTGCACCCGCTTCGGCAAGATCCACGAAAGGCAGAGCTTCTTCCGGCTTTTCAGTGAGCCGCACCAGTGCCAGATCCAGATCCTTGTCGCGCAAGATCACTTCGGCCGGTTTTTCCGAACCATCGGCGAGAATCATGCGCATGGAAATAATGCGCGAGCTGATATCATCGCCTCCCATGCTCAGACCGGAAATCATCTGAGCGGGATCCACACCGGTCAGTGCCAGCACGGCAAGCCCTTCCGGGGATATGAGGGTCGCATTGGCCTCCTGTTCATTCTCCACTTCGCCGCCCCCGAAGTTGAGACCCACAACCGTACGGAGGGTGACCACGCTGTCTTTGCGCGCCTCAAAAACCTGCCGGCCGAGCACACCATCTTCGTCAGCATGAAGAGAAAAGGTCATGCTCACAAACACAATCAACCCTGTAACCACAGTCAGACGATTCAACGACTTCATCATAATACACTCCTGGCTGCTCACGGCCGAGCAGGGTTGAAAAACAGATTTTTTGTGATACGTCCCTGGACGATTCTGATAGTGCTATCATACAGAAAAGGTAATTGGTGAATCCATCTGTTCGGGGTTAAGATCAGGGATGTTCTTTTCACCACAATGGACACAAAGAGCCCGGAGATCCACAGCGCTTCACAGCCGCAACCAAATGTTACTTTTTTATTTAACCGCGAAAAGCGCAAAAGAACGCGAAAGGAATGAGAGGGAAAAGCTTATGTCTCCTCGGAGTCTCTTTTGTATCCCAAGACATGCCTGCACCCCTCCCACATCCGTCCGATCCGACTGATCCGACTGATCCGACTGATCCGACCGAATCCCCAGAGAAAACTGATCTCTTCAAGTCTCTGATTTTCCCCAAGACATACCCCCGCCTCATTCCGGATTTTTGCGACCCGGCACTCGAAGCAAAGCATTCAGCCCAAACAACGAAAAAAAACGGGATCCAGATTGGGAAGCCTGTGAGAGGTATGACCGCCTTTTCAGTATTGTGTGCGGCCTTTGCGTTATTCTATCTTCTCGACACAGGCATAAAACGTCTGGTACTTACCTGGGAACGCCAATTTCCACATTGGCTGATGGCGAATAAGTTCTATAACACTATCTGGCATAGATTCGGTACGATGACCTTGACCTACGAAAACAAAGAGAACTCAGTTGTTCTAAATCTATCTATTTTTTTGATTGGCAACAGTCCTTATGCCGCATCAGAACCCACAGACTTTTCGAGGACAGTATCCCGCTGTCTGCCAATGTGAAAATTGGCGTTCCCAGGCTGCGCGACTCAAGGTCTTTTCTCATCAGTGTACATCTGTGTCCATCTGTGGTTCTAATAATCTCAGTGTATCTTCATGCCCTTCCGTGCCGACATAATCCTGTCCAGCCCGGCAAGATCCTGATAACTTTCCACCTGGCTGAAGCCCGCCTTCACAAGTAAACGTCGCAGTGCATCATGCTGGTCTTCACCGCTTTCAAGCAAAAGACATCCGCCTTGTCGAAGCAACGCCGCCGCTTGCGGAATAAGTCGTTTATAAATATCAAGACCCTCCACACCGGCCAGAAGCGCTCCCGGATCTTCATGGCGGGTAATAACGGGCGACAGCGTTGACCATTCCTTTTCAGCCACATAGGGCGGATTGGAAATAATGAGATCAAAAAGCGGTTCTTTGTCTGAAAAGGCCGTGAGCAGATCACTCTGAGTCACTGTAACATTACAGTGATGTCGCTGTGCATTGCGTCGGGTCACAGTCAGGGCATCCCCTCGGATATCCACGGCATGAACCTTGTGTGCCGGGGCATGGACAGCCACGGAAACAGCGATACAGCCCGTTCCACAGCCCACATCAATGATCTGACAGGCTTCGGGACGGTCTTCGAGGAAATCCAATGCCCGGACAACGAGCTCTTCTGTCTCCGGACGCGGACTAAGCAGCGGAGCTTCCACAAAAAAAGGGAGGCCATAAAATTCCCATTCACCGAAAATATAGGAGAGGGGTTCACAGGCGAGACGCCGTTCCAGCAGGGTGTCTAAGTGGGTGGTATCCCCTGCGGGGTCTCGAAGACGGGCCAGGAGGGAAGCCCGGGAAATGGTGAGTGCCCGAGCCAACAACAATTCGGCATCGAGGCGGGGTGTTTCGGAGACATGCGCAAGCCGGGCGGCGCTTTCCCGGAGGATCTGCGCCCAGGTCACAGTCATATCAATCCTGTGCAGCCAGGCGTTCGGCCCGATCAGCTACAGTCAATGCCTCAAAGAATTCCACCAGATCGCCTTCCAGCACTTCACGCAATTTATAGGCGGACAAGTGGATTCTGTGATCGGTCACGCGGTTTTCCGGAAAGTTGTAGGTCCGTATTTTTTCACTGCGGTCACCGGAGCGCACCTGACTGCGGCGGCTTTCAGAACGGGCGTCGGCCTCTTCCTGCATTTTCGCATCAAGGAGCCGCGCACGGAGCACTTTCAAAGCCTGTGCCTTGTTTTTGTGTTGGGATTTTTCGTCCTGACAACTCACGACCATGCCCGTGGGCTTATGGGTTACCCGCACAGCGGAGTCGGTGGTATTGACACTCTGACCGCCGGGACCGCTGGAACGGAAAACATCGATGATGAGGTCATTGGGATCAATACGGATATCCACCTCCTCAGCTTCGGGCAAAACAGCCACGGTTACGGCTGAAGTATGGATGCGTCCCTGCGTTTCCGTGTCCGGCACACGCTGAACACGGTGGACACCTCCCTCCCACTTCATGCAGCTGTACACACTGTTGCCGGAAAGCTGGAAACTGATCTCCTTGAAACCACCCAGAGCAGTCGCATTGGAGTTCATGACCTCCACTTTCCAGCGTCGGATTTCAGCCAGCCGGCTGTACATGCGGAAGAGATCCGCTGCAAAGAGCGCAGCTTCATCACCTCCCGTGCCGGCACGAATTTCCACGATGGTATTTTTTTCATCGAGGGGATCTTTGGGCACCAGAAGCAAGCGGAGCTTTTCTTCCAGTGTATCCAGAGATATTTTCAGCCCATCGGCCTCTTCCCGGGCCATGGCAAGCAGTTCAGCATCCTCTTCCGTCTCGAGCATCTGACTGGCATCGGCCAATCCCTGCTCCTCCTGTTCATAACGGGTAAAAGTCTGAACCAGTTCGCCCAGATCGGCATACTTTCTGGCGAGCTCCTGATAACGCTGCGGATCCATGGCAATTTCAGGGGTCGCCATGGCTTCGGCCAATTGGGCATGTTCCTGAACCACCAGTTTCAATTTATTCCGCAGCTGTTCATCCATAGGCGCTTATTCGCTGTCTTTTACGGCTGTACCGAATTTTTTCTGGAAGCGTTCCACACGACCTTCACTGTCAACAAACTTCTGTTTGCCTGTGAAGAAGGGATGGGAATGGCTGGACAGATCCAGCGTGAAGAGGGGATACTCTTTGCCATCCATTTCGATGGTACGGCTTGTGTGAACAGTGGAGCGCGTAATCCATTTGACGTCGGCGCCCACGTCCATAAACACAACTTCGCGATAATTTTCGGGGTGAATGCCCTTTTTCATCGATGCAATCTCCTGATGAACCGAATTACTGTAAAAAGAATACACTTCTACCCCTATACTGGTGTAATTGGGGAGTGCTCTCTTGTAGGTAGGGATCAGTATAGCAGAAAAGGAGAAAAGGGGGCAAATTTTTGACTCAGCCCTCGTGCCCGTTTCTCTTGTCTTTTCTTTTGGCAAGGCCGCGCGTGAAGTACTCAGTGCCTTCACGCGCGGCACCTTTAATTTTTCAAAGTATATATTCCGTCAGTGAGTATTATTTGCGACGGAAACGACGGATGCCCACCAGAGCAAGAGCTCCGACCAGAGCACCGAAACTGGCCATGCCCGCTACGGGCAGGGCTTCGTTGCTGACGGTCAGGATGGTGCTGGCTGTAAGTTCACTCTGCGCCTTGTTGGCAACGGCTTCTTCATCTTCCAATTCAATACCGATGGCGATGCTGTAAAGGCCGGCGTCTTCGGGCTGCACATTGAGCAGTTCAAGTGACATGGCGTTGGCACCCTCAATCAGAGCACCATCTTTGTACCAGTGGATATAAAGAGGCACATCATAATAATAAATGATTTTGCCTTCGAGGGTCACATTGTCACCAATCTGCACAAAACCGGTTTTACGGCTGAGCAGCACATCGGGGTCATAGCTGGGAGGCGTCTGATTGTCATCAAAGACCGCCGAGAGATACTGATCCAGATCATAGCCGAGCTGGACAACGAAGTACAAGTATTCTTCCATGTTGGTGTATCCGTCACCGTCGATGTCTCCATCAGGTCCCAATTCGGGAACGCCTGTGGTAATGGAAGCAATCCCACCTTCAGGCGGCTCAAGACCGATGTCGCTGAGAAGACCAAGCAATTCGCCTAGAGCTTCGTTGGTTGTTTCGTCGCCAAGTGTGGCGAAGCCGGCAAGTACACCGACCAGACTGGGAGTCAGCGCCGGAGCCATCATTTTGATGATTCCAGTGATATCTTTGTCGAAAACACCGTCATCGGATTTCAATGTGGCAATCTTCAAGGCTTCAACGACCAGTTCTTTAAGTTCCCAGAAGTTCGCTTCCCAAGCCGTGTTGACTTCTTCGTATATTTCGAGCTCAGGATTATTGAGAACATAGGCGAGAACAGCCAGCTCATAGCTGTCAAGAACACCATTGGGTGAAACCGGAATTTTAGCGTCCAGATCCAGTGGCCCATTGATATCCATGGTCAGACATTGCACCAGATCAGCAAAGTCCATGATGGTCTTATTCATGTGGGCAATCAATGAAAGGGAACAATAAATATTGTCCATGAGACGGCAGAAATCATTTTGCCCGGGCTCCAGATGTTTCACAGGATCCTGATCCTTTGTAATATCGAATCGAGCATGGCCTTTAAAAGCGGTGAGATCGTCAGGACATCCTGCAAAGTTGGGGCCCGGTACCGGGTTGTGCTGTGCCGCCAGGGCTGGCAGGCAAAGAGCCGCCACCAAGAAGGCTGTAAAAAAAGTTGTACATTTCATAACTGCTGTCACTCCTTGTATGGGTTGATACATATACCATAAAGACATTAAACCCGCAGGGATATACACAGGGGTGCCCAGCACCCAGTGATACAACCACCGCTTATAATAAGTATACCTTATGTCGGAAAGAAAAAGCAATCGCTCCAGAGCCGGCGGATTCAAGGTTGAGATGCAATTTTTGAATTGAAGAAGACTTCAGCTGGAGTTCGGTAGTTTAAGGTTTTTCTGGGTCTGTTATTCAACTCATCAACGGCACGTTGCAGTTGTTCATCTGTGA
>JAAYJV010000193.1 GCA_012522755.1 Candidatus Hydrogenedens sp.
CGTGGCCATGATCAAACTGGGCAAGCGTCTGGGACCGGAACGCATGGATGAATGGATCCGCCTGTATGGCTTCGGAAAAAGATGTTCTCCTGACTTCAAACATGAGGGAACGGGTATCCACCATGCCCGGGAAAAATGGTCGCGTCTGACCATGGGCTCTCTTCCCATGGGCCAGGAAATCAACGTTACAATGCTCCAACTTGCCCGAGCTTTTGCTGTCATTGCCAATGGGGGTTTTCTCGTGGAACCGTATTTTGTGGAACAGGCCGTAAATATCTATGGCGAGCCCACTTACAGCCATACGCCCGAGCCGCCCGTACGCATTCTCTCGCCGGACACAGCCAACACGATGGTGGAGCTCAGCCACCGGGTTGTTCTGGAAGGCACGGGCACAACGGCCAACATTCCTGAATTCCGGGTCGGCGGTAAAACAGGAACAGCCCAGATAGCCCGCACAGACGGGAGAGGATATTACAAGGACCGGTATACAGCCGTATTTGCCGGATTCGCCCCCATCTCTTCGCCCAGCGTAGTGGCTGTTATCGTGGTGCAGGAGCCGTCCATCCGTCAGCGATGGGGCGGATTCGTCTGCGGCCCTGTTTTTAAAGAAGTGGTGAAGGATGCGCTCATCCGTCTGGGTGTCCCGGAAGATCCTGTGGTCAATCCGGACAATCCGAGCATGGAACCTGTCAGGAAAACAGCCGAAAAAGAAGAGGATCGATCCCGGGAAAAGGCTTCAGAAGAGGCCATTCTGCTGGCGGCCATGGCGGAAGAGGAAGATGCGGATACCATTTCTCCTCCTCCTGATCCTGCTGATATTGATGACAATCTTGATGCCCTGCTCCTCAGCCTGGACGGAACTTCTCTCATCACCCGGCCCATGGCTGAAAAAGGTGATGAAAAAGCCATGCCTGATCTTCTGGGAAAAACCAAATCTCAGGTACGCATGGAATTGCAGCGACTGGGCATTGTCTTGGATGCACAGGGAGTGGGCTGGGCCGTGGAACAGGAGTTTCCGCCGGGCCTGTCCACAGAAGGTGTAAAGGTTTGCAGCATTCTCTTTGCCGATAAAATATCACAGGTCAGCCAGGAGGAAACTGATGACACTGGATGAACTGACTGCTTTACTGAGTATCCCTTCGCTGAGTGCGAATGGGGACTTTGATTCCATAACGGAAGACTCCCGCAAGGTTCGCACAGCCTCTCTTTTTGTGGCCATAGACGGGAACAAATCCGATGGCCATGATTTCGCTGAAGAGGCCGTGGCCAAAGGAGCCGTGGCTGTATTGGGCAATAAAGCAGGCATCCGGGAAATTGCCGGAAGTCCTTATATCTATTATGACCGGCCCCGCCGCGCTGTGGGACTCATTGCCCAGGCACTGGCCGGCTTCCCGTCCAGAGATCTCTGTGTCATCGGAGTGACGGGAACCAATGGCAAAACCAGCACCTGCTGCCTCGTCCGGCAGATTCTGAATCATACGGGATTTTCCTGTGCGAATATCGGCACGCTGGGCTATGATCTGCCTCAGAGTCAGACAGCCGCTTCCCATACGACCCCTTTCGGCGAAGAGCTGGCAAGCCTCCTTGCCCGGGCAAAAGAACAGGCTTGCACCCATGTGGTCATGGAAACGAGTTCCCATGCGCTGGAACAGGGACGTGTGGCCGGTATCGAATTCAATATCGGCGCTTTCACAAATCTCACGCAGGATCATCTGGATTATCATGAGACCATGGAATCCTATCGTGATGCGAAGCTCCTCCTTTTCGAGGAACTGCGTCGTAATCATCAGGATCCGGAAGGCAAAAGGCCTTGTTTCACTGTAGTCAATCGGGAAGATCCCACGGCTCAGGATTTTATCAATGCTTTCCCGGAGGGCTGTATCACCTTTGGAAAAGGCGGAATGGTGAAGGCCAGACATCTCACAGTGGATATACAGGGCGCTGCTTTTACGCTCGTGACACCGGAGGCATCAGCTGCGGTAAAGCTGTCTCTCATCGGAAAGCACAATGTACAGAATGCGCTCTGTGCCGCAGCCATCTGTCACGGGGCGGGTATTCCTCTGGAAAAGATTGTATCCGGTCTTGAATCACTCAAATCCGTTCCCGGTCGGATGGAAACAGTCGGGACAGGCCATTCCTTTCAAGTCGTCGTGGATTATGCCCATACAGACGATGGCTTGCGCAATGCCCTGCAGGCCGCCAGAGCTGTCTGCCCGGGCAAACTCATTGTGGTCTTCGGCTGTGGCGGCGACAGAGACAAAGGGAAAAGGCCCAAAATGGGTGCTGTCGCCGCGGAACTGGCCGATTTCGCCATACTCACCTCAGACAATCCCCGCACGGAAGAACCCTGCCGCATTCTGCTGGATGTGGAGGTGGGTCTTCAGCGCAAACAGAAATATAAAGGTGATGATTATTGGGTCATCGAATCCAGGCTGGAAGCCATTGAGGCCGCCATTTCGCTGGCCCGACCCGGTGATCTTATCCTGATTGCAGGCAAAGGCCACGAAGATTATCAGATTATCGGAACGGAACGCCGTCATTTCGATGACAGGGAAGTGGCCCTGGCCGCATTGAAAGCATTGTCATCATGAGTCTCTGTTATACACTTGATGAAGCAGCCGTCCTTCTGGGGCTCCATCTCAACATGGAGGCGCCCGAAGACAGCGTCATCAAAGGGGTTTCCACAGACACGCGGACACTCCGGCCCGGCGATTTGTTTTTCGCGCTCAATGGCGAAAACTTCAGGGGCGATGACTTTGTGGAAGAGGCTTTTCGAAAAGGAGCTGTCGCCGCTGTTACAGAAGGCCTCAATCATTCGGGGCCAGTCTTTCAGACCTCCTCCCCCTTGACGGCTCTGCAGCAGATGGCGAAGGAACATCGCAAGCAGTGTCCCGCTCGGATTATCGGAATCACGGGCTCATGCGGCAAAACGACCGCCAAGGACATGCTTGCCACTCTCCTCAGTTCCGAGTATCTCGTGGAGAAAACACAGGGCAATCTGAACAACGATATCGGCTGTCCTTTGTCGCTATTCCGGCTTTCCCGGGCAACCCATTTCGGGATCATCGAACTGGGCGCGAATCATCCGGGAGAAATCAGAATGCTCGCTCAGCTGGCCCGACCCGAAGAAGGCGTGGTCACTCTCATCGCCCCGGCCCATCTGGAAGGCTTCGGCACTGTTGAAGGGGTGGCCCGCGCCAAAAGTGAACTCATGGAATCTCTCCCCCACTCCGGCTGTTTCTATGTGAATATGGATGATCCCTGGTGTCGGCGCATGGGCGAAGATTTCCGGGGCGAGTCCATCCGTTTCGGTACAGGCGGCGATGTATATCTGAAAAACATTGATTTCGATGATGACGGTGAGATGGTATTGAAGATACATCCCATCGGCACCCTGCGTCTCCCGCTGCGGATCCGCGCCCACGTGTCCCATGTGCTGCTGGCCGTGGCCGTGGGGCTGCGACACGGGATTCTTTCTTTTGAAGAACCCCTGAGGGAAGCATGCCTTCTCGGTGCCCGTTTTCAAGAAAGTATATTTCAGGGCATACAAATCCTCGACGACAGTTACAACGCAAATCCCACAAGCATGAAAGCCGCTCTGGAAGGGCTGCGCGATTATCCCGGGAAACGGAAAATCGCCATTGTGGGTGATATGTATGAGCTCGGCGATACAGCGAAACTGCTGCATGAGAAAATCGGCTCTTATGCCGCCTCCCTCTCTCTCGATGCTCTTCTCGCGCTGGGTGAATACGGGCCAGCTCTGGTCGCCCGGGCACAGGCCGAAGGGCTGACGGAAGCACGGGCCTGCGACAGCCACGGAGAAGCGGCGCAATGGCTGCTTGATCATGCCCGGGAAGGTGATGTGTTGCTCTTCAAAGGATCCCGGGGAATGAAAATGGAAAGTGTTTTTGAACAATGGAAGGCTCTGGTCTCTTCTCAACAGTGACGGATTAATATCATGGCATATTGGTTGTCCATATTATTGAAAGCCCAGGTGGGATTCACCAATGTATTCGGATATCACACAGTCCGTGCAGGCGGAGCGGCCTTTACGGCATTCTTCCTTTCCGTGCTCATGGGACCGGCCATCATACGACGGCTCCGGCAATTGAAAGTGGGACAGTATATCCGGGAAGACCATGTGGAAAGCCTGCACAAGCTGCATAAGGATAAAGCCGGAACACCCACCATGGGCGGGCTCATGATCATTGTCTCCACCCTGTCGGCACTGCTTCTCTGGGGACGGCTCTCAAACCGCCTGCTCTGGATCGCAATGCTCGTGCTGCTGGTCATGGGCATGCTGGGGTTCATGGATGATTTCATCAAGCTCAAACGGAAACACAATGCCGGACTCAGTGCCCGTGCCAAATTCGCCGGACAGATCCTGACGGGCTTGCTGCTGGGTATTTATCTGGTGAACAACCCCATTACAGTGAGCGAATCCTATGTGCAGGCCCGTGATGTGATTGACTGGCCGGGGCTCGAATCCACGCTGGCGGGAGTCACCGAGAGAAGCCAGTCCCCCGATGTGCAGAAAATATGCGGGCTTCTCTCAGAGGAATGCCGTAGCGTTATCCAAGGCAAGAATAATGAAGCCCTGATTAGCGATGAAGAGCAGGAAACAGTTTTAAATGAATTGAATATCCTGCTGAGCAATGTCGATCTTTATGAGGAGGCTCTCTGGCATGATATGGCTGTCAATCCGGAAGGGCGGCGCCTTCTTGAGACTTCTCCCCGGGAAATGAACGAACGGGACCTCATCCGTTTCAATCGCCTCCTTCTTGAGCGGAGCTTTTCAGGAATGATTGCAGAAAGTATCTCCAATCTTCATACGAAACTGGGCGTACCGGGCTTCAAAGATCTGTTCATCCCGCTGGGGATTGTTTATATTCTATTCGTCACACTGGTCATGGTCAGTATCACCAATGCCGTGAATCTGACCGACGGACTGGACGGGCTCGCCACCGGGGTGTCCATTATTTCCATCCTGGCCTATGCAGCCATCGCTTATATCATCAGTCGAGCCGACTGGTCGCGCTATCTCTTTCTGATTTATGTGCCTGAAGCAAGCGAGCTTTTCGTCTTCGGGGCTGCTCTCCTCGGTTCAGGCCTGGGATTTTTGTGGTTCAACGGGCATCCCGCTGAAGTATTCATGGGCGATACGGGCTCGCTCGCACTGGGCGGCGCTATCGGAGCGCTGGCTTTGCTCACAAAACAGGAACTGCTCCTGCCGCTTGTGGCGGGTTTATTTGTCGTGGAAGCGGCAAGTGTGGTTATCCAGGTGCTTTCTTTCAAGCTCACCGGAAAACGGGTCTTCCGCATGGCGCCGCTGCATCACCATTTTGAACTGGGCGGCTGGTTGGAAAGCAAAGTGACCTTGCGCTTCTGGATTCTGGCCTTTCTTTTCGCCATTCTCAGTCTCGGCACACTGAAACTCCGTTAAAAAAACTGAAAGCTGTCATGATTCTGAAAGATAAAGATATCCTTCTTGTCGGTCTCGGACGCTCTTCCGTCGCTGCGGCGCGGCTGGTGCTCCGGGAAGGAGGAAGGCCCTTTATCAGTGAGAGAAATGAGAGTAGATCATTGACGCCCTGGCTGGAAGACTGTGAACGCCATGGCATTCCCGTGGAAACTGGCGGGCACCACTCCCCTCTTTTCAATCAGGCTCACACAATTGTTATCAATCCGGGAGTGCCTCTGGCTGCGCCCTGTCTGGACTTGCCCAAATCGAAGGGCATCCCCATTATGGGAGAACTGGAGCTGGCCTCCCGCTTCAATCGCTCGAAAATCATTGCAGTGACGGGAACCAACGGAAAGACCACAGCCACTTCCCTGCTCCAGGCTATCATCAATGAATGCGGTTATTCTGTTGCACTGGCCGGGAACACACACACAGCCTGGTCTGAAGTGATGCTCCGGGAAAAACAGCCGGACTATACAGTGCTCGAAGTAAGCAGCTATCAGCTCGAAACCGTCCACGAATTTCATCCGCATATCGCCGTCGTTCTGAATCTTTCTGCGGATCATCTGGCACGCCATGGCAACCTGGAAAATTATGGAGCCGCCAAAGCCCGGATATTCGCCCGACAGAGCGAAGGCGATACGCTGATCCTGAACAGAGATAACGCATTCATGAACTCCTGGCCCCTTCCGGAAGATATAAACACCGTCTTTTTTTCCACTGAAAAAAACAGGATCCGGGAGGGATGGTATTACGATGACAATGCCTTTTATTTTAAAGGTGAAACCAAAGCGCTGATTCAGGACTCTCCCCTGCCCGGAAGGCACAACAGGGAAAACACAGTGGCCATGCTCGCTGTGGCACACAGTCTGAATCTGGACTGGGAGAAAGTGATACAGGCGATCCGCCACTTCTCCGGCGTGGAACACCGTCTTGAATTTGTGGCTTCCATAGACGGAATAAACTATTTCAATGATTCCAAATCAACCAATGTGGACAGCCTCCGGGTGGCTTTGGAAAGTTTCACTTGTCCCGTGGTGCTCATTGCCGGCGGACAGGGCAAGGGCGACAGTTATGAAGCTCTCTTCCCTCTCATGAAAGAACGGGTGAGCACGCTCATCGCCATGGGAGAAGAGGCGCCTCTGCTGGAGGGAATATTTTCAACCCTTCTCCCCGTCTGTCGGGCTGCGTCCATGGAGGAGGCCCTTCAAAAAGCCCGGGGTGCAGCGAAAGAAGGTTTTGCTGTTTTGCTTTCTCCGGCCTGTGCGAGTTTTGACTCGTATGCCAACTATGAGGAACGGGGACGACATTTTAAAGCGTGTGTAAAACTTTTCCAGTCGGAAGACTGTGGACAAGAGGACAAATAGAAATGAAACGAGAGATCAACACACTGGTACTGACAACTTTGATTCTGCTCGCATTGGGCGCACTCATGATATACAGCATCGGCGGCCTGCGGACAGGAGCGGCGGGCAGGATACTGCCTAAACATATGATTTTTCTTGTAGTCGGCCTGATGGGATTTGTGGTCATGATCAATTTTGACTACCATATCCTGAGCAACAAGATAATACGACGCTGTTTTTTTGTGGGGACTCTCATATTGATCATACTTCCTTTTGTGCCGGGTATCGGGGTGGAGATGGGCGAAGCGCGGCGATGGATCGGACGGCAATCGCTCAGTTTTCAGCCTTCAGAACTCGCTCGATTCACCTTGGTCCTCATATTGTCCTTCCAGCTTACCAAACATCAGGAAAATCTTCACAAGATAACACACAGCATTATCATGCCCGTGCTCATACTGCTTCTTTATGGCGGCATCGTCTTTTTTCAAAAAGATATGGGAATTCCTTTTATCATGGCCGTTACAACCATGGTCCTTCTCTGGAACGCTCGGGTAAAAATTATCTATCTCATATTTACAGGAGTTGCGGGAGCCGCCGCCCTGCCTTTTCTTATCCGTTCCCAGGGATATCGCAGCTCGCGAATTCAGGTCCTGATGAATCCCTGGATTTCCCGGGATGATCGAGGCTATCAGCTCATCCAATCACTCTCCGCATTTTATCAGGGAGGCTTCTCGGGAAGCGGCGTGGGCTATGGCGAACAGAAACTGGGCTATCTGCCCGCAGCCCATACAGACTTTATTTTCGCCATGATCGGAGAAGAACTGGGACTCATCGGAACCATCTTTGTCATCGTCCTCTTTACAGTGCTGCTCATTGCCGGCATACGTGTTGTTCTCGGAGCACCCGATTTATTCGGCTCTCTCCTCGCAAGCGGCATTACAACACTCATTGTGTTCCAGGCCTTTTTTGTCATGCTCGTCAACCTGGGATTCCTCCCCACAAAAGGACTTCCCCTGCCCCTGGTCAGCTACGGCGGTTCCTCCCTCGTAATCAATCTGTGGATGATGGGTATTCTGGTCAATATAGCCAGACAGGCTCAGCTGAGTGAGACGCCTGTGAAAAAAGATATTACCGTGAGTCTGTGGAAAAGACCGCTCTTCTGGATCTTTCAGCCCAGGCCCCTGAAAATCACCTGAACCTGAAGCCCACACCAATCAACGCTGGCCTTCGGCGTAACGCAACGCCTCTTTCATCCAGCCCAGAGCGGCCACAATGTTCTCCGTCTCTTCATAGCCATAGGACAAACGCAACTGACGCTGGCCTTTTTCTTTGGTGAAGCCCAGAGGATGCACACAGAACTCACCGGGTATATAGATGACCCGGGGATGAAGCGCACCGGACTCACCATCCACCAAAGGATCGCCTGTTGTCCGTGACAGGAAATTAAAAAAAAGCGAAGCACTGTGGGTCGCTGTTTCCTGGAAGGTCAGATAGTAATAGAAGCCCGCCGTACCGCCACGCACTTCCTCCAGCCAGGGACCCAGGATCTCATGGATTGCCTGACCCACCACCAGGCTTTTCTCTCTATACCCTTCCTTCACGCGCATCACCTGATCGCGCATATGACGACGGAGCATGACAGCCGCCATCTCCTGGTTCAGCAATGGAGCACTGAAACCCACGTCACTCGTCTTCTGAACCAGTGCCTGCATAAGCGCACCCGCCTGGCCGACCATGAAACCGATGCGCAAGGCCGGAGCAAGTACCTTCGACAAGGTGCCGATTTCATAGACAGGCGCTTCAGGCACCTCCACCAGCGCTGACCGGGGAACTTCAGCATCCGGATCATGAATCAGCCATTCATAGGCCTGATCAAAAAAAATGGGACAGCAACGCCCGAGCCGGGCCGACCATTCCGCCGCAAGCTCAGCCAGACCAAACCTGTACTCGTTGCATAAGACCGTTCCGCTGGGATTGTTCACCGTCACCACATAGAAAAAAGAAAGCCGCTCCGACAAAGGCCCCAGCTGATCGAGAATATTGCGAACAGCAGCAGGATTCAAACCACCCGCTTCTTCAGGCACGGCTATGACATCGAAGCCTTTACGCTCAAGATGATCACAGTAAATATAATACAAAGGATCGGCTGTGATGACGATACCCGGCTCCATGATATCTGCCAGCGCGTCCAGAATACTCGTCGCGCCACTGGGACCGATGACCAGCTCCAGCCGGGCCATCACCTCCTCAGTCATCCCGCCGATGCCTTCAGACACATGATAATCACGCAAGGCCTGAATCAGACCGGGAGCTCCCTGCGGCCCTCCATAATTGAAGGCCTGCCGGAAAATCTCGGGATTGGCTGCGATCTCCCCCATCACCTCCGACAACAAGGCCGTGGGAATGGTCTTCTCATTCACATAACCCACACCAAGATTGATGTCAACACCATCACGAAAATCTGAGGCGAAAGAAGCCATCATCTCATTGACGGGAGAAGGCTTCACTGATTCACGACCATAACGAGAAAAAGAAAAATCCATAGCTGAAAACTTTGCTGGTTGAATGAATAATGAAGACCTGTAACACTATCAGATTATGACAAAGACAACAGCAGGAAACAAGAGGAACGGGGCGAGGGAATGCATTTTTTTCACCACAGAGGCCCAGAGAGCACAGCGCTGCATAGCCGCAACCAAATGATCTTTTCAAATTGAACCACGGAAACCACGGAACACACGGAAAAACAACTGTACGGCATAAAAAGACCTATAGTTTTAACACCTCCACTATGTCAACTTTGTCCACTGATTCACCATAAATGCCCCGACCCCAGCCCGAGCCTATCCCACATCCGTGCGATCCGACTGATCCGACCGATCTGGCATGAGCACTGGACGAGGGGCAGTAGGGGCACGGCATGCCGTGCCCAATTCAACCAAAGCCCCAAAGTTTATTTCATATCCTCGCCGCTTATCAGTTTTTAAGACGCTCCCGTTCTTTTCCTAAAATCTCAGACAAATAAACACCTGTTTCCAACGTTTCTTCCAGAAATTTTCTTCCATAAAATTCAACGCCATTGGCCACAGTCAATTGCTGTGCACCCTTCGTTAGTTCTGCATTGGTCACTATAGCTGTTGAAAATTTACAATTATATCTTTCTTCATAAAAACCTACCGCCGCCAGAACCTCGCCGACAACGCTGCTTCCCAGTTGTCCTTTGATCTTTTTGACCTGTAGCAGAACATTTTTCGTTTCGCCAAAACAAATCACATCAGCCCCTCTGTCATTTGATTGACGCGTGACTTTGGTTTGAAATCCCTTCTTCTCAAAAAGCATTGCACAGGCTGATTCAAAAAGGTGTGGATTCAAGTTTATCAGTTTATCGTAGCATAAAGCTTCACTATGTTCTATAATGATATTTACATCAACATTTACAGCACATTTTACTATCTGCGTTCGATATTGGACGGCTACAGCCGTTACATCGTAGATTAGGAAATCGCTTGAAGTTGACTGAAATCGATATCGGAATTTTACTGTAGTGGCGCACAAAAACTTTCCTGATGCGAAACTGCGTATCATCTCGAATAATAATCCACATTTCATCTCCAGGAATCTCAAGGAATTTGTCCGAATTAGCGGCATGACCCATGTGCGCGCGTCCCCATATTATCCGCGGAACAACGGTAAAATTGGTCACTGACACTGCTTGCTCAAAAGCGAATGTATCCGACCGGATATTCCCTGTCCTTAGAGAATGTACGACGCCACACAGAACAATATATTGAGCATTACAACAAACAACTATTGCACAATGCCACAGGCTATGTCAGGCCCGAGAAAAAACTGGAAAGTCGAGAGCATATGATCTTTCAGTAATGCGAAAGAAAATTCCAAGAAGCACGGGAAAAAGAAAGATCAGATGACAAACCACTGGGAAAAAAGCATTATGTTGCGTATTATGAAAGTTTTTTGCTACGCTGACGTTGTCGGCGGAAGCGGAGGGAGGCTATACTGGGGAGCAACTTTCCAAGGAAAAACCCGATGTAGTTCATCAGGACAATGTGCTCGGGAAGGGACACTTGACCTTTCCCGCCTCTCATACCCATCTGATGATAGATCTGCTATGCCTGAAAAAACGCAAAAAAGTCATGCGTTAACCTGTGTCCAGAAAACCGGCCCCAGTACAAGCTTTGTTAAACCCGTAGTTCCTCTCTTTTGTTTTAAATGTACTTATGTTTTCAGTTAATTTCAACGAATAAACAGCAACGCTCCCATTCCAAAAACCTTCATATTACGAAAGGAGAACAAATGTCACAAAAAAATATTCTTCGTCAAGCAGTAAAAGAATTGTTGGAATCATTCCTCAGCGAAGTAAAAAATTATTCGGTCGATAATTTTTTGAAAACTAATGTTGACCCGTTTCGCTTTGCTTTTAATGCCGCATTATGGGGTGAAGCTCAAACAATTAAAATGGAAATTGAGCACAAGCTTGCAATGAAACTGGAAAATATGATTGGCAAATTTCATGAAGATTATCTAGGTAATGCAATACATTTACCTACATTATCGCAATGGGAAAAGGTCACACCGGGAAAAATACCAGGAATTGATATTGTTAACAAAAAATTAAACATTTATCTTCAACTAAAAAGTAAACACAACTCTATGAATTCTTCTTCATCTGGAAAATTGAGAGATGAGTTAGAAAGTCTTACCAAAACATTGACTAAGCCTTATACTGTAGGTTGTGGTTGGGTAATTGCATCGCCAAAAAAGAAATGCATTGGAGAGGATAAGATATCTTCTGTAGGATCAATTTTTAAAGGAAAAGCACTATATGAATATATAACCGGCGACAAAGATGAAATGGACACTGTTATGACAGATTTCACAACAATACTGTCAGACGAAATCAAAACTATTAACATGCTTCAACTTGTAGAAAGATCAACAAAAAAAGTATTTGACGATCTTACCATGCTAGCAAAGTCTGATTCATCCACAATCGCTGAATATCTGTACAATCAAGCTGTAGGCTAATATTTTATGATGAGCACTCTGTAAACAATTCTAATTGGTTTTGTTCAGCTGATCTCCTAAGAAAGTCTTGTAGCCACATATCATCGGAAGTATTACAATATCGCGAATATTGGAAATTTGGATAAGTCACAATCTTTGCGCCTTGATCGTGTGCTACGAGTGTACGCCCTACAGCTTCGCCCAAACTAACTGGAACTGCATTTCCAATCTGACGATATTGATCAACAAGTGATCCAGCAATAACCCAATCATCAGGAAACTCTTGTATCCTTTTATATTCTTGGACACTCAAAGGTCTATCCTCTTCTGGATGAGCCAAGTCTGTCGCAGGCATAGCAGGATGTGTTACTAAAGTCGGAGATGGTTTATCCCATGCCAATCTTCTTAAGAAACCTGTTTTACCTCCTCCAACATAATATGCCCTACCTAAGGCCTCTTTTTGAAGTGGTTCAGGAAGATTTCTCCAGTTTTGGCCAGCTGTTAAAAGGCGATAAAATCGAAGGCGTTTCTCAGGAAATGGTATAAACAGAGCCTCCTTATATGAGAGCCCATCTACGGCTTCTCTAAATGTTTTCCATTTGGGAAGATTATAGTCACCAGTCTCAGAACATGTCGGTGAGAGGTACGGCATGGCTTCTCGATCCCGCGAACACAGAAGTATTACTCGTTCCCGTACTTGTGGCGTCCCAAAATTCGCTGCATTGTATAAATTAAAAGATACTGAATACCCCCCTTTTTTCAACTGACTCAATATGTGGAAGAGAGCACCTCCTTTTTCTTCGTCCGGGGTTAAAGGAGGAAATCCAAAGCCTCGTTTGTTATGTGGACGATGAGCTAAAGGGGCTGAAAGCAAACCTCTTACATTTTCAATCATTGCGTATTTAGGTCGTATTTCTAAAATAATATCAATGTATTTAAGGAAAACGTTTCCTCTTTCGTCTTCAAATCCGCGACGATTCCCTGCTGTGCTGAACGCTTGGCAGGGAGGTCCTCCAGCTATTAAATCGACCTCTTGTGATTTGTTTATACCAGCATGCGCTAAAAGATCCGCAGCACTGTAATTACGAATATCCCCAACAACGGGCAAGGATGGTCTGTTAGCTTTGATTGTTTGTTTACATTTAGGATCAATTTCAGACGCTAAAACAATTTCTAAACCCGCTTTTTCCAAACCAATATCAAGTCCCATCGCACCTGAAAAAAAACTCATTACACGCATACGCTTGTTGCATTTTAGTTTATTATTATTTCTTTTCTGATCAATCAAATGCCCATCTGTTTCCAATGTCTTGCTCACTATTTTTTTATGCATCTTAAAATTCCTTTACAAATATGCGGTAATACAAACAAAGCAACTTTCAACGAAAATAAAATAGGTGGTCACCTGTCTGCGCCAATTCTATGGCAAACTCGATACTTTAATTTAAACATGCACACACATTGTACTGAAAATAATATCAGGTGTCAAGACACAGTGTCAACCTCCAAATTTTGATCCATATCCAGTGGAGCTTCTGCATCATGCGCTTACATCTGGAAATGTATGGATCTCCTGATCCTTGAGGTATTGATAAGCTTTTATTATACATGAACATATTAAAGGCAATTGAAAGCCAGATCCAAGCAGGAGCTATACGCCAAGACAAAGGTACACTATAATAACAAGAATATTCCAAATCTCCTGAAACTGTTTTCTTTCCTACTGCGGGTTCTTCACCATAATAAAAATTTTTAGACAGTGTTTTTCCATCACGGTTCTGGCCCTGTGTACTTTGGTACTGGCGGATTGTACCACGGGGGACCAAAGGAGAAGGACTCGAAGGCTTCTCAGAGTCCGAGAAAGCCAGGTCTGCCGACTATCTCCAAAGTGACAATGTCGCATCCGGTGTTATCAGCGGGAGCTAGCCTCAGGGCATATTAAACGAGACATGGGGCGATCACTTATCCCTGAGGAATCGGACGTTTCTGCGAGAGACTTTGCTTAGAGTCAAGATATTCATATGTAGTCTAAGGATACACCCTATTTCCTCGTCCCAGCCGTCTTTGCCACGATGAATGCCAATGGGGACATTGGCGCTCCCACCTTATGCCAACTCTACGCCGGAAAGTATTCAAAGGAAAAACATGGCCCGGGAATTATAATAAAGAACTTGTGTCACTCTCCTATATGTTTGTCCACAGTTTACAGGGCTGGACACACGGCATCAGAGTTTTCTCCTCCGGCCAATGGCGAATACGGAAGCCATGGCCAGGGAGAGCAAGAGCATGTCTCCAACGGTATAACGGGCAAATTCACAGCCCAAACAGCTTGCGCGATAATCTGAAGAACTCATGGTGATACGACACCCACAGAAAGACAAAGCATTGGTTGCAGATCCTTCTGAATCATGGATATCTTCTCCTTCTACAGGATCACACTCACCTTCTAAAAGGTCTTCACCGTCGACAAGGTCTTCGCCTTCGACAAAATCAAACTCACCTTCGACAAGGTCTTCACCTTCGACAAGGTCTTCGCCTTCGACAAAATCAAACTCACCTTCGACAAGATCTTCCCCTTCGACAGGATCAAACTCACCTTCAGGGAACAGTTCACCTTCAACGGGCTCAACAGGCTCGCCTTCTACTTCAGGCTCTTCCCCTTCCTCAGCTAAACAAGTCTGAACAGAGAGCTCGCGAACAGCGCTGGCACCCGGGTAATATTCCTGAGGCAGGCTGTAGACAAAATCATATGTGCCTTCATTGTAAATAAGATGTGTCTGGACAAAAGACTCAACAGAATTGAGATACATGGTGTGTGTTTGAGTAAAGGCATAACAACTGACGGTAATCAAATCATTCAAGGATTCTTCCCATAAATCGATATCGTTGTCTTCATCGATCAAGGCCTGAATACCCGGTTCCTTGTAAATGTCTTCACCTCCTGAAGAATGGGAAGAACAGAGTTCCATATACCGGGGTTCAGCAAGACGGAGCTGATAGTGACTCAATACCTCACCTTCAACAGGATCGTCTTCCCAGCTTTCTGTAATGGTCATTTCATAATAGCCTGTGGAGCCATTATAACCGGCGATACGGATATAACAGGGCTGGCCACGCCTCAATTCGAC
>JAAYJV010000021.1 GCA_012522755.1 Candidatus Hydrogenedens sp.
GCACAAGAGATCCTGAAAGAAGTGCAGGTCCGTATTCCGGACAGCTTTACCGGTCAGGATTTGCGCATGCGCTTTCATGGAACCCGCGGACAGGTTATTCTCTATGAGAATCTTGGTTTTGAAAAAGAGGAAGAACGCTACGCTCTGTGTTCTCAGGCTCGTATGGATTTTCAGAAGGCTCGGGACTTGGCGGAAAGTGCTGAGGATATAGGCCAGGACAGTTGTTATCTCTATCTCGCAAAAGCATTGCTCTGTCCGGAAACCATTAGCGAAGAGGAAACTGAAGAGACACGCCAAGTCTGTCAGAGCACTGGCAGCGCTCCTTACTTTCAGCGGGCACAATGGCTTGCAGCTTATCGCCATTTGTTACTGGGATTGCCTGATTTGCGCTTGCCGCGGATTGATTTGCCCCCCTGCATGCCAAATATGGAATGGGTTTACGCCCTATCATTGAAATACAGAGGAGCTGTCCGTAGTGCTCTGGGTGATTGGGAGGGTGCGGAAGAAGATTTCAAGAAGGCCCATGAGACGCTCGAAACTTCCAAAGGACTCATCGCCTTGCTGCATATCAGTATTCTCTTGCAGGCCGCTGAAAGTTTCCGTAATAAAAACAGTACTCTAAGTGGAGAGTGGTTGGAGTTGGCCTATCACTATTGCTGCAGGATGGAAGCGCAGAAAAAAATGATCGCGACAAAATGGGTAGCACCCTGGAAAGCATACATAGAACATTTGTTGCAGTCAGACAATAAGGGATCCGGGCGGATGAAAAATCCACAGCTGAGTTTCCCTTATTGACAAGGTGCTCATGGGGATGAAGTATAGTGGTGTCTTGAGAATTGCAAAGGAGTTTTGAAATGAGCAGAAGCTACAAAATACGAAGAGATTATAAGCGCAGTTATGCACGGACCATGGGAAGGAGAGATGCTCACAGGCACTCCAATAGAATTGACCGGAAGAACGCCTGGATCAGGACCTTGGCACGACAGTACTTGTTTACTGGTAAAGGTTTTTTAACAGTGGCTGTCAGCTTGTTGATACCGGCAAGCGGAGCGTATATGCTGTATCAATCGGCGGGAATGGGAAATATATTTGAAAGCGGTGCCCTGATATTTTTTATTTCAGGAGTACCGTTGACCTTCATCGGATTACATGCCATCTTCGGATTGTTGCGACTCTTCATGGCTATGCTGTTGTTTTTCAGTGCGTGATTATAAAAACTGTTTCGCTCTTCAACAAAAAACACCCGGGCTTCATCAGAAATCCGGGTGTTAATTTTTTAATCGAAAAAGAACAGAGCTTAGTACTGAGCTACATTCACATCTGCACCGCCGCCGCCTGTGGCTCCACCACCAGCACCACCAGCTGCTCCGCCAGCACCACCGGCACCGTCAATAACAGCACTGTCAACCAAGGTGACCTGCGGTGTTTCCACAACTTCAGCATCGCTACTTGCATCACTGGCTGCAATAGCAACACCGACAGCAACACTGGAGAGAACCAGAAGTCCGACCATCCACATGATTACGCTTTTTTTCATAACACTTCTCCTTTGGTTTAATACCTTGATCTGATACTTGCCTGTTTATAAAACCAGCGATAGTTTCAACATAACCTTTACGTATTATACATGAGAAGGACGCAAAAGTAAAGCTTTTTTTTACTGCGGATCAAACATTTGATTCAAACGATCGTTTTGTGTATACTTCAACTTCGTAAGTTGTCAGGCTTGCAGCCTGATCATACTGTTTGCAGGGGACATTTCTCAGGAGACATGATATGGACGGCGCCGCGCCGGCAACAAAAGATATTTTATTGGAGACAGCAGGCGAACTTTTCGCTGATGCCGGGCTTGATGGCGTAAGCATACGCGCCATAGCCAAAAAAGCCAAAGCGAATATTGCGGCCATTCATTACCATTTCGGAAGCAAAGACAATCTGTATATGGAAGTGGTACGCCATGTCATGAATCAGATCCGTTGTACCCTGGCCGGTGAATTGCTCACCAGGACTGAGGAGTGGCGTAGTGATCCTATGCGCTGCGCTGATGTTGTCTGTCAATTGATTGAAGAGCGTATGCGCCAGTTTTTTCCTGATGCCCATCCCCGTTGGTATGGCCGATTATTCATGCGTATGCTGCTCAACCCCACTCCGGCTTTGGGTAAGCTGGCCGAGGAAATCATCGTTCCCGATCTGGATCAGGTAACGAAAGTATTTCGTTTGTGCAAACCCTCCATGACCGAAACGGAGGCCCGTTGCTGGACCGATACGCTTCTGGGTCAACTGGGCCATTATGTATTCTCTGAACAGTTTGCGCAGTATGTGCCCAAGAAGAACATTTATGATTCGGAATTTGTGGAGACGGTCTACCGTCATTTGTCCCGTTTGTTATTGAAAGGTCTGGATCTTCCCTTGCCTGAATCATTGAAGGATGATTGTTTTGAAGAATAAATCTCTGATGCGCCTGTTACAGGGAATGCTGTGCTGTTTTGTCGCCGTGGGATGTGCTCGCTTCGACAGCGAAGCACTTCGCTCTGATCACGCAATTTCTTTTGGTGCGGAAATAGAAGCCCGCACAGCGGCGGCTCTGGGTGATTCTTCCACTCTGGATCTTGAGCAGTGCATTGCCATCGCTCTGGATAACAATCTTGATGTTCAGTCCGCCGACGTGCAGGCACGTATAGCGCGTCTGAATCGGCTGGTTGCCTTTTCAAACTTTCTGCCCGCCATAGACCTGAACTACACCTTTACGGAAATGAACAAGACACCTTCTTCTTCCATGCTCGGGCCTTTTTCCGTGGCCGTTCAGGATCGTATCGTAAAGGATACGGCTGTGCAGGCTCAGATGCCTGTCTTTGCTCCGGCAACCTGGTTTCTTTATGATGCCCACCGTCATGGAGAAGCCATCGGTGCGCTGGTCTCCGATTATACGCGCCAGATGATCGCACTTCATGTGACCGCTCTTTATTTTCAGTGTCTGGCCCTGGAAGAAGGGGGCAAAGCACTGGCCTCGCAGCTGGAGTCGGCTGAAGCGCTGCGTGGCGAAGTGGAATCTTTTTATAAGGAAGGGCTTGTGCTGGAGTCCGAGCTTCTGCAGATTCGGACCTTGGTACAGGCGAGAGAAAGCGATTGTTTCAAAAACAAGAATGCACTGGCTGACGCACGTTCAGGTCTGCTGGAAGTGATGGGCCTTTCACCTCTGGCTTCTCTGGAGCTGAAAGCAGACATGCCTGTTTCCTTGCCTGAAGGGGAACTGGAGGACTGGCTTCAGTATATGCTTCTTCATCACCCCCGCTTGTCCATAGCGGACCGGATGGTGGCCGTGGAAGAAGACAAGCTCAAGATCGCCATTACAGAATTTCTGCCCATACTGGCTGTCTTTTCGGCGCGAACTCATACCACCAACAGCAAAAACACATACCCTTATATGACGGCTACCGGTTTTACCGGCATGATGACCCTGTTCAATGGTTTCGCCAATATCAACGAATACAAAGCCGCAAGGCTGGAACGTAAAGGGGCCTATCTGGCTCGGGAGCAGGAAAGTCTGTCTCTCATGGCACAGCTCTTCCAGTCCCGGCTCCAGGTGGACAATGCGGCGGCTGATGCGGCTTTGGCCTCTGTGGCTCTTGAAGCGACTGAATCCGGTCTGCGCGAAGCGGAAGCACGTTTTCGCGAAGGACTCATCAATACATCTGAATTTCTGGAAGCAAGATCCCGTCGGGATGGTGCGGCATCACAAGTGGTTGCCGCTGAATATATGAAACAAGTGGCTGCGGCTGTGGCGCGTAATATTATGGGCGCCACCTTTCGCGGAGAAGAGGTATCCCCCCAATGAAAATAAATAAATGGATTTACGGCAGCACTCTCCTGCTGCTTGGCCTGGGCCTGTCTTTGAGTGCATGTTCGCCCAAACCTCAGGGAGTGGCGGCTCAGGAACAAGCTGTGAAAACGGTTTCCATTCGCGTGACTCCTGTGGAAAAACGGCTCTTTGAAGAAAAGATCACCGCCCAGGGAACCTTGTCCGCTAAAAACACGGCCATGGTCACCCCGCTCATTGACGGCAATATCACCGAATTTTTCGTTGATGTGGGCGACGTGGTTGAGGCCGGTAAAACAAAACTTTTCCAGATAGACAAGTTCAAAGTGGAACGTGCTCTGGCTATTTCGGAACAAAGCCTGGCCATGGCCCGCTCAGCCGAAAAAGATGCCCAGGCGCAGTTGGCCAGTGTACAGGCCCAGTACGACAAAGCGAAACTGGACTTTGAACGGTATTCACGGCTTTACAATGAAAAGGCCATCACACCGGACGCCATGGAAAAAGTGGACTCCGGATTCCAAGTGGCTTCAGCAGGGCTGGAACGCGCGAAAGTCGGCGTTGCCGTGACTGCTGAACAGACCGTCCAGGCCGAAGCTGCTCTGGCCATCTCACAGAAGACCTGTGAGGACTCTCTCATCTATGCGCCCATGAACGGCGTTGTGAGCGCCCGCATGAAAGAGGAAGGGGAGTTCGGCCCGGCCGGACAACCCCTCATCCGTATTGTCGATCGTAATCTGCTGGAACTCTCCGTTTTCCTGCCTGCCGAATTCTACTCACGCATAGTGGCGGAAGAAACCAAATTGCATCTCCAGACCCAGGAGGTGGACTTGGGCGCCTTTCCCGTGTCCTTCAAGAGTCCGGAAATCCAACCGACCTTGCGTACCTTTGAGGTGCGCTGCCTGATTCCCGATCCGCCTGATACCGTGGCGCCTGGTGCGCTCGTCACAGCCAATGCAGTACTTGTCACCCGTGAAGCTCTCGGCGTACCCACACCGGCGATTCAGCAGCGGGCTGGCAAGGAGCAGATTTATACTGTAGCAGACAAAGCAGCCCGTGGTATGGAAGTGACCCGGGGTCTGGAAACAGCGGGCTGGACGGAAGTGTTGAACGATTCCCTCACTGAAGGTATGCCCATTATCACCATGGGACAGTTCATGGTTGAAGAAGGCAGTCTTGTTCGTTTGTCAGAGGAGGGCGCTTGATGTCACTTCCAGATCTGAGTGTGCGACGTCCTGTCGCCATGAGTTGTCTCATCATCGCTTTGTCCATTCTCGGCTTCAATGCCTATCGTAAAATGGGTCTGGAACTGCTGCCATCCGTGGACGTTCCGGTCATTACGGTCATCACCATTTATCCCGGGGCTACTCCTGAAGAAATTGAAACGGATGTGGCCAAGCGCATTGAAGACCAGATGGTCACCATTTCCGGGTTGAAGCATGTGAACTCCACCTGTATTGAGAATGCCTGTCAAACCCTGCTCGAATTCCATCTGGGAATTGACGTGGATATTGCGGCTACGGACGTCCGTGAAAAGCTCGACCTGGTCCGAAATGAATTTCCCGATGATGTGGAAGACCCTAAAGTCGTAAAGTTTGACGTCAACTCCAAGCCCATTATCACTCTGGCGCTTACCGGCGATGCGAGTATAGAAGAGCTCTTCGACTTCGCTGACAACGCTCTGCGCGATCGGCTCACCGTCATTACCGGTGTGGCTGATGTGAGCCTCGTCGGCGGTGCCAAAAGAGAAGTGCATGTGGAGCTGGACCGCGAAAAACTGGCCGCCCGCGGTCTTACTTCCCTCCATGTGGTGGAAGCGTTGCAAGCAGGTGTGCGCACCATTCCTTCAGGCCGCGTCCGTGCCAATGGCTCTGAATACTCCGTGAAATTTGATGGGGACTTCAAGGACGCGGAAGCCATCAACGATCTGGAAATTGCCGGAGGAGATGGCCAGCGCTGTTATGTCCGTGATGTGGGCCGTGCCTATATGACCACCGCCGAATTGCGCGAAGCGGCCTTCCTCGATGGCGAGCCTTCCATCTCCATTCAGGTGGTGAAGCGTGCGGAAGCCAATGCTGTGGCTGTGGTGGACGAAGTACAGAAGGCTATCAGCGTCATCAACGAGGAGCTTCCCGGCGGTATGCATCTGGAATGGGTGACCGATGACGGTACCTTTACTCGTGCCGTAATCGACAGTGCCTGGAGCGACGTCATGCAGGGCGTGATCCTGACAGCCGTCATTCTCTTCCTTTTCCTCTATAACATCCGCTCCACCTTTATCGTTGCCGTGACCATGCCTCTCACCTTGGTCATCGGCCTCTTCTTCCTGCAGATGATGGGCTTTACCCTGAACACCATGACACTCATGTCCATGGGTCTGTCAGTGGGTATTCTCGTGACCAACTCCATTGTGGTCATTGAGTCCATTATCTCCCGGCTGGATCAGGGAGCCACGCCCAAAGAAGCGGCAAGGCTTGGAACCAAAGAAGTCTTTATCGCCGTCTTGGCCAGCGCATCAACCAACATGGTGGTCCTTCTTCCTCTGGCCATCATGAAGAGCATGGTAGGTCTCATTATCAGTCCCTTTGTCACCACCATGCTGGTTGTGACGATTATTTCTCTCTTTATCTCGTTTACCCTGACCCCGCTCCTGGCATCTTTGATTTTGCGACCTGTGAATAAAGATTCCAAGAATCCTCTGGTCTATATGCAACGGGCCTGGGATTGGGTTTTTGATAAGATCACACTGGCGTACCGTAGCATACTGGTGGTTACAGAGCGTTTCCGTATTGTGGGGCTTCTCATTGTGCTGGCCATTGCCGGCCTCTTCGTATTTTCATTGGGTGCAGCGAAAAGTCTGGGCATGTCCCTGTCCAACGATCCGGACCGCGGCGAGATTTTTGTGAAAGCCGAATTCCCCACCTATTACAGTATGGAGACGACCCTGAAACAATTGAAGGATATGGAAGACCTTCTGAAAACCATGCCCCACTTGAAGCACTATGCTTCCCGTGTGGGAAAAGTGGAGGCCGGTTTCGGTCGTGCCTCCGAAGGGGTCTATCTTGCCCAGATTCTGCTGCGCTTCAACGAGCGTACGGAACGTAAAGAAACCCTGGACGATCTCATGGCTGACGCCCGGAAACGCCTGGCCTTTTTCCCCGATTGTATTTTGAGCGTGGGACAGCCTTCCTTCATGGGTGGTCAGGAAGCCCCCCTGCAAATGGAAATCGTCGGTACTGATCTGGATATGCTGGACACCCTCGCCATGGACGTCATCA
This sequence comes from Candidatus Hydrogenedens sp., assembly GCA_012522755.1. Taxonomy (GTDB): domain Bacteria; phylum Hydrogenedentota; class Hydrogenedentia; order Hydrogenedentales; family CAITNO01; genus JAAYJV01. The sequence continues at coordinate 7,093 of JAAYJV010000021.1, forward strand.
GACATATGGGAACCAATCCGGATCTGGTCGATATTGACTCCACAGTTCGTCCGGGCAAACCGGAGTTGCGTGTACTCCCCAACCGTGCTGTTCTGGCCGACATGGGAGTCCCGCCCGTGCAACTGGGTCTCATGCTCCGTGGTAATCTCGAAGGGATCACAGCGGGCACCTACAAAAAAGATGCTCGGAATTATGATATTGTTGTGAAGTTTTCTGATGAAGAAGGCAAAGATCAGATTCGCGATTTTCTCTTCCCCGCTGTGCCGGGCAGACCCATCTCTCTCAATACGGTCAGCACGGTTGAGGAAGGAACCACCCCCATCCAGATCCCACGGGTGGACAAATCACGTATTTCAAAAATATTTTCTGATCTCAGTCCGACCCTTTCACTGGGTGAAGCGGTGGAAGTGCTCGATGAAATGATTTTGGAAAACAATCTCCTGCCTCCCGGGTATACACATAACTATTCCGGAGCATATGAAGTGATGGCGGAAGGGCAGGAGGAAATGGGAGAGGCCGGCCTCATTGCCATTGTCCTGGTTATTCTGACCCTGGCTGCACTCTTGGAGAGCTTCAAACAGCCCTTCCTTATTCTTGTCACACTTCCCATAGGCCTTATCGGTGTTATCTGGGCCTTGGTCTTTACCGGTCATTCCATGTCCATTTTTGTGATGATGAGCGTCGTTATGCTCGTCGGTATTGTGGTGAATAATGCCATCCTCATTGTGGATCGCTTCAATCAACTGGTGGATGGCGGCGCCGGGAGACATGAAGCCATGATCGATGCGGCCTGTGATCAGTTCAGGCCCATTATCATGATCACCCTGGCCGGTATTCTCGGCATGCTGCCCCTGGCCCTCGGAACCGGTATAGGCGCGGAAATGCGTAACGGCATCGGTATAGCCTCTGTGGGCGGTATGCTCGCCTCAGGCGTCCTTTCCCTGATTCTCGTGCCGATTCTCTATGACCTGTTCACCAGAAGAAACAACAAAAACAAAAAACAGAAAGCCCTTGCTGTAACCCCTGAAGATTAAAAAAAATTACTCCTCCTCCTTTCCCCGGCTGATAAAGAATCACTTTTCGCAGCCGGGGATTTTTTTCAAGGACGTAATTATAGGTGATAGGGAATAGGGAATAGGTGATAGGGAATAGGTGATAGGACTGACGACCTTGCGTCGCGTACCTGGGAACGCCAATTTCCACATTGGCAAACGGCGCGTAATGACGTGGAGTGTAAAGTGATTTGGTTGCGGTGTAGGGGCTGCCTTTATCTTGAATCCTCCGGCGAGACCATTCCCTGGAAAACTTTCCGGCGGTGAAGGTCCTAACGTGGGAGCGCCAACGTCCCTGTTGGCACACATCGGGTATAGTGCGCAGATAATTTGTAAACAGTGCTTCGGCAACATGCCTTCTGAAAATCAGAAATCAATGAAGACTTTACGGCCCCGTTAAATATCCACATGAGTTAAGGTCTTTTCCCGGGTGTCCTGCCAATGTGGAAATTGGCGTTCCCAGGTAAGTTTTCGCGGCTTTTCTGAACCTTTGCGTACAGCCTGACGACCAGAAAAAAACTTTTCTTCTTCGTGTTACTACCCGTCATCTTTCATTATTTTTTCGAAGAAGTTTATTTGTCCAGGGGAACGGCATGCCGTGCCCAGTTAGTCCACTCTGCCCAGTTAGTCCACTCTGTCCACTTGGTCCACTCTGTCCACTTGGTCCACTCTGTCCACTTGGTCCACTCTGTCCACTTGGTCCATTCCGTCCATTGAGCCCCGGTAATGCCCTGACCCCAACCCGAGCCCATCCCACATCCCACATCCGACCGATCCGACGGATCTGCGAGGGGCGAGGGTTGACTCTTGGGTTTTATATGGGATCAATGGACAAAATGGACAGAATGGACAGAATGGACAGAATGGACGTGTTAAGACCATAGATCTTTTTTATGCCGCATTGTACTTTTTCCGTGTGTTCAGTGATTTCCGTGGTTAAAAAGTCATCTTATTTCTCGGTGGATCCATTGTGTCCCATTGTGTCTCCGTGGTTGAAATCTTCCCTTCTCCCCTTGGTATTCCTCCGCCTCTTGGTCTAAGATGTACCCATGACAAAGGCCTCCGATAAAAGAAATATAAAAAGCTCTCCGGCAACCTGGTCTCCTTTGGCCCGGACAGCTGTCGTGTGGCTCCTTCTGGCACTTGTCTTTCTGATCTTCCATTTCTTTTATTATCCCCGTTATCGGGAGCAGTTTCTCGCTGAACCGGAGCAGTTCTTGAAAAAAGCGGATCAGCTCATCCGCAAAGGGGAGAAAGAAGAGGCCTGGCATGTTCTGCGACAGGGCATCGCCACGTTCAACCCGCCTCATGCCGATGCATATCGTATGTGTGCGGCCTTGCTCGGTCCTGCTGACAGTGATGAAAAATCTTTTCTGGAAGGGCGGGCCGCTTTTTATGATTTTTTGTCAGCACCCTCGCTGGACGGGCTGAAAACATTGCAGGAACAAGACTGGTACGCACCCTTTGTTTCCACCAGCTTCAAAGATGCCGTCTCTGTGGCCGATGATTCTCTGCTCAGTCTTTGGAAACATTTTTCCAGGGCTCTGCGCCTGCCCACGCCTTCGGAATGGAGCGGGGAAGAGGCGGCTGCTCTTTTTTCTCTGGGCGGGAGTATATTTTCCACAGAAGGCAAAATAGGCTCCACGGCCGTGACAAGTCCGGTGCCTCTTCTGGCTTACAGTGGCGGCGGTGCTGATGAACGGCGTGGCGCAAGCTTCTTCATCAACGGCCGTGACTATGGCAACAACAAACGGGGCATCCATGTGGCTCTTCTGGATATCTCCACCGGGGAGCTGCTGGCTGTGGAGGTCTTTGATCTTTGGGAACGGCATGAAGAAGGCCGGCGACTCGATGTTTTTTTGAAGGAGGCGCCCGAGCCCTGTACAGGAATGTTTGCCGTCTGTGATGACGGTTCCGGTGTGCTTACTCATGATCTGGAAGAAAGTCTGTTGCTCTTTGGTCTCGATCGCTTGATGATGGAAGATCGCAGAGCACGGGTGTTGACCATTCGCGCCAGTTTCGCGGCCATAGGGGTGAAGGGTGCAACCCCGGGTTCCGCCCTGCAGGTCTGGTCACCCCAATACTTCGGCGACCATCGGGGCCACCCCCTTCTCTGTGCCGTCCTGCCGGAAGGGTCGCCATCATGAGGGGCCCATTATTGCTCTATGCTGCTGTCTGTGTCGGCAGTTTTCTTTGTGTGTTCCTGCTGGTGCCTCTCAGCCGTCGCCTGGCCCTTTTTCTGGGCGCTCTTGATAAGCCCGACCACGATAGAAAAGTACATCAGCGCAGCATTCCCTATCTGGGCGGCCTCGCCTTTTATGTTGCCTGGCTGGTCATGCTGGCGACTCTGTCCTTTTTTGCGCCCGACTGGCTTTATCCCGAATTTTATCCCCTGGCCGTTGTGGGCTTTCCCGTGATACTTCTGGGGATCTATGACGACATCTGCGACCTGAGCAGCAAGATAAAACTGCCTCTGGAACTCATTCTCGGAGGGAGCCTTTATTTCTGGGGCTTCAAAAGCGTGATCCTTTCCAATCCTTTGGGAGGCACGGTGTATATAGGCGGCTTCGCTGTTGTTATCACGGCGTTGTGGGTGGCCGGTATGATGAACGCCGTCAACTTCACTGATGGTCTGGACGGACTCGCCGCCGGATTGGTGGCCATTGCAGCGGCTGTTCTCTTTTATCTTTCCTTCCGACAGGGCTATGTCTTTTCCAGTATCATCATGGCTTTTTTGATCGGGAGCTGTCTGGCTTTCCTATGTTACAACTTTCATCCCGCTTCTATTTTCATGGGTGATGCCGGTGCTTTGTTTCTGGGCTTCATGCTCGGTGCGGCCACGGTACTGGAAAGGCAGAAAGGAACAGCTGTCATTGCTCTTTCCGTTCCGGTCATGGTAGTAGCTGTGCCTCTGCTTGACACAGGCCTCAGTTTTCTTCGAAGGCTCCGCCGTGTCCGGGATGGCCGTTTCTTCACGCCTGACCGCCATCATATCCATCATCGACTCCTGGCTCTGGGGTTGAGTCAACGTCAGGTGGTTCTCAGTTTGTATGCCTTGTCGCTTTGCTTCGGTCTCCTCGCCCTGATCTTTGCCGGACTCTCAGCCGGATTCAAACTGCTGCTGCTTCTGACAGCGGGAATCTGCACTTTGCTTGCCGTGGCTTTTCTGCGCCACAAGGAAAGAATGAAATGATGAAGGAACGAAGCGCTATCCTCCGGGAAATCTTTGACAGCATGCAAAAGCATTTCGGCCTGACCCACTGGTGGCCCGGCGACAGTCCTTTTGAGATTGCGCTGGGCGCCATATTGACCCAGAACACGGCCTGGACCAATGTGGAAAAGGCCTTGAACAATGTGAAGACAAAAGACTGGTTGAATCCCCGGGCATTGACGGAAGCGCCGCAAGAGGAAGTGGAACAAGTGCTGCGCCCTTCCGGCTATTTCCGCCAGAAAACGGAACGGGTCCGTCTTTTCTGCAATCATCTGCTGGAACATTATGACGGGAGTATGGAGAAGATGGCGCAACGTCCCTTTCCGAAACTGAGAGAAGAACTGCTTTTCCTCAAGGGCATAGGCCCTGAAACGGCTGATGATATCCTGCTTTATGCCTGTGATAAAGAAGTCTTCGTTATTGATGCCTATACACGCCGGATTTTTTCACGCTGTGGTCTGGTCAGTGAAAAGATTGCCTATCATCCTTTGCAGACGCTCATAGAGGACAACTTCAAAAAGGACTTGAAAGACTATCAGGAGTTTCACGGGCTCATTGTGTGGACGGCGAAAGATTTCTGCAAGAAGAATCCCGCCTGTGAAGGCTGCCCTCTGGCTCTGACGACAAGGCCCGCTGAGGGAAGCTTTTCCTGTCGCCGCTGTGATGTGCCTTGGGATGGCACGTAGGGGCACGGCATGCCGTGCCCACTCCGCCCACTTGGTCCACTGATTCGCCATAAATATTCTGACCCCGATCACAGCCGTCATTCCGGTTTTTTTGCGAATACCGGCACATTTACGGTATTCTGTCTTTGGGGCGTGTCATGGTGGCAATCCCGATTTTCAGACCGTAAGCCCGTATCGCCGACAGGAGGGTTGATGAATAATTTCAGTGAAAAAGCGAACTTCATCTGGTCGGTTGCCGATCTCCTCCGCGGTCCCTATCGTCCCAACCAATACAAGGACATCATGCTTCCGCTCATCGTGCTCCGTCGTCTGGACTGCGTACTCGAGCCGACCCGCGCCAAGGTGTTGCAAGCGAAGAAGAAACACAAAGGCGGTCTACTCAAAAACATCGATCCCATCCTGCGCAGGGTCACGGGCCTGTCTTTTTACAATACCAGCCCCTACACCTTCGAGAAACTCAAGGGCGATCCCCAAAATATCTCCGCCAACCTGGTCCATTTCATCCAGGGCTTTTCCACCCGTGCCCGGGAGATCATCGAAAAATTCGGTTTTGAAAAACAAATCCCTGGCCTCGAGGAGGCCGACAGGCTTTATCTGGTCGTGTCCAAATTTTGTGAGATCGATCTGCATCCGGAAAAGGTTTCCAACCTCGAGATGGGCTACATCTTCGAGGAGCTGATCCGCCGCTTCAACGAGGCCTCCAACGAGACGGCTGGCGACTACTTCACGCCTCGCGAGGTCATCCGGCTCATGGTGGATCTTCTTTTCACGCCCGATGCCGACATCCTTACGAAAAAAGGCATCGTGAAAACCTTGTATGATCCCGCCTGCGGCACGGGCGGCATGCTTTCCGTGGCGGAGGACTATGTGCACGAGCTGAACCCCGATGCGCAGCTCGAGGTCTTCGGCCAGGATAACAACCCCGAATCCTACGCCATCTGCGGCTCTGACATGATGATTAAAGGTCAGGATATTGGCCATATCGCCTTCGGCAACAGCTTTACCGACGACCATTTCCCCCAGCAGCGTTTTGATTACATGCTTGCCAATCCGCCCTACGGTGTCAAGTGGGAGACGGAAAGGGATTTCATCATAAGGGAACATGAGGAGCAGGGCTTCGGCGGGCGTTTCGGTGCGGGATATCCCCGTATCAACGATGGCGCATTACTCTTCCTGCAGCACATGATCAGCAAGATGAAGCCTGCGAAGGAAGGCGGCACCCGTCTCGGGGTCGTTTTTGACGGATCGCCCCTCTTCACGGGAGCCGCCGAATCGGGGGAAAGCGAAATACGCCGCTGGATCATCGAGCACGACTGGTTGGAGACTGTCGTCGCCCTGCCCGATCAACTCTTCTACAACACCGGCATCAGCACCTATCTGTGGATCGTCACCAACCGCAAGGAGAAGCACCGCCGGGGAAAAATACAGCTCATTGACGGTACCGGCTTCTTCACCAAAATGCGCAAGTCCCTCGGTGACAAGCGCAACGAGATCAGCGAAAGTCAGCGTGACGAGATCACCCGCCTCCACGGGGACTTCGAGGAGGGCGAATATGTGCGCATCTTCGACAACGAAGATTTCGGGTACCAGCGCATCACCGTGCAACGTCCCTTGCGGCTCAATTTCGCCGTCACCGAGGAGCGCATCGCCCGGCTCCGGGAACTTCCCGCCTTCACCAAGCTGGCAACGAGTAAAAAGCGCAAGGATGAAGCCGCTGCCCGGGCGGAGATCGAGGCGGGTCGTAAACTGCAGGAGGCTATCCTGACCGCACTGAAGCCCCTTGACGACAAGGGAATTGTCACAAGCCGTGACAGCTTCACGAAAATGTTGAAGGAGGCATTCCGGGAAGGGGAGTTGAAGCTGCCCGCCCCTCTCTTCAGAGCCCTGCTCAACGCCCTCTCCGAAAGGGATGAGGCAGCCGACATCTGCACTGATGCCAAAGGCAATCCCGAAGCGGATCCCGAACTGCGTGACTATGAAAATGTGCCCCTGAAAGAGGATATCAACGCATATCTGGAGCGGGAAGTCCTGCCCCACGTACCCGATGCCTGGGTGGATGCATCGAAAACAAAGATCGGCTACGAGATCAACTTCAACCGCTATTTCTATCAGTACGAGCCGCCCCGACCCCTGGAAGAGATCGAGGGCGAACTCCAGAGCATTGAAGAGGAAATCGCCCGGATGCTGGCGGAGGTCACTGAATGAAGGCGAATCCGACCATAAAGCATTTCCACAAGGGCAACTGTCAAGTATTCCTTGACAGTTCAACGACCATGAAAGAAGGCAGCTCCACAGCGTCAGGGAAAAGGGGGATGGCATGAAGCGACAGCCCTATCCTAAATACAAACCCTCCGGCGTTGAGTGGTTGGGAGAAATTCCGGAAGGGTGGAAAGTATTGTCTTTAAGGCGCTACTTGCGCGTCAGTAGTGGCGACATGATTTCAATCGATAATTTCCAGGAGGAAGGTTATCCGGTTTTTGGGGGCAACGGTTTTCGAGGCTATACAGATCGATGGAATACAGAAACCAACACTATCATCATCGGGAGGTATGGGGCTCTCTGTGGAAACGTTCGTCTGACTGAAGAGCAAATTTGGGCAACAGAACACGCATTTCGCGTCATTCCTTTGACTACCTTCGATGCTAAGTTTCTGGCGTCTGTAATTAAAATACTTGACCTGAACAAGCTATCGGCACGTGCTGCACAACCCGGCTTAAACTCAGAAATGGTTCGTAATCATATGGTATGCATTCCTCCCCTTGCGGAACAGCGCGCCATTGCGTCCTACCTCGATGGGGAGACGGAACGGATTGATGCACTGATAGAGAAGAAGGAGCGTCAAATTGCCTCGCTCCAGGAGAAGCGTTCCGCCCTGATTTCCTCTCTGGTCACGGGGCAGTTGTCTCTGGTGCGAAACAGAGAGACGGGTAGGGTCAGGACGATCCGGGATGAGGAAATGCGGTCCATGGCCGAAGATCCCCGCTTTGAGATTCTGGTGGATTGTTCCGTGAAAAAGAATTCCGCCGTGGAATGGCTCGGCCAGATCCCGGAGCACTGGAAGGTGAAGCGGCTGAAGTATAGCGCTGATTTAATCAACTATAAACTCGATGGCAAGGAATCGGATTTGCCATATACGGGGCTTGAGCATATTGAGCCTTGGACGGGAAAGCATATTGCTGAAAACGAAGATTTTTCGAGTGAGAGTTTGGCAAGCCACTTTAGGCGAGGCGATGTGCTCTTTGGTAAATTACGGCCTTATTTAGCTAAGGTTCACGCAGCAGCCACAGAAGGTCTTTGTTCCAGTGAGCTGCTTGTCCTCCGCCCAAAAGAGGTAATCCAAAACTTCCTTTTTAATTACATGCTGAATAGCGACTTCATCACCGTTGTGGACTCATCAACATATGGGGCGAAAATGCCTCGTGCCAGTTGGGATTTCATAGGAAATTTATCGGTGTTAATTCCCCCTCTTGCTGAGCAGCATGCGATAGCGTCCTATCTTGATGCTGAGACCTCGCGTCTGGATGGGCTGGTGGAGAAGATAGAAGCGTCTATGGAGCTTTTGCGGGAATATCGCAGTGCTCTTATTTCCGCTGCTGTGACGGGGCGGATCCGGGTATGCGAGGAAGAAAGTATGGAGGTTGAATAAATGGCTCGTCGACATACGGAACAGGCTTTTGAGCATGCTATTGAAGAACATCTGACTACGGTGGGGGGGTATGAGAAGGGCAGCGGGGAGGGTTATGATCCTGTGCGTGCTCTCTTTCCTGCGGAGGTGATGGGTTTTATCCGAGCGACACAGCCGAAGGAGTGGGAGGATCTTTATAATCTTCAGAAGGAGCGGGCAGAAGCAATTTTGCTGGAGGCTCTTTGCAGTGCCCTCAACTCGGAGAGTCGGGGTTGTCTGTATGTGCTGCGCCATGGCTTCAAATGCTACGGCAAGCTTTTTCGTGTGGCTTATTTTGCTCCTGCGAGCGGTATGAACCCGGCTACGCAAGCCCTTTATGAGGCGAACCGTCTGCAGGTTGTGCGCCAGCTCCGCTATTCGGAGAAGGATACTAAATCACTGGATGTGACCCTGGTGCTGAACGGCATTCCCGTGGCTACGGCGGAGCTGAAAAACCCGATGACCGGGCAGACCTGGCGGAATGCGAAAAGACAGTATCAACAGGATCGGGACAGGCGGGAGCTTATTTTCCAGTTCAAGAAACGCAGCCTCGTCCATTTCGCCGTGGATACGGATGAGGTGTATATGACGACGCAGCTCGCGGGGAAGAGCACGTATTTCCTGCCCTTCAACCGGGGCAGCGAGGGCGGCGCCGGTAATCCTGAGAATCCGGAGGGCTGCAAGACGGCCTATCTCTGGGAGGAAATCCTGGAACGGCACAGTTTTCTGGACATCCTGGCGCGCTTCATCCACCTGCAGGAAGAGGAGAAAATGCAAGGCGGGAAGAAGGTCAGCCGGAAGACCATGATCTTCCCGCGCTATCATCAGCTGGACTGTGTGCGACGGCTTGTCGCCGATGCCCGTGAAGCAGGTGCCGGTAATAATTATCTGATCCAACATTCGGCGGGGAGCGGCAAATCCAATTCCATCGCCTGGCTGGCGCACCGTCTCGCAAGCCTTTACACGGAAGGGGATGAAAAGGTCTTCGATTCGATCATTGTGGTCACGGACCGGATCGTTCTCGATCAGCAGCTCCAGAATACGATCTACCAGTTTGAACATAAGCGGGGTGTGGTCCGTAAGATTGATACTGATTCGGCCCAGCTGGCGGAGGCCCTGGAGTCGGCTGCGCCGGTGATCATCACCACGCTCCAGAAGTTTCCTTTTGTTTCGGAGAAACTGGAACACCTGCCGAAGCGGCGTTATGCGGTCATCGTGGACGAGGCGCACAGCTCTCAGGGCGGTGAGACGGCTGCGGAACTCAAGGCCGTGCTGGCGGGGACAACGATACGGGAAGAGGCCCGGGCAAAGGCGGAAGCGGAAGGGTTTCCTGACTATCTGGAAGAAATCTATAAGACCATGGGCAGCCGCGGCCCCCAAAGCAATATCAGTTTTTTCGGCTTCACGGCTACGCCGAAATATCAGACCCTGGAAATCTTCGGCAAGGCCGGTGAGGACGGCAAGCCCCAGCCTTTCCACCTCTACAGCATGCGCCAGGCCATTGAGGAGGGCTTCATTCTTGATGTGCTCCAGAATTACACGACCTACAAGACCTATTACCGTCTGCAAAAATCGGTGATGACTGATCCCGAGGTGGAGAAGCGCCAGGCCGCCCGGGCACTGGCACGGTTCATGAGCCTGCACCCCCATAACATCGCCCAGAAAACAGAGGTCATGGTGGAGCATTTCAATCGGTTCACGAGGCATAAGATCGGGGGTAAGGCAAAGGCCATGGTGGTGAGTGCGAGCAGACTTCATGCGGTGCGATACAAACAGGCCTTCGACAAGTATATCGCCGAAAAAGGATATACAGGGATCAAAACACTCGTCGCCTTCTCCGGCACGGTGCAGGATCCGGATGTGCCTCATTTGGAGTATACGGAACCGGGGATGAATCTCGGCATACGGGAAAAGGAGCTGCCGGAACGCTTCGCCACTGACGAATATCAGGTGTTGCTTGTGGCGGAGAAATACCAGACGGGATTCGACCAGCCCCTGCTCCATACCATGTATGTGGACAAACGCCTCGCCGGTATCCAGGCGGTGCAGACCCTCTCCCGACTGAACCGGACCCATGCGGGAAAGGAAGACTGCTTTGTTCTGGATTTCGTCAATGATCCGGAGGAGATTGCGGCGGCCTTCCAGCCTTATTATGAGCAGACCATGGTCGGTGAAAGGGCGGAGGCGAAACAGCTCTATGATCTTCAGGCGAAGCTGAGCGACTACCAGATTTACGACGAAAATGAAGTGGAGGAATTCTGCCAGATCTTTTTCAAGCCGAAGAAGAGGCAGACCTATCGGGATCATGGCTGGATGAACGCCTGCATCGATCCTGTCGTGAAGCGCTATGAGGTACTGGAGGAGGAAAAACAGGAGGAGTGCCGCAAGAGCCTCATGGCCTATAAGAAACTTTATGCCTTTCTGTCGCAGGTGATCCCCTTTCAGGATTCTGATTTGGAGAAACTCTACGCCTTCGTCCGATTTCTGCTGACCAAACTGCCGAGAGGGAAGGGCGGGCCGGGCTATGATTTCGAGGATGAGGTGACCTTGCAGTCATATCGCCTGCAGGAGAGCATGACAGGCCACATCGTACTGGAGACAGGAGGGGAGCACGGTGTGGACGGACCCACATCGGTGGGTACCGGCAAGGCGCATACGGACTTGATCGAGCTGTCCCAGCTTATCGAAATACTCAATGAGCGCTTCGGGACCGAGTTCACATCGGCTGACCAGCTCTTTTTTGACTCCATACGGGAAGAGGCCATCGCCGACAGCGAATTGCAGGAGAAGGCAAAAGCCAATACGCTGGAGAACTTCGGATTTCCCTTCAATGAGAAACTGGAAGAGCTGTTTATCGATCGGGTGGATCAGAATGCGGTAATCACCGCCAGGTTTCTGGATGAGCCAGCCTTCCGCCAAGCCGTAAGCCAATACCTGCTCAAGGAAGTCTACCAAAAAATCCGTCAGGAAAGCCTGTAAATAGGGGCGAGGGCTGCGCCGTCCACTTGCTCCACTTTGTTCACTGATTCACCATAAATACTCTGACCCCGACCCCCGCCCCTCCCACATCCGTCCGATCCGACTGATCCGACTGATCGGTCCGACTCCCCGGAGAAGTCTGATCTCTCCAAGTCTCTTAAATCCCCTGATCCTTACCTCAGTCGTATTTCCCTATCCCCTATATTCCCCCGCCGTTATGCCTGCTTTCTGCCTTTTTGTTCTCCCAAGAGACAGAATTGTATGTTGTGAACTTCTGTGGGTGATGCGTTGACCTCAGGTACTTTCCGGCGTAAAGTTGTATGACGTGGGAGCGCCAATGTCCCCATTGGCACACATCGCGGCAAAGACAGAGAGTCGATGTAGAACCTTGGCGCGACGTAAAGACTTTGGTGCATAAAGAGAGAGAGGGTCAGAAAAGAGCTGTCATGCCGCAACCAAGACAATATCTTCCCCGGGTCATCATACGCTTTCTGCCAATGAGGAAATTGGCGTTCCCAGGTGCGCGACCCAAGGTCTTTAATTTATCCGTGTCAATCAGTGTTCATCTGTGGTTCCAAGGGGCGTCGTGTCAGTGTCATTTCTTCGGTTAAGATGTGTTTTTCCGTGTGTTCAATGAATGACCTGGTTCAATTCCAAAAGTATCATTTGGTTGCGGCTGTGCTGTGACCTCCATGACCTCCATTGACCCCGGGCGAAAGATTTTTCGCCCCTACCAGCGTTTAGTCTCATCCCTGTCCATTTCGCTGACTTTTCGGTGTTATGAGCGGGAGCGCATCCGATTGAGCCGGTGGTGGATGGCCTTGTTCCTGTCGTAGAGGGCGACGAATTCACGGAAGAGTTCGTCGTAGAGTGTGCGCACTTCGTCGCGGGGCTCATAGACGGCCTTATGCCGGACAATGCGGGGGATTTCCTTTTTTGTGATTCTTCCGAGACCGAGGAAGGCGATAAAGGCGGCACCGAGGACGTTCACCTGTATGGGATCGGCGAGCTGGCGTATCGGGCGCTGGAGCACGTCGGCGAAGATCTGGCACCACACATCGGAATTGGCGCCGCCGCCCGTCAGAGTGATGGCCTCGAGCTTGCGTCCCAGGAAGGCCTCCACAGGCTTGAGCAGCCAGCGGTTGTTGAAGGCGATGCCCTCAAAAAAGGCGCGGATAATATCCTCCCGCGAGTTTTCCAGGGAGAGGTTGTGGATACCTGCGCGGATGAGCGAATCTTCTACGGGGGAGCGTTCGCCGAAACTCCAGGGCGTGAAGAGGACGCCGTTGCTTCCCGGCGGCGTTCTTTCCACAATCTGATCCATGAGTGCGTACACGTCGGGCACAGAAGCCTCCGCAAGAAGCTCATCTTTGTGATAGAGGATTTTGTCACGGAGAAAAGTCAGGTTGCCCCCCGCCGTCGCCTGCAGCGCGATCATGAGATAACGGTCCGTCAGTGCGCAGGGCACCGAGGCGAGGGAAGCGAAGATATCTGTCTTTTTGAAGGGGACATGGGCCGCCAGCCAGGAAGAAGTGCCGAGGTAGAGATGGGCATCGTAATCCGCCACGGCTCCGGAACCGATGGCTGCGGCGGTGGTGTCTATGGAGCCGGCGACAACGGGTACAGTGGAAGGGAGGCCGAGCTGCTCCGCCACTTCGGGCAAGACTGTCCCGATCACTTCCGTGGAGGGGACAATCTCGGGGAACTTGTCCTTTTCGATCTGGCTGTTTCGGATGAGTCCGTCATGATAGACGATGTCTGCGGGGTCCCGGTTGTCCGTCACCCAGGAGGTGAGAATAGAATCAGGAGTGGCAACGATGCGCCCGGTCAGTCGGAGATTCATGTAGTCGGAGACATTCAGGAACTTGGCGGTCTTCCGGTAAATATCGGGCCTGGCATACTTGATCAGGAGCATGTGCGCGGCGGGATCTTTTCCTGTCAGGGAGGGTGCACCGCCGGTGAGGCGAATCCAGCGCCAGAGTCGGAGAGGGCCGTAGCCCGCCACGCGCAGGCTTTTCCCGGTGATTTCCCGCAGGTACTCCCCGCCCCGGGTGTCCATCCAGAGGATGCAGGGATGGAGCACTTTACCCTCCACATCGACGGGGACCGTGCCTTCGCCCTGGGTGCTGCAGCAAATGGCCGCGATCGATTCCGGCGCTGCTCCGGCGCTGTCGAGAACAGAACGCGCGGTTTTCAGGAAAGCATCCCACCAGTCCTCCGGTTCCTGCTCCGCGCCGCCATTGTCGAAGAGGCGTGTTTCGACAGGCTCAAAACTCCAGGCCGCCACTTCGCCACAGAGGGAGACGAGGGCGGTCTTGCAGCCTGAGGTGCCGAGGTCCACGGCCAGGACATATGTCTGATCCGCTTTCATGCTTCAGCAGCCCCCCGGATTTTGCGAAGGGGTCATGTCGGGTTTTCATCCTTCCATTGCCTGGAATATTTACGGAGAAAGAACTGGTGCATGAGTGCCGCCTCGAAATAGTTGATACCTTTCGCGCCGCCCAGGAATTCCGCCTCGATATAGGCCTTGCAGCCTTTTTCGAGCACCTGACAGCAGAGATAGGCTTCCTCGAGATCGCGGCCGAGGCAGATGGCACCGTGATTCGCCATGAGTGCCGCCATGCGTCCCTTGAGGGCGCGCATGGTCTTTCGCACGATCCTGCCCGTGCTGGGCAGGGCATAGTCGGCTACACGCACGCCGGGGCCGATGAGCTGGGCGATGTCATCGAGGATGGGCGGCAGGGGTTTTCGCGCCGCCGCCATGGTGGCCGCATGAGGCGAGTGGACATGGATCACGGCGTTGATTTCTTTTCTGCGGCGGTAGACTTCGAGGTGCAGCCCTTTTTCACTGGAGGGCTTCGCCCCTTCATATGCGCCTGTCTCCAGGTCGATGACGGGCATGTCTTCTTCCCGGAGCAGGGCGTAGTCGGCACCGCTGGGAGTGATGACTACCTTAACGCCGATGCGCACACTGACGTTGCCCCAGGTGCCGATGACCAGACCCGTTTCGAGGAGGCGCAGCCCCATGTCACGTACCGCTTTTCTTGCAGTCTGGATATCGCTCATGACTCTTCTCCTTTGGCCCCGTCCCAGTCCGCTTTTTCGAAGACACGGCGGAAGCGTGCCAGGGCGTCATCGATGCCTTCGTCCGTGTCGGCCAGGCTCGTATAGAGGCGGCTTCCCGCGAGGGTGATGATGCCTTCCGCCATGTAAGCCGCACCGTATTCCTCCATGGCGTGCTTGCGCGCCTTGATCTCTTGCAGCACTTTCATGATGCGCAGGTAGTCCAGCTTGATGAACATGCCGCCGATGGTTTCGAGGTGACAGATGGAGCCCTGATTGTAGGCGACGAAGGGCAGCTTCATTTCTTTGATCATGGCGCGGAGACCCTGAGTCAGGCGGTCGCCGGCCTGGCCGGCCTGGACACAGGCGTTGGTGCGCTCCATCTCCCGGATGGCGAAATAGCCAGCCGCCGCACTCAGCGGATTGGCTGCGAGAGTACCGCCCACGTAGGCGCGCTTTTTGCCGCTTTCCAGTCCGGCGGCCATGCGTTGGATCAGGTCGCGTCTGCCGCCGACACCGCCAGCAGCGGGATAACCACCCGCCACAACCTTGCCGAAAATGGTGAGGTCGGGACGGACATTGAAATAGCCCTGCGCTCCGCCCATGCCTAGGCGGAAACCGGTCACCACCTCATCGAAAATGAGCAGAGCACCATAGCGGTCACAGAGCTCGCGCACACCGGCATTGTAATCCCGTGCCACGGGACGGGTCCCGCTTTCAGGACCGACAGGCTCCACCAGGACGGCGGCGGTGCCTCCGCGGAATCGATTTTTGAAGAGACGGCGCTCCAAGTCCTTCAGGTTGTTGTTGGCGGCCTCAGTGGTGTATTTCACGCATGCCCGGGGAATGCCATGGGCCTCGAAGCGGCGGGATTTCGGGATTTTCAGGCTGTACACCATCTGATCGGACCAGCCGTGGTATGCGCCGCCCATTTTGATGATGTTCTTCTTGCCCGTGGCGAGGCGGGCCACACGGATCGCCCCCATGACGCTTTCCGTGCCGCTGCCGAGCATGCGGAACATTTCGACGGCGGGCATGTGCTTCGAGATTTCTTTGGCGATTTTCAATTCGAATTCGTGGAAGAGGCCGGTGCAAGGGCCGCAATGGCGCAGGAGATCGATGACCTGTTCGAGGACGGCCGGCGGATTGGAACCCAGGACAGTGGGACCGCCCGCCTGCAGAAAATCGATGTAGCGGTTGCCGTCGAGGTCATACAGGTAAGGACCTTCCGCACGATCCATGACCAGGGGGAAGGGATAATTGAAGGAAAGGTTATGCTGCACCCCGCCGGGGATGAATTTTTTTGCCTCGGTGATCATGGTCTTGGACTTTGCGCAGCGCTGATCCAGTTTTTCCAGCCACTGCTCCATGGCGTCGCGCCGAAGTGTCACGGGCGGCAAAGCCATGAGAGCGTCCAGCTCCCGGTAAATGGCGTCTGTATCGTGGTACTCGGAAATGGCGTATGACAAGGCGGCTCCTTTCTGATTGCGAATACAAGCTGAAGATGCAATTTTTTTACTTGATGAAGATTGCGGCGGAAATTCAGTAATTTAAAGTTTGTCCAAGTCTGTGATTGAGTTCCTATACAACATGTTGTAATAACTGTGACTCTATAGTAGCAAAGCTTGTCTTTTCAGGGAAATTTTTTCTGGATAGAGATTTGCACATGGTTGTTTTGTGTGTTTCAGGCACGGCATGCCTGTCCACCTTTTTTTTGACTGTGATCTGAAAATGTGTATACTATTTACCGGTCATCCTTTGCTCTCCTTTTGGTTGGGCTCATAGGCCGGGTTTTGTATTCACCAAGAGTGAACTAAAGGATGACCTCGTTTATTGTGGTGCGTTATCGGATAGCAGGGTTGTTCGGGTAACTGTTTTACGCATGAAGCGTTAATGAAGGAGCTCAACATGTCCAGATTCAAGCGTATCAGTATGATGCAGATTCTTGCAGTTGCAGCCGTGCTTCTGGGCGTCGTATCCTGCCTCTTCCTCTTCCTGCTGCGGGAACATCAGCCTGCGTCAGTTACAGGGAAAGGCAGGGTTCAGTCGTCGGCACCTTCAAGTGGGTCTGCCGATGAACCCTTTGTGGTTCCCGCAGGCACTCCCCGTCACGCCGCCGAAACAGCGGTAACTGTTTATGTTTCCGGAACTGTCAAGGACACTGAAGGGAATCCAATTCCTGAGGCGCTCGTGTCGCTCAGTTTCGAGGGGATAACACTGTTCCACCCTTTCTCCACGCAGGGACTGTCCGATGACCAGGGTGAATTCCGTTTACCCGTCCCGCAATGCAATGCCCGCTATAGTATCAACGCACGAAAAGACGGGTATCTGTGCATCCAGGTTGAGAAGGATGGGGAAGCGCTTTCATCCACTTTTCCCGTGGGAACAGAAGACGTATCGGGCCTTCAGTGCATCATGACGGTTGACTCCCAAATTGCAGGACGCGTTGTTGACCAGTTTGGCAGACCCATTAAGGATATGATGGTCTTTGCCACCGTTATCGGCCGTGATCTGACTTCCGGGTCAGACGGGCGCACCGGGAAGGATGGGAGATTCCGCGTCCGTGGGCTTCAGTCTGGAACTTGCGGGCTCTGGGGGAGGCTTTATCTGTCGGACACCATTATGCAGCATTACGGAAGCGCCGAATATCCCCTGCTGACGACAGAATTGCACGAAGGCGAGCACAAGCAAAACGTCGAACTCATACTGCACCGGGATGCATCGAGAGCCGTTCATGGTCGCGTTGTGGATGAAAACCGCGTGGCAATTTCCGGAGCCCAGGTGTGGGCCACCCTTGACCTGAGAAACATAACCATAGGAGCAGCCCCTTCAACATCCTCCGCAACGGGCGAGTTTGCCATTGAGAACATTGACCTGACTACCGGGAAGGGACCGAGAGAGGAAGAAATACAGGACGTTGTGCTGAACGTGACCTGCACAGGATATGAACCACGGACAATAACAGGGATTCCGGTGGGTATGAAGGACATTGAGATTGTCCTGCTCCGGGAGGCCTACGGCAACGTCTACGTCGAACTGGTCGATGAGATCACAAACATCCCGATTGAGCAGGGAAGCGTTTATTATCTGGGTTCTTATTCCAGGTTCAACGAAGTGATCAAGAATAAATCCCAGCCTGTGAAGCTGAAACGGGATGGGGCGGGCTTTATTTGCGAAAACATTCCCGAAGGAACGGCGGTGCTGGAGGCCGTGGCGGACGGGTATCCGCCAGTGATCAAAACGGATGTGGTTGTTCATGCGGCCAAGACCACGTCAGCCACAATAGCCCTGAACCCGCAGGGATACCTCTGCGTGGATATCGTAAAGCCTACACAGAATAAAGATACGTGGACCATGCATGTCGTCAATACGTTCTTCGTGCCTGTCTCAAGTCTGGGGGAACGCCGTGACTTTCAGGCGGCAGTGCCACAAGACCCGAGACGTCCCTCCGTCTGCGACGGGGAGGCGCTGGAGGGACACAAGTACGACGGGATGGTCGGCCCCGCCGGGGAGTACATCCTGTCGCTCAGCGCGGGCGTCTTTGACCAGACACAGGAGAAGGTCGGGATCGATGGGATGGTCGTGTGGTACTGTAATACGCGCCTGCAGCTCGAGCCCGGAGCAATCACCGATTTTACTTTTGATTGCGACGATCTCATGGGGCAACCGCTGGTGACGGTTGATTTATCCGGTCTCACCGTGGCCCCCAGCTCAAAACTCGTACTCGTTTCCGGAGAATACAACGGGTTTCTGGAGCAATCGCGCCGTGAGATGCGTGCAGGTCGATATCTTGTGGACTTTTACTGCGAACTGAACCCCCACTACGCTGAGAAGTGTGTCTTCCCCTTTGTGCCACGGGGCAACTATACACTGCTGTACTTCGAGCATTTCGGGGACTTGGGGTGTTCGAAACCTGAGAGCAAGCGCGTTTCCATAAGCGCATCGGAGGTCGTTGAGCTGAGTTTTTAGCCATGTTTGCGGCCTTCGGCGTGGCCCTTCTGACGGTCGTCATGTCGGGGTTCTCGGTCACTTCCCTTGCCGCTTGAGGTAAATAAGAGACTACAAGGAATTAGAGATCTCAGGGAAATCAGTCGGATCGGTCGGATCAGTCGGATCGGACGAATCTGCGAGGATAATGGCAGGGAGTTCGATGACAGAATGCCAGCGCCTAATTTGGTTGCGGCTATGCTGGGCTGTGTTTGTCTTGCTCATCGGTACTGCTTCTCCTTTTTTCAGCTTTTCCCCGTCGGCCTCGCCCGGTTCCCGTCCCGGAGAGATGAGGGATAGGCTGACAACTTTGAGCCGCGCCACCTGGGAGCGCCAAAGTCCCTGTTGGCAGACGGCTGGCTCTATCTTGGAAGTGTCTGTGACCCGGTTCCGGTACATTTATTTTTCCTCAGGCAAGTCCGTTATTTCAAATACTCTGATATAATTAAGGGTATGAACGACATCAATAGAAGAGAGTTTATTGCCCGGGCTGGTCGGCTGGCGGCCTTGACCGGGACCGCCGGGATTCTCTCCGGATGCCCCGGGCCACTGGGCACGCCCTTCAATCCGTCTACCCGAACCTGGCCGGTTTTTACGGTCCGCGGACGAAGGCTGCGCACCATGACGCGCAAAGCCCTGAATATGGCGGGCGGTATTGAGAGTATTGTCAATCCCGGGGAAAGCGTATTCATCAAGGTCAACATGATGACGGTGGGCATGATTCCCGGCAACAGTATCGTTCGCGGTGAATCCACAAAGCCCGAAATTGCCATGACCCTGGCCGAGGAATGTCTCCGCGCTGGTGCGTCAAGCGTGATTGTCGGGGATGCCGCACAGCGCAACCATTTTTCCTGGGATTCTGTGCCATCACTGAACGGAGATACCAATTATGCGCTGGAAGCGGCACGGCTCACCGGGCTCTATGGCCCCCGGCTCCGTCTCGCATGCCTCATGGGCGATTCGCCGGACTGGGTCGAGGTGCCCTCTCCCTTCACGAATCTCAACACGCTGAAAATCGCGCGGGCCGCCATGGAAGCCGATCGGCTGTTTTCCGTTGCCGTATTCAAGACCCACATGACCACAAAGGTTACCGGTGCGTTGAAAAACTGTTTCGGCCTCTCTCCGGCGGAAGGCATCGGTGTCGGCGCAGTCAAGTCCCGATTGAATTTTCATGCCGCAGCAGGCGGAGTGCATCAGGTCCTGCTGGACATCATCCAGGCCGTGCGGCCCGACTTCAGTCTGGTCGATCTTTCGATTTGCGTGGAGGGCAGCGGGCCGGCAAACTCTTACGGACTTTTCAGTCAGACCGTCAATATGCGCGATCACATTGGCGACTACGTTCTGGTGGCAAGTGCGGATCCTGTGGCGGCGGACGCTACGGCAACCCGGATCATCATGCACAACCCGGAGGAAGTCCGTCATCTCCGCCTCGCCTGGGAACAAGGTCTCGGACAAATCCACGAAGACAAGATCGACATTATCGGCGAGCCCATCCATACGCTGGCGGCGCGCTGGCAGCCAGCCGCCCTCGGCGCCAAGTTGCTGATCCCCGAGGAGTGGCGCCATATTCCCCCTTACTGCTGCCCGAACAGCGTCAACGAGACATGATTAAGACAATCCGGGGATCGGCTCCTGGGAACGCCAATTTCCACATTGGCAATGACGAAAAGAAGAACTCAACACACACGCGGTAGGGGCGAACAACCTTTCGCCCGAAAGCCCTTCACTTCCTGGGCACGCCAATTTCCCCATTGGCAATGACGCAAGAAAAGAACTCAAAACATATACGGTAGGGGCGAAAAATCTTTCGCCCGAAAGCCCTTCACTTTTCGGGAACACCAATTTCCACATTGGCCATGACGAAAAAAAAGAACTCAAAACACACGCGGTAGGGGCGAAAAATCTTTCGCCTGAAAGCCCTTCACTTCCTGGGCACGCCAATCTCCCCATTGGCAATGACGCAAGAAAAGAACTCAAAACACACGCGGTAGGGGCGAAAAATCTTTCGCCTGAAAGCCCTTCACTTCCTGGGCACGCCAATCTCCCCATTGGCAATGACGAAAAAAAGAACTCAAAACACACGCGGTAGGGGCGAACAACCTTTCGCCCGAAAGCCCTTTATTTCCTGGTAACGCCAATTTCCCCATTGGCCATGACGAAAAAAAGAACTCAACACACACGCGATAGGGGCGAAAAATATTTCGCCCGAAAGCCCTTCACTTCCTGGGCACGCCAATTTCCCCATTGGCCATGACGCAAGAAAAGAACTCAACACACACGCGATAGGGGCGAAAAATCTTTCGCCCGAAAGCCCTTCACTTCCTGGTAACGCCAATTTCCACATTGGCAGACAGCGTGTATTGATCTGGAAAACCAAATAGCCTGTTTTGCGGCGTATGGTCTCTCTTCTCTTTTTCTCTTTCTTCCTCTCGGTCTCTGTGCTTCTGTGGTGAAAACCGTCATCACGGCGCAATGTGAGTGTCGGAACTCAAGCCGGGGAGGTTTCGGGCGAAAGATATTTCGCCCCTACCGTCAGACTACGATTCAAAGCCGGATAGCGGACTCCAGTTTCGGGCGAAAGATTTTTCGCCCCTACCGTCAGGCTACGATTCAAAGCCGGATAGCGGACTCCAGTTTCGGGCGAAAGATATTTCGCCCCTACCGTCAGGCTACGATTCAAAGCCGGATAGCGGACTCCAGTTTCGGGCGAAAGATTTTTCGCCCCTACCGTCAGGCTACGATTCAAAGCCGGATAGCGGACTTCAGTTTCGGGCGAAAGATTTTTCGCCCCTACCGTCAGGGTACGTACTGTGTGTTTCGCGTAAGCCCGGTATTTATATGAAAGAAGACTGTAGCTTCGCATTAAGATTCCTCCTTTCTTCGGGATGCAGCGTGCTCTTGAGCCTTCAGCGCTCTGTACTTTCCACTAACACTGTTTTTTTTAATTTCTCTTCCTACAGAAGAAGGATGAAAGCCCAGAAGTGCACCGATGGCTTTCTTGCTCAGCCCGGCTTCCAGGTAAGCTTCTAGTTTTATCCTCTCTTCTAGTGTAAAATGGTGTGGGGACATTGTGGGCTCCTTCGGTTGTTTTGTCGCAAAAACATATTCTACCGAAGAGGGCCGTAATGTCCCCTCTTTTTGTCTGCTGAAAATTGCGTTTCGATATTGAACTCACGGATTCACAGCTTTGAATTTGCCACTCCCGTCTGCCATACTTCAGATTGAAAGGAGAAATTATGGATCATGCTATCAGAAAAAATTTGCAGGATTGTTTTGTCCAGCAGCCCCTTATGAGAACACTGGGGGCCATTGTTGGCTCTGTGAAAGACGGGGAAGTGGTCATCGAACTTCCTTTTCATGAAAAACTGACACAGCATCACGGTTTTTTTCATGCAGGTGTTATCACGACGATTATGGATAATGCCTGTGGTGGTGCCGCTCTGTCTCAGATGCCGGCCAATGCGACGGTGTTGACGGTGGAATATAAGGTTAATTTTCTTTCCCCGGCCAAAGGTGACAAGTTAATTGCGCGAGGAAAAGTGCTGAAATCCGGACGGGCGCTCACTGTCTGTCAGGGTGAAGTCCATGTGGTATTGGACGGCGAAGAAAAACTCGTTGCCACCATGCTTGCAACCATGATGTGCCGGGAAATGCCGGGTTCATCGGCTGAATAAAGGGGACTCGCTTTTACATGAGGGGCTGAGCCGCCCTGTCCACGTCGTCAATACTACGAACTTCTTTCATGCCTGGGTCCTTCAGGGTAAATAGCTATCCATAGAGGATTGATATGGATTTGAGATGAAGCTCAGATACGGGTGAGGGGGTTGGGGATGGAAAGGGGGGAAGAAAATATAGAAAGGGAAGGAAGATGGTGTGCCGGGATGGATACTCGTATCATAGGACTCGGATACGAGATGGACTGTACTCACTGTCGGACGGAAGTTCTCCCCATGCCGGAAGCACCACATTTACCAGCCGGGCTCCGGATCCATTTGTCCACCTGCCGCAATAGATTCTCGATGCACCGCCTTCTGATACCTGTCACGGCACTTCTTCAATACACTTTTTAAGCCTTCTCCAGCCATATTACAATCTCCAGAGTTGAGTGAATCCGGGCAAGATTTCAGATGACTTGATTCGCAATATTGAACTTGCAGGGTGCAGTTGTGGATAATGATACTACGAGTTTATCTCGATTTCCTCCACAGTATTGAGCAATCTGGGAAAGAAGCGTTTGCGAAAAGTGTGGATGTAACGGGTTCGACTTGTTGACAGGTGCCCAAACTATGAGCAAGAAGCGCAATGGGACTTTATGACTGCGGGATTGTTTGCGCCGTTCACTTAATGTGGATAGCGCGAAAGGAGCATCAGCCATGAGTGAAATATTAGATGTCGCAAAGAACGGGAATCTTGCAAGATTGAAGGATATTCTTGAGGTTGAGCCAAATGCGCTCTTCGAGACTGACGAAGCAGGCATGTCAGCTGTGCATAAGGCCGCTTGTTACGGGCATGCTGATATACTCATAGAATTATTGGATCACTGGAATGTTGACCCAAATGTGTGTACCCACACAGGGAAACGGCCCCTGCATTTCGCAGCATGGAAGGACCATAAAGACGCGTGCCTGGTATTGCTCGACCGGGGAGCAGATCCAGATGCTACGGATGGGATGGGGATGACTGCGCTCTATTGGGCGACCAGTCATGAGGCCACCAGGTGCATAAGACTTCTGAAAGAAAGAATGTCCACCCCCCATGCTCCAATCGAAAACTCAAGCTTAGGCGAAGGAGCCCGCAAGGTGCTTCAGGAAGCGGGTGTGCCAGGATCAGAAATAGATGAGCCCGTTCAGCGATCGGAAGGTGTGACACCATTGATCATGGCTTCCTTCAACAATAACATTGAGATATTTAAAATACTTCTTGCAGACGCCTCTGATTCCGATATCAATGCGCAGGATTGTGAGGGCTATACTTCTCTGCATTGGGCGTGTTGGCATGGAAACGAAGAGATGGCGAAGATGTTGATAGATCGAGGCTGCGATGTCAATAAGCAAAACAGTAGTGGCTGGACCCCTCTTGATTTTGCACGCACTCGGCGCGCGCGGCACATCGAAGAGTTACTTCTTCAGAAAGGCGCACGCTTTCATGGACGCAAAACTGACAAAGGAGTTTTTGGTGCTCTTCTCCGAATTCTTGGACTGAGCTGACTTATGGAAGAATCCTTTGACAGAGACATCTTCGGGTTGATCAGAAACGCAGATCATATCCGCAATGGTTAAGGAGAAAGAGCAATGCATGAGAACTGGACAAAACTCGTTACGGACTGTCGAAACTATCTCGAGACAGCGCCGGACTTTTCACGGGAGAAGGAAGCCGAAGAACTCAACCAATGCGGTTGTGACTACTATGAACGCGGTGATGCCCGTACAGCGATTACGTATCATGAAAAAGCTCTCAACATTCTCTGGGCATCCCCTGAGTTTCACTTTAACCTTGGGGTAGATTGTCAGACATTTGGCAACGAGGCCAGAGCAGCCTATGAGTTCAGGAGAGCTATTTCTCTTGGCCTTCCTGAAGACATTCTCTTTCGTGCTTATTATTTTCTTGGGGTTTGTTATCGAAATATGGGAAGGCTCCATCATGGTATCTATTTTCTTCGCAAACTCAGGGCATTGGCCCCAAATTATGAGGTCGCGCAGGTGGAAGAAGACTTGGATGAGATGCAGGACCTGGTGGGAAAACCCGTGAATTTAGATTCTTTTTTCGAGGAACTGGATCGCAACAACTTGTGGGCGACAGGTATGTTGGACATGGTTGTGACTTTCATACTGAAGGCGCGGAAGAATGGTATTCGATATCGAATCGAAGGAAAGGGATACTATCCGGATGGAAGAGAAGCACTGAGGATGGAGATCTTTGAGCAGGACTACCAGGGGAGCGGACAGAATAGAACTCTGAAAATGGATATCGACGCAGCTTCGGTTTCGCAAGAGCCTGACGTCGCAAAACATATACAGCATGTCGTGTGCGACTACTGGGCCTTTTTGGAGGCGATTCGTCTGGCGGAAGCTTCGGGTTATGACCACGCCCAGATACATTTTTACTTTGCTGACTTCAACCGGAAAATAGGTCGTTTCAGGCAGGCGGACGAGGAGATCAGAAAAGCCCTGACTCTGAAGCGCGTTTAAACGGGTGATCTTGTGGTGCTGTCTTAGCCCTTATCCTGCGCATCCGCTCTGTTGGGAATGTACATCTGTGCGTATATAGAGTCGCAGTGGTGCAAGTTCACTTCAGAGCAGCGTTACAACTTTGAAGCAGCATGTAATTGCGTCATCGTGAGACGGGGTGGATTATCCGCAAAATTGATACCAAGAATCCGCATTTCCACGCATTCGGCTGATGCTTTTTGCCTGTGCCCTTCAGAGATCAAGGGTCTTTGCGGGGGGTGGACATGCGCAAAGGGTTCTGTATGCCGGTGACCGTGATGCTTCCGTCTTTGTGAACAATGACTTCCGTAGCGGGAAGGAGGTGGAGATCGCGCGGGGCGTAAGAGGACGTGAGGAAATGAAGCTTTTGGTTTTCCGAAGCGAGGAGGTTGTTGTCCATGTGATGGGCATGCTCGTAGCGGCCTGCTATAAGCATGTCGGTGTGGCTGAGGATGGCCGGATCCAGGGGCATCCGGTTCACCTCTTCGAGGGTGTAACCGGTAAAAATGACGATGGTGAGTGCCGCGGCATGAATTCGGGTGACCAGGCTGAGGAGGGCCTCAGGCTGCTGAAAAGGTTCGCCGCCGGAAAAGGAGACGCCCTCGATTTGCTTCTTGCGAGACAGGATTTCCCGGACGGTTTCTTCGACCGTTGTTTCGTAGCCGCCTTCGGGATCATGCGTCGCGGGATTGAAGCATCCCGGACAGTTCAGAGTACAGCCCTGGAGCCAAAGCACAGCTCTCAGTCCAGGGCCGTTGGCACGGCTGGCGGGTTCAAAGGCATGTAAACGCAGATGCATCCGAAGTTGTGTTCCTCACAGGTGACAGGGCTGATTGATTTGCATGAATTTTCTGCGGATTGCGTGCAAGAAAATTTCGACCGCTCGCAATACAAAGGGTAAAAGAGCTGAAGAGTAAAGGGTAATCATAAGAGAGTCCTGGAACAACGAAAACCCTTGAGGCCGTTGCGATACGTCGGATCGCCGTCGTCGCGATCCGCGCACCGGAAATGGCCCGTATTACCGTCGTACCACGAACCGCCACGAAGCACCCGATATTCGTCAGTCACCGGCGCCGTTAAATCCCCCTGTTTATATCTTGTGTATGCGTCCTCATCGTACCAATCAGCGCACCATTCCGATATGTTCCCCGCCATCTGGTAGCAGCCCCAATAGCTGCACCCTTCCGGATAGGACCAGATCCCGCAGGTCCTCTCATTGCCCCTGCTAACACTGTTTCGGCACTTCTCCGTATCCCAATCCTTCCCCCACGGGTATTCACGACCGTCCACGCCACGCGCTCCCTTTTCCCACTCCAATTCCGTCGGCAATCTCAAGCCCGCCCACTCGCAATAGGCCTGCGCGCCAAACCACGATACCCGCACCACCGGATGGTCGGCTTTCCCGTCGTACGACTCGAATCCCCTTCCCGAGGAGCGAACAAAACAATCACTGTCAAGCAGTATCCACTTCTCCAATTCTGTCTTGTTCGGTCTACGCACAGTCAGGAAACGCGCATACTGCGCGTTCGTCACCGGATGCAAGGCCAGATAATAGGCCGGCAAATGCACCGGAAAAGGTCCGCAGCCTTCATCACTATACTCAGAGCCTCCCGCCAGAAACTCGCCCTCAGGAATCAACACCAGAAGCGTGCCGTCCGTCGGGTTCTCAATCAGCAGATCACGACCTTCCGCCCTCAGGAATGGCAAAGGCCGGTGATTTTCAATCGTCGGTGTCTGGCTACTAGTTTCTTCAGTCATATCCTCTCCTTTTTTTATTGTGCATGCCTGGCATGGCGTTGCGCCCAATCCGTAAGCGCCCGGATTTCAGCCTGGCGCGATCTGGACAAAGGCGGCGCTTCCTTCAGTGCGATCAGCATATCCGTTGTTTCGAGCTCGCGATCAGCTTCGAAGGCGCGAAAGAGCCCGGAGATGACGGCCTGTTCGATTTCCGCGCCGGAGTACCCTTCGGAAGCCTCGACAAGCGCCTGCAGATCGAAGTTTTCCGGGTCTCGTCCGCGTTTGGCCAGGTGGATACGCAGGATGGCTTCCCGTTCCGGCTTCGTGGGGAGTCCGACGAAGAAGATATCGTCGAAGCGGCCCTGGCGCAGAAATTCAGGCGGAATAGCGCTGAGGTCGTTGGCGGTGGCCACGACGAAGACCGGGCTGCGTTTGTCCTGCAGCCAGGTTAGGAAATGCCCGAATACGCGGGCCGCCACGCCACCTCCGCCCTGACCGCGTACGCCTGCAAAGCCTTTCTCGACTTCATCAATCCAGAGGATGCAGGGGCTGACGGCCTCGGCGGTCTGGATGGCGCGTCGCAGATTGGCTTCCGAAGCGCCGACTATGGGACCAAAGATGCGGCCCACGTCAAGACGGAGCAGGGGCACGCTCCAGGCCCCGGCCAGAGCGCGTGCGGTCAGGCTCTTGCCGCAACCGGGGACACCCACGAGCAGCACTCCGCGGGGTTGCGGCAGACCGGCGTAACGCGCCACGCCCGCGAATACGGGCATCCGGCCTCTGAACCATTCGAGGAGCCGGGTCAGGCCACCCACATCCTTAAATGATTCGGAAGTGTGGTAATACTCGAGGATGCCGGACTTGCGGATCACCTGCGTCTTCTCCTCAACCACCATACGGACCGCCTCGATTCCGAGACCGCCGTGGCGCAAGACCGCCGCCCGAATGGCACGTTCGGCCTCGTTTAACGTCATGCCGGCCGTTGCGCGAAGCAAGGCGGTGCGGGTCTCTTCGTTTTTGTCCACGCTCAGGCCCGCTTGCGCGCATTCTTCGGCGAGGCGCTCGATCAGCGGGTCGAGATGCTGGCGGTCCGGCAGCTGGAACACGGCCAGCGCGACCTGTTTTTCAAGTTCCTCGGGCACTTTGTAGAAGGGGGAGAGGAACAGGACCGATTTGCGCGTCATGCGGACAGCCCGTGCTGCGTCACGCACCAAACGGGTTGTCACGGGCGTGAAGTGGTGGTGCAGGTCGAGAAACAGGTAGATGGCGTCCTCCGGATTTTCGATCACGTGGACCAGGGCTCTCGTGGGATCTTCCATCGAGTCCGGCCGGACCAGTTTGTCCTCCTCATCCCGCAGGCCGCGCGAGGCACTCCACAAATACAAGCGGCGCGGTCGGCCCCGGTCTTCGGAAAGCCGCCGGGCAATGTCTCGCACCGAGGCCATCACGCGGTCCTCCTCGAAGGAAAGTACGCACACAATCGGAAAACTGGCGCGAATCAGAATCTCGAGCCTGCTCTCGTCGTCGTCTGCCATCCGCGTACGGCGTGCGACGACCTCAAGGTCGCGGCTCAGCTCATCGGCGGTCTGGTAACGGCGCTCCGGGTCCTTGTTGAGCATCTTGCGCAAGACGCGCACCATACGGTTGTCCACCTGTTTCTCGCGCAACGGTTCCTCGTCATACCGCGCCGCCATGATCTTCTGGATGATTTCGCCGACCTCGCCGGTGAAGGGGGGCGACCCGGTCACCAACTCGTACAGGATCACGCCGAGCGCCCACAGATCAGCATTCGTTCCCGAGGCACCTTGGAGCGCTTCAGGAGCCATGTAGGCGACCGTGCCGATCCGGGTGCTGGCTTTGTCACTGATTCGGGCGAGCATCCGTGCCACGCCGAAATCCAGCAGCTTGGGAGTGTTGTCCGACGTGATGAAGATGTTTTCCGGCTTGACGTCACGGTGAAACACGTGGGCTGTATGGGCATAGGCCAGGGCCTCGGATATCAGCCCCACATGCCGCACCGCTTCCGGCAAGGCGAGAGACTTCTGCTCACGCAGGCGGCTGCGCAGCGAGGTGCCTTCGAGATACTCCATGACCAGGAATGAAATGCCTTCGTGCTGCTCCAGCGCGAACACCTGCATAATGTTCGGGTGGATCAGCCGCCGGGTCATTTGGAATTCTTTATCGAGTTCCGCCAGTCCTTCCGGGTCCTGCCGGTGAGGGAATCCCAGTGCCACTATAGCGTCAGGGAGCGTGCCGCCACGGTTGCGCGCCCGGTAGACGCTCTTGAACGCACCAGATCCAAGATATGCCTCCAGAACATAGGGACCAAATCGCTGCCCGGTTTTGTAAGGCCCGCCTGATGGCATAATCTTGTCCTTTCGTAATGAACTGTCACCCTTCAGCGGTCTGGTCTCGCTGACAGCTGACTGCTGATTGCTTCCCAAAAAACAAAGAAAGGCGCGCCTGCGTCGCGACCAGAGAAGGAGTAATCTCTCTGGATTCTCCCACAAAAGGTAAAAGAGACAAAGTGCAAAGGGTAATCATAAGAGAGACCTGGAACAACGAAAGCCGTTGTTTCCGAAGCGAAACGCAGAATCGAAGCTGGGGTAGCGGTGCGTGCACCGGAAGAGCTTCGCATCGCTTTTGCGCCACGAACCGCCACGAAGCACCCGATCGCCGCCAGTCTCGGGTGTCGTCAAATCTCCCTGCTTATACCTTTCGTATGCATCCTCGTCGTACCAATCTGCGCACCATTCATCTACGTTCCCAGCCATCTGGTAGCAGCCCCAATAGCTGCACCCTTCCGCATAGGACCAGATCCCGCATGTTCTCTCACTGCTCTTGTTTGTGTCATTTCGGCACTTTCCCCGGTCCCAGTCATTCCCCCACGGGTACTCACGACCATCCACGCCCCGCGCCCCTTTTTCCCACTCCAATTCCGTAGGCAATCTCAAGCCCGCCCACTCGCAATAGGCCCGGGCATCCTCCCAGCTCACGCACACCACAGGATGGTCCGCCATCTCCGGTGGAAAGCTTGCGCCCCGCCACACAGGAGTATCAAACTTGAATTGCGCTTTATCCGGCGGACGGTGCCCTGTCTCATCCACAAAGCGCTTGTACTGCGCATTCGTCACCGGATGCAAGGCCAGGTAATAGGCCGGCAAATGCACCGGAAAAGGTCCGCCGCCTTCATCATCCTTAGAGCCTCCCGCCAGAAACTCGCCCTCAGGAATCAACACCAAAAGCGTGCCATCCTTGGGGTTCTCGATCAGCCATTCGGGCATCAAAAAATTCCGGGTGGACAATGGCTCGACATGCGGATAATCGTCCGGCGGCCGCCCTGGTACTGTCCAGGCCACAGCTTTCTTTCCTGATTGCTCATGCGCTTCAGTCATTTCTCAACTCCTCCGCTGTTGCTACACTTCGAACACCCGTCTGGGTTTCCGGGGAACGGGTGGCGGTTCGTCAACGGTCGTCTCCACATCAGCCTGAATGGCTTCACCCGTGGCTCTGCGCCATTTCTCCCCGGCTTCCTGCCGCATAAGGGTGATTTTTTCTCCCATGGATTTGGACAGCGGTACCGTCTCAGCGATGACGGCCTCCATATGCCGGTCCTGAAGTCTGGTGTCCTCACCTTCAGCGAAGGCCATATACAGAGCGGACACGACGGCCTGCTCGATCTCCGCACCCGAGAACCCTTCAGTGGCGGCGACATGCCGGGAAAGATCGAACTCGCGATAGTCGCGGTGATGTCCGGCGAGATGGATGGCGAAAATGTTGGCCCGTTCCCGGGCCGCAGGCAAATCGATGAAAAAGATCTCGTCGAAGCGCCCCTTGCGCAGCAGTTCCGGCGGCAGCCCTTCGATATCGTTGGCGGTGGCGATGGTGAATACCTGCGCCGTATTCTCTTCCATCCACGTCAGCAGCGTCCCGAACACCCGCGCCCCGACGCCGCTGTCGCCCTGGTTGCCGCGCGTGCCCGCGAGGCCTTTCTCGATTTCGTCGATCCACAGGATGCAAGGTGCGACGCCCTCGGCCATCTTGACCGCCCGGCGCATGTTCTCCTCGGATTCGCCCACCAAACCGGCGAATACGCGGCCGAGGTCGAATTTGAGCAGCGGCATCTGCCACTCGGCGGCCACAGCCTTGGCCGTGAGGCTCTTGCCGCAGCCCGGCACGCCCACCAGCAACAGCCCGCGCGGATTGGGCAAGCCGAAGGTGCGCGCACTTTCGGAAAAGGCTTTGCCCCGTTGCCGCAGCCATTTCTTGAGTTCGTCCAGACCGCCGACCGATCCGAAGCGTTCAGGCGTCGCGTAGAATTCGAGCATGCCCGATTTGCGGATGATCTGCTCCTTTTCCGCCAGCAGCAGATTGATGTCTTGCGGGTCGAGCCGGCTGTTCGTCACGATGGCCTTGGCGAGGGCGTTCTCGGCCTCGGAGCGAGTCAGGCCGCTGAGCGCTTTGACGATGCGCTCGCGGGCGTCCCCTTCAAGATTCACTTCGACGCGCGGGTTATCACTGACCTGCTCGATGGTGTCGTCAAGCACATGCAGCAGTTCCTCTTCGTTGGGCAGGTCGAGGTCCAGTACGGTCAGGTCTTTTTCGAGCTCGGCGGGAATCTTGAGCACAGACGACAGGATAACCACCGTTTTCCGGCTGGCCTTGAAAGGCCCCACGAGGTCGCGCAACTGCCGGATGATGACCGGGGCCTGCGGCGACCGCTCGTCCAGGAAAAAATGAAAATCTTCGAGAATGAATACGCCCGGCTCCCCGAATTCAAGCAGGAAGGGCAGCACCTTCGTCGGGTCGCCCGTTTTGCGGTCCACAACTTTCAAATCCTGCGTGCACAGGCCGCGCGACACCGACCAGACATAGGTCTTGCGCCGGGCGAGGTCACCCTCGGCCAGCGCTCCGGCAATGGACTCGATGGCACGGTCTTCCTCGGCTGTCACGACATAGAGAATCGGATAACCCGCCTTGACATAGATCCGAAGTTTCTCCTGGAAGGGTGTCAACGCCGGCGAGGCTGTCCCGCGAAGCGCGGAGGCATCTTGCGGCGTTGCGGAGCTCATCGTCCGGCCTCCAGGTCGCGCTCGACTTCGGACTCAGCTTCGGTCTCGTAATACTCGGGTTTGAGCTCCCGTTCGCCGATAGGGATGCCCAGCCGTTTTTCAAGCCCGTGTGTGAACTCGATGCAGGTCTTACCCTCTGCGCCAAGCACCTCGATGCGCTGCGTACCGTCTTTGTGAATGGTAACTTGCATTTTCTTCATAATTCGATTCTCCTTTCCTGGTTCAACCGCGCTCGGACAACAGCAGCACGATATCGCCGTTTTCGAGCACTTCTTCCTTTTCGACGACGAGATACTGCTCGCGTGCCTGATCCTTGACAAGATTGTAGGCATACCGCCGGTTGACATCCTGTACGAAGGTCTCCTGGCGAATCGGCGAATTGCCCTCTACACCCCACCAGTCCGCAACGATCTCGAATTGTTCAGCTTTGCGCTGAAATCCGATGTCGTACTGGCAGCCGGTGTTCACCACCACTTCGGCACGTTCCTGGTTGCCGGAATAACCCCGCACCAGAAGGTTCTGGCCTTCCTGAAACTGGCAGTGCAGATCACGGAGTGCCTGCACCAGATGTTCCTGTTCGCGAATCCGGGTCTGAATGTGTAGAAAATGAGACATGTTTTCTTCTCCTTTCGTATCTCGAATTCTTATTCTGTTTCAATGATGCGTCCACGCGTACCCGCTACCGTCTGTTCTCCAGTCGAGGCCGGGAATGCCCGGCCTTCAGTTTTCCATTTGCGCAGGCTTTCGATGATCTCCGTATGCGATTTGCTGAGGGGTACGACCTCACGTATGGCGGACAGCAAGTCCTCCTCTTCGATCTCACGATGGCCGTCTGCGAAAGCCGTGAACTGAGCCTCGCGCACAATGCGCTCGATCTCGCGCCCCACGAATCCCCGGCTTCGGGCAATGAGTTCCTCAAATCGGAATTTCCGTTCCGGGAAAGTCTCGCCGGCACACTTCAGATGGATCTTGAGAATATCGCGCCGCTCCGTCTCATTGGGCAAATCGAGGAAGAAGGTGCGGTCGAAGCGGCCCATCAGTTCTGCGGGCAGTGCCTCCACGTCGTTGGCCGTCGCGAGTACGAAGACCGGTGTCCGATGCTCCTGCATCCAGGTCAGGAACCCGCCGAAGACCCGTGTGGCGGCCCCGCTGTTAATGGAGCCCGCCCCGACCCCGGCAAAGGCCTTTTCCATCTCGTCAATCCACAGGATGCACGGGCTGACCGTCTCGGCCAGCATGATGGCCTTTTGCATGTGTTTTTCTGACTCGCCCAACAGTGATTCGAAGACCGCGCCGATATCCAGACGCAGCAGCGGCATTTTCCATATCCCGGAAACCATCCTGGCCGACAGACTCTTGCCCGTACCGGAGATCCCGATCAAGGCCACGCCGCGCGGAAAGGGCAGACCCGCCAGCCGGGCCTCTTCAGAGAAAGCCGTCTCGCGTTTTTTCAGCCATTCTTTCAGCAGGTCCAGTCCGCCCACTCCTGCTTCGCCTTCTTCGGCGGGCCAGAATTCGAGTGCCCCGCTCTCGCGCACCACCTCGCGTTTGGCCCACATCACCATCTCGATGCCGCGCTCGTCAAACTTGTCAAAACGCGCCCACACCCGCGCAAAGGCCTGCCGCGCCTGGTTGGTGGTCAGGCCCAGAGCCGAGGAAATCAGTTTTGCCCGAACCGACTGACTTGGCAGCCCGGTTCGATCCAGACCGCTGGTCTGGTCCGCGAAGAGCCGGGTCAGTTCCTCCGTATTCGGCAGCGGCACGTGGAGTACCAGTACATCGTCCTTCAGTTCGGCTGGCAAATTAAGCATTGGTGTAATAAACACCAGGAACTGGTTCTTTCTGCGCAATTCCGGCGCCATATTGCGAAGTTTCCGCGTGACCAGTCCCTTCCTGGCGGCCCACGTGTGGTGAAAATCCTTGAGGATCATCACCGTTGCCGGTGGCAGATGCTCAGAGAGGGCCGGCAGCAGCGTATCGGCCGTCAGATCCTTGTCAAAAACCTGCTGGCCCGCACGGACGCAGCTCAGGCCATCCGCAATGTCCCACGTGTAGATGCCAAGCTGCCCGGGCAGCTTCTCAATCGTCCGGATCACACGATCTTCTTCATAGGTGATCAGGTTAAGCATCGACACACCAGCGCCAAAGAGCTCGCTGAGTTCTTCTTTAAGATTCATGGCTCATTTTCCTCTCGTGGGTTCCCGCAAAGGTGCCCAATGCTCCGGGTGAAAAAATCGGCCCCTCCTTTCGCTCGCGCATAAAGGGTAAAAGAGATAAAAGGCAAAGGGTAATCATAAAAGACTCCTGGAACAACGAAAGCCGCAGCCGTCGTAGCGATGAGCCGGATCGTAGTTGTTGCGTGCTGCGCACCGGAAGGTGACCAAATAGGAGTTGTACCACGAACCGCCACGAAGCACCAGCCTGTTGCCAGTCCTCGGCGCAGTCAAATCTCCCTGCTTATATCTTTCGTATGCATCCTCATCGTAGCAATCTGCGCACCATTCCCAGGCGTTCCCCGCCATCTGGTAGCAGCCCCAGAGACTGCACCCTTCCGGATAGGACCAGATCCCGCATGTTGTCTCACCGCCCGTGTTTGCATCATTTCGACACTTCTCCGGGTCCCAGGCATTCCCCCACGGATATTCACGGCCATCCACGCCCCGCGCCCCCTTTTCCCATTCCAATTCCGTCGGCAATCTCAAGCCTGACCATTCACAATAGGCCTGTGCATCCTTCCAGCTCACGCACACCACAGGATGGTCCGATTTCTCCGGTGGAAAACTTGCGCCTTGCCACACCGGTGTTCCCCAATCGGCTTTATCCGGCGAAGGGTGGTCCGTCGCGTCCACAAAGCGTTTGTACTGCGCATTCGTCACCGGATGCAAGGCCAGGTAATAGGCCGGTATGCGCACAGGGAAAAGCTCGCCGCCCTCATTTCTCCCCGGGCCTCCCGCCAGAAACTCGCCCTCCGGAATCAACACCAAAAGCGTACCATCCGTCGAATTCTGTATAAGCACATCGTGCCGGCCTTCAGGGAAAGGCTCGATGGGCTGGTGATTCTCAATTGCCAGTGTTCGGCTCATAACGCTGTCTCCATTCCCGTGGCGGCCAGCAGCGCAATCTTTGCGCGAACCACCACCCGCATCGGTGTCATAGGGCTCTTGGACCATTTTTTCAGTGTGGTACGTTCCCGAGCATTCACCACAATCTGACATGAATTTCTCATAGTACTCATTCTCCTATAAAGGATGAATACCTTTCAAGGCCAACAGCTTGCCTTGATTATGAATCGCTTCGCTACAGTCTCACCACGGGGTGATTTTCCATGATATTCCTCCCTTTCAGGTTATCCAACACTGTTACGAGCAGTTGCCGGCGGGCATCCACCTGGAAGAAACACAAAAAACGCTGTTGGTCCCGTGCCATATTGATCGGCGGGTCGGCGATAATGAATGTCGGGTTTTCATCATTCAGGCAGATGTACTCG
Source organism: Candidatus Hydrogenedens sp. (assembly GCA_012522755.1). Lineage (GTDB taxonomy): Bacteria > Hydrogenedentota > Hydrogenedentia > Hydrogenedentales > CAITNO01 > JAAYJV01. The sequence goes on from JAAYJV010000021.1 coordinate 42,237, forward strand.
TACTCGGAATCGACCCGGTTGCTGAGGCGGCCGTCGGCGCCATAAATAGAGGTGGTCAGGCTCCGGCGCTTCATCCGGGACACCTCGAAAATCTTCAAGCCGATGCGCGTCATACCGTTGTAGGCGCCTTTGGCACAGATCCGGACCGCATCGCGTTCGGTAGGGTACTCGGTTCCCATTTTGAACAGTGGCTTGAACACGGAAGTCCTTTTGTCTGGCCGCAGGCCCCTGATGGCGTAGTCGTGCTGCAAGATCGGTTCGACAATGCCCCGACAGGCCCCGCGCACCACCGTGTCAAAGGGATGGTCATAGGCGACCCGCCCGCCGAACTGGTCTTCCAGCATTTTTCGGACGCAGGGCACCAGGGCGGTTCCTCCCGTGACCAGCACGCGCGTCACGTCATCTCGCCGCATTCCCACCTTCACGGCGGCGTTTTCAAGAGCCTGTTCCAGCACTTCTCGAGCTTGCCGGGCAAAGCTCATATTCAAAAGGATACAGCCCAGACAGGCCAGCCCGGCTTCTGGATGCTGTCCGGTCTGGCCGCATTCGCAGGCTGCGCAACTCCGGACATACGAGGTCTGGTGCACCCGGGGCGTTCGGCCCGTCTGCCGCACGATGGTCACGGAGGCGTCTGTTTCCATGGGGTCGGACAAGCGTTTCTTCGCCTCCTCGACCTGCCGCAGGATAAAGGCGTCGAGTTTGCGCCGCGTGTCGGCGTCCAGGTCATGACGCCGGCAAAAATCGTCCGCCAGGTGCAGGTCGATGTCCATGCCACCCAAATCACGGCCGGCCTGGCCCAGTTGAATCGCCTTGCGTTCCGCGCCCGGTGACATATCCAAGCGCACCGCCGACACATCGGTCGTACCGCCGCCAAAGTCGAACACCACGAACCGTTCATTCTGGCCGGCCGCACCGTGGTAGCCGAACACACAGGCCGTCGGTTCATCCAGGAGGCGCACGCGTTGGATTTGCAATCCTTCCGCAACCCGCAGCAGCCAGTCCTGATAGTCCTCGAAGGCCTCAATGGGTTTTGTAAAGGTGAATTCGTCCTGGAAGGAGATGCGGTCTGTCGCGTAATTCAGCAGCAACCGCAGAAAATCCTCGCCAGCTTCCGCCGCACACTTGAAGCCTTTCGCCGTCTTCTTGCGTCTGGTGTTGCCTTGGACAATCGTGCGCTTCATCCAGCGGAAGGTATCGGGATGTTCAGCCAATCCACGTGACAACACCTGGTCGCCAATCAAGATTTCGCTTTCCGAATAGTGGATAAGCGACGGAGTCACCTGAACGGACTGTTCCGGTGCGCCCGGCTCGAAGCGGTAGCGCATCTCGGTTGTAATGCCGGGAATCTCAATGGACTCCGGCTGTTGCAGCGTTTCGCTGAAGCGCGCAAGCAGGGTGTTGCAGGTCCCGAAATCAACGGCCACTTTCCCCATTAACGATCTCCTCCTTCGCGGTCGCAGCACTGTCCGCAGTGGTTACCATCGCTTTCAACAGCACCTTCGCGCCCATCCGGTACCCCGGCATCTGCACAACTACCGGCGTCCCCGTACGGACCGTCGAGCCGCTCATGCGCTGGTGCAGCGCAATGTCAAAGTCCGCGGCGTCGCCCGTTGCACCCACACGTTCGAGCCCCTTCCGCGCCAGTTCGCGTTCCAATGTGTCAAACAACTGAACGAAATCCGCCGCTTCGGCTGTCTGGCCTTTACGCGCCAACTCAACCAGTGTCGCCAGGTTTGACAGCGGACCCGCAAGCCGTTTGAACAACCCTTCCAGTTCGTTTTGCCCGGCTGTCTCTTTCGCCTTCCCTTTGCTTATCTCGAGCTGGGCATACTCCGCCTGCATCGCGGTAATCCGGTCATCCCGCTCGCGCAGATCCATTTCGAGCTCGGCTATTCGTGCCCGATGGCCCGCTTCGTCTTCCGGCGCTTCCGCCTCGCGCCCGAACAACGCCGCCCACCATCGCCACCAGTGTCCTTTCTTTTTCATGTCAGATCCTCCTGTCCCGGTCAGCCTTCAATATCCGCAGGCAAAACCGGATGTTTTTTTCAAAAAAGTTCCTCCGTACCTTCGACTCGCATGCGGCTGACCGTCCGGAGGCTGTCCTGGTACTGTCCCGGTCACATCTTGCTCTCCTGATTGCTCATGCGCCTCAGTCATTTCTCAACTCTTTCCCGCATCTCCAAATTCGACTGGCGAATCCCCGGATTCGATCTCAACATCATCAAACACAGGTGTCGTTACCCAGTACGTCATGATTCCTTTCAGAACGCGCCGCACTGCGCTGTAGCGGCCGATCCATGCCTCGTGCGGCGCAGATTGAAGTGCCTCCAAATCTGCTGGAGTCGCCTGGTCGGGCCAGAATTCAAGCAAAGCATGCGAGGTGACCAGCTCTTCCAGCCAGAAGTTATCATCTTCGACCTTCTCCAGCGAAGGATGCGGACACAGACCCGTCGCATGTCCGGCAAGTCGGATAAGCCAGTGCGGGCTGCTGCGGATGGCCTCCGCCGTGTCTGCGCCAGTTCCACCCTGACGCGCCAACTCCGCAACGATTGAAACGCCTTCCATAGGCGTCACCCTTCGAAGTTGCTCCGCTGAACCCGAGACTGGCCTGGCCAGCCATTGCTCAAACAGTGGGCTCGTGGCATCGCCCTTCCTGACATCCCGCAGTTTCCGCCCCTGGCTGTCTTGCAAAAGTTGCTTGTACAGCTTGCGCTGGTCGTCTTTGTCCGGCTCCCAGCCCGATGCGCGAAAATGCGCAAGCAACCGGAACCCATATTTCAACGGAAGTTGCAGGAAGGCCTCGAACAGACGCGGCCAATCCTTGTGTCGGAGGCCCGACTCGATGGCCAGTGTGATCTCGTCGTCGCTGCATTCGCAAAGCGGTTTGTGCGAACCGAAAAAGCCCAGGCAGCGCCGGTCGCCTGAGCGGACAATCTCCATCACCTGCGCCTGAACCGTTGCATCGGCCCGTTCGTACGCCAGCCGGAGATTCTGAAACTCGTAATCCTCCTTGAAATAGGCGTCCAACTGCCGCGTCACAAACAAAAAAAGGCTGACTTCTTCCGGATCCGATGGACGGTAGCCGGCCTCGATACATATCGTTGCAGCCAGGCCTGCGGGATCGCGCGTCGCCAACCGGCAAAGGGCCGCCCGAAGCTTGGGGGCGTCGAGCGCACACAGCATCGCGTGGGCTCGTTGGGCCAAATCGGGATCGCTATCCCGGGTGGCGATGCTATACAAAAAGAGGATGGCTTCTTCCGGGTCCGATGGACGGTAGCCGGCCTCGATGCATATCTTTGCAGCCAGGCCTGCGGGCTCCTGCGTCGCCAACCGGCAAAGGGCCGCCTGCGCCTCGGGATTGCCGAGTGTGCGCAGTGTCACATACGCACGTTGCACCAAAAGAGGATCGGTATCCCGTGCTGCGGCGACAAAGGCCTCCAAAACGGACTCGTCCCCAATCACGGAGCTCCCCTGGTTCACCTTCAGCGCAGACAACACCCGCACCTCGACCGGTTGCATCGCAACATACCCGCACTCCTCGATGATCCGCTCCAAGACTTCGTCGCGGCTCTTAGCCCATATCGCACACAAGGCGTCCACCGCGCCAGTATCCCGAAGGTCACGTAAGGCGCATTCCGCTGTCTCCCGTACCTGTGCGTCCCGGTCGCTCAACGCTTCCAGGAGATAGGGTACTGCGTCAGCGTCGGCGACCTGCGCAAAATGGGCACAGGCCCGGCGCCGACGTCCGGTTCCCAACAGCGGGGCATGGCTGTGAAGCCGTTTCGCCCAATACTGAACTTCAGTCTGAACCATCGTCTCATTCTCCTTGTCCGTCTGATGCGGGCATTATGCGTTCCTGTCGCAGACGAAAACCGCACCGGCTGAATACGCCGCTGTTATCAGGTCCTCAAAGGAGCAGACCTGCTCGAAGATGTTGCCATACCGTTTCATCGCTTTACCCGATTATGGACAACCGCCCAACCGATTTCAAAAAAAATTCGTCCCATCGCTTCGCTCGCACATAAAGGCTGAAAGGGATAAAGAGCAAAGGGTAATCATAAGAGAAGAGACTCCTGGAACAAAGAAAGCCGCTGTCCCCAACGCCCGCCCCTGTCATTACAAGGGTGCTCCGGGTATTTGCAGAGGGAGAACAGACCGCTGATCGCAAGTCCCTGCGTCACGATCAGGCCCGGCAAAAGCGCCACCGTCCTTGCCGTGACAGATGCCAACAGGGACGTTGGCGCTCCGTAATGGCGCTCCGTCATAAATCCCGAGATCCGCCATTGCAGGCGCTGGTTGTGAATCCTTTTGTTTCCTCCATCGGCAAAGCAACGGAATATCTGGATCTCTTTCAGTTTTCAGGTATTCGATTAAGGGACGGGCGTTTCCTCTTTTTTCACTCCGAAGCAGCGTTGCAGATGTTCTGCGGGCAAGGATTTTGTTACAAAGCTTAACGCTACGGTGATAACGGCTGACACGGGCAAGCCGACAAAGAGCGCGTCCACCTCGGACCACAGAATGAATCCGGTACGGGTGTCACCGAAGAAGCTGGGCCGACCGAAGACAGCGTTGCAGAGTAGCAGTACGCTTGATTCTTTTTCATGGACAAAGAGGATCCAGAGAAGGCTGACAATAAATCCCGCTACGGCACCCCAGATAGCGGCACTTCGGGTAATGCGTTTTGTATAGAGGGTGCCAACGAATAGTGGCAGAAAGGTTGCCGCACAAAGACCCATGAAAATAGCCGTGCCGCGGGCGACAATGGCGATTCCCGATTCAAAGTATACGGGGAGAATATACGCCAGCAGCACACTGGCGAGAAGGGTGATGAGGATTCCGATGCGTGTGGCGAATATACTGGCGGAACTGCTGAGATCTTTTCCAAAGGTGGCGAAAAGATCACGGCCGGCTGAAGTGCCCATGACATGAAACTGTCCGCTGGCTGTGGACATGGCCGCCGCCATCAGTGTGACGAAAAAGACATCGCCGACCCAGAGAGGCATGAAACGCTTCATGAATTCAGGGATGATCTGCTCTATGTCCTTGTTGGCGGCAAGAAAAGCAATTTGACCGCTTTCGTTGAAGAAGTATACATTGGAAAGAGCTCCTATCGTGAAAGCCGTTCCCGTCATCAGGAGAATAAAAACACCACCGACGAGAACGGCCCGGTTCAGCTCCGTATCACTTTTCACTGTCATAAAGCGTACGGCAAGTTGGGGTTGTGCGAGTACTCCGATGCCGACGCCCATAACGAGTGTGGAGATGACAACCCACCAGAAACGGGAGCCGAAGGCGGGCATACTGGTCCAGCCCTGATGGCCGGCGGCACCGAAGAGTTCCACTGCTTTGGGGGCGAGTTCGGTCAGTTGTGTATGGGCGTTGGTAATGCCGCCCAGCTTGTAATAAGTAAGGAACAGCAGCGCCGACATGCCGAAGAGCATGATACCGCCCTGAGCCGCATCGGCGTACATGACACCTTTAAGACCGCCCATAATGACATATAGAGCGACAATGGCACTGAAGAAGAAGAGCGCAGCCTCATAGTTGATGCTCAAGCGCACTTCAATAAATTTTGCGGCACCCATGAGTACCACACTGGTATAAAGAGGCATGAACAGAATAATAACCAGTGTGGAGAATAGACCGAGAAAGGGTGAGGAAAAACGCTTGTGCAGCAGTTCCGGAAAGGTATGGGCATTCAGGCGGTGTCCCATGGCGCGTGTTCTTTTGCCGATAATTACAAAGGCGATAAAAATACCCACAAAAATATTGAGTACCGTCAGCCACAGGACGCTCATGCCGAACATGCCGGCGGCACCGCCAAAGCCCACAATGGCACTGGTGCTGATAAAGGAGGCGCCGTAGGACAATGCCATGACCGCCGGGTGGGTGTTTCGACCGGCAACCATGTAATCGGTGGCGGTCCTGGTGTTTCTATATCCCAGATATCCGAGGAAACCGATTACAAACAGATACAGGATGGTGATTATAAATAAGAAGACGGTGCTTTCCATGATGGAGTATTCCTGAGTGAGTGAGGAAGATCGAGGTAAAAAAGAAAAGAAGAAGAAAGAAAACTTAGAGTTTTTCGGCCAGTTTGTCCGATTCCTCCGCCCAAGCCATGTCTTCTTCTGTGGGAGTGGTTCCGTTTTGCTTCCAGTTGATCAGACCGTAACCTACACATAGCAACGCAGCTGCAATGCAGCCGATATAAGCTAGAAAAACCCACACATCAGCAATTCCCAAGTACATATGCATTCTCCCTGTCTAAAACCGCCATGAACAATAAGGCAATCGTGGATCTTATATTAACCGTAAAAAATAATTAATTCAAGGGTACGATGGATTGCAATTTTTAATCCCCCTGTCAAGCCCCCGGTTTTTGGTCCAAATCTTATGGGAGTTTATGGGTTTCATAGGTTCGCCCGCAAGCAACCTTGCCTTGCGGGCGTAAAGGGCGGCGTTTTTGCTGTTTTTGCGGTCTTTGTCCTGATTTATGCGTCCCGTGCAAGAAAAGAGGGGCCACCGCCCGGTAGGGACGAAAAATCTTTCGCCCGAAAGCCCTGATATGTTTTGAGTTTTGTGGGTGCTTTCAAGCGTAGAGACATGTTTCCTGGGAACGCCAATTTCCACATTGGCAAACAGCGGGTAAGAGCCATCGAGAATATATAGACGATGATACGGCAAGAGAGCTTTCAGACGTGCCTTCTCCGTCCACTTTGTCCACTCCGTCCACAAACAACCTGCCACCGCCCTGCTCCTACCACCCGAGCCCGAAACTTGTTCTGCAGATCGCAGTAACTCAATCATCCTTTTTCTAAAAATCAGCCATGCCGGTGGATACTGAAGAATGCCTCTAAAACGAAAGTTTTTGCTTTATCAACAAAGCCCTCCTCAGAAATCATGGTCTTTTAAAACTTTTGCCGCACCCTCGTGTCCCTGCTCCGCTGCTTTAGACAGCCATTGTTTAGCCTCAGACTCATCTTTCTCGGCGCCACAGCCAACTGCATAACACAGTCCAATACTGTACTGTGCCTCAGCGAGTCCTTGCTCAGCTGCTTTACGATACCATTTGTATACTTCGGACTCATCTTTCTCCACGCCAATGCCTAATTCATAACAATGACCAAGATTGTACTGTGCCCCAGCGAGTCCTTGCTCAGCTGCTTTACGATACCATTTGTATGCTTCGGACTCATCTTTCTCAACGCCAATACCTAATTCATAATAACAACCAAGATTACTCTGCGCTAGAGCCTTTCCTTGTTGAGCTGCTTTACGCCACCATTTGAAGGCTTCGGATTCATCTTTTTCCACGCCAACGCCACTTGCATAACACTGACCAAGATGCTGTTGGGCCTCAGCGAATCCTTGTTGAGCTGCTTTACGATACCATTTGACGGCCTCGGATTCATCTTTCTCAACGCCAATGCCACTTGCATAACACTGACCAAGAAGCTGCTGTGCCTCAGCATATTCTTGTTGAGCTGCTTTACAGCACCATTTGAAAACTTCGGATTCATCTTTTTCCACGCCAACGCCACTTGCATAACCCTGAGCAAGCTTGTGTTGTGCCGCATCCTCGTGTCCCTGCTCCGCTGCTTTAGCCAGCCATTTTTTAGCCTCAGATTCATCTTTCCCCACGCCAAAGCCATTTGCATAACACTGACCAAGATTGTACTGTGCCTCAGCCTCTCCTTGTTGAGCTGCTTTACGAAACCATTTGAAAGCCTCAGATACATCTATTTCAACGCCAATACCACTGGCGCAACAATTACCAAGCCAATTTTGTGCTGTAGCATTTCCTTGTTCAGCTGCTTTAAACCACCATTTGACAGCCTCGGATTCATCTTTCTCAACACCAAGACCAAATGCATAACCCTGAGCAAGCTTGTGTTGTGCCTCAGCGAATCCTTGTTGAGCTGCTTTACGAAACCATTTGAAAGCCTCGGATTCATCTTTCTTAACGCCAATGCCTAATTCATAACAATGACCAAGATTGTACTGTGCCGCTGCATCTCCTTGTTGAGCTGCTTTACGATACCATTTGTATGCTTCGGACTCATCTTTCTCCACGCCAATACCTAATTCATAACAACAACCAAGAGCATTCTGCGCGTCAGTATCTCCTTGTTGAGCGGCTTTACGATACCATTTGACAGCCTCAGATTCATCTTGCTGAACGCCGATGCCTAATTCATAACACAGTCCAAGATTGTACTGTGCCTCAGCCTCTCCTTGCTCAGCGGCTTTACGAAACCATTTGATAGCCTCAGATTTATCTTTCTCTACGCCGATGCCTAAATTATAATAATAACCAACTTTACTCTGCGCTAGAGCCTCTCCTTGTTGAGCTGCTTTACGAAACCATTTGAAGGCCTCGGACTCATTTTTCTCCACGCCAATGCCACTTGCATAACCGTGACCAAGATTGTACTGTGCCTCAGCACGTCCTTGCTCAGCGGCTTTACGCCACCATTTGAAAGCCTCGAATTCATCTCTCTCTACGCCGATGCCTAAATTATAATAATAACCAAGATTACTCTGCGCTATAACATCTCCTTGTTGAGCGGCTTTATGCCACCATTTGAACGCTTCGGATTCGTCTTTCTCAACACCCATGCCACATGCATAACACTGACCAAGATGCTGCTGTGCCTCAGCCTCTCCTTGCTCAGCTGCTTTACGAAACCATTTGAAGGCCTCGGACTCATCTTTCTTAACGCCAATGCAAAATGCATAACAACAACCAAGCGTACTCCGGGCTAGAGCGTGTCCTTGTTCAGCGGCTTTACGATACCATTTGAAAGCCTCGGACTCATCTTGCTGAACGCCGACGCCAAATTCATGACACTGACCAAGATTGTACTGTGCCTCAGCCTCTCCTTGCTTAGCGGCTTTACGAAACCATTTGAAGGCCTGAAATACATCTTTCTCCACGCCGACGCCATTTGCATAACATTGACCAAGATTATTTTGCGCTAGAGCATGTCCTTGTATAGCGGCTTTACGATACCAGATGACGGCTTTGCTCATATCCTTTTTGACATCCAGACCATACTCATAATGTTGCGCTAGTCTATACTGTGCCTCAGCCTTTCCTTGTTCAGCGCGTTTTTTGTTATTGGTCATAGCTTTCTTTCACTCCTCTTTTTTGCCGAAATCAGATAGTGTCATCACAGCCGCTTTCGTACAGTATTTCCGCTATAACAAACATGACCCAAAATGAAGGCGGTTTCTCATTAGTATTACTCGTGTTGAGGATAACGGATTATGCACATAAATTCAAAATTAAGTGCTAGTCTGGACAGTGGCCCGTGGTGGTTATTCAGAAGTTTCAGCGATTCGGTTGGCGACGTTGTTTCTGACGGCGCTCCAGCAACTTCCGCTCTACCGCCGGGTCGATGCCACGGTACAGCATATTGCGATACTCCCGCCCGGTGCTGTTGTTCCTGCCGAGTACTGCAAGGGCACCCGGTGTGATCACTGTCATACCGAGGGAAAAGGAAGGGGTTTGCTTCATAGTGCTGTGCTCCTGTGTCAGAGAAACAAAAGGGCAGGACACCGTTGATGATGTCCTGCCCAAAGGAAGTGACCCGTGTATATGGGTCCTTCAATGTTTCTCTATGTTTTGTGTTGTGATATTCAGGTGGTAGACTTGTCCTCCTCTTCGCTGTCAGTCTGACGCTTTATGCGGCGGCTCTGGCGAAGGGTGGACTGGTCTTTGTCTTCGTCTGATGGAGGTGTTTCTGCTTCAGCTGTGTCGCCTGCCTCGATGAGCACAGTGTGCCCGTCTAGTTCGGGGCTATAGCGCTTACCGATCTCAGCGTAGGCATCGATCAGAGTCGTCAGCGTTCCACGCACAGCCTTACGCAGGCCCTCAGGCAGATTTGCCCGGTCCACGTCTTCAATACTACGAAATTTTTTCATGTTTAGATCCTCCAGAGTAAATAGCTATCCACAGAGGATTAATATGGACTTGAAAAGGGAATAGATACGGATGGGGGGGTGGGAGACAGAGAAGGGGGGAAGATGACGTGGATCGGGATGAAAGATTAACGTTATGCTTTGCGGGTGTTAATTTCAAAGCTTTCCTGATTTGGACAACAGTGAGAATACCTATTGATTCTGCTATACTAATTTTAAAGATATATTCAGCCTTGAGCGCAATTGAACTTTAGTGGGGATCTTTCATAATGCATAGTCGCGCCAGACGAAAACCAATGTGCCGAGACCAATGACAATCAGTACAGGTGTGAACGGACAAAATGCTCACCGAAAAATCCCCTTAGCGGATAAGCTGAGGATGCCTGACATTTTTTTGGAAATACTTTTCAAAGGATTACTTTGTTTTTCTCCACCCTCGAGAAGTGGCAGTAAGATGTCAAGCAACATTGAGTCACTTGTGTATTCTCTGTAATGTTTTTTTAACACATTTTTTGGCGTCAGGAAGATTGAACAGTTAAGGGAGCTGAAAATGGCAGTTACATTGTTTCTCGCCGCATCCGTGCTAAGCCAAATTGTGCCCCAGACAAGTTTGGTGGATGCCGATACGCTTCGCCTTGCGCTCCTTGAGCAGCTTCTTGCCATGGAGAGTATCGAATGTTCTTACACATATTGTTGCAACAAACGGGCGGAAGAACAACTGGATCGGCTGGAAATGCGATGGAAAAACGGGTGGCTATTATGGTACGCCAGCCGCCCGACAAATCCTTCCGACAATCCTCAAGCCAATAATTTAATCATGGAGTCTATTGTGGATGGGGCGGTTTCCGGGTATTGGCAGAGCGCCAACAGCGCTGAATCTTATCACCATACAAATTACGAAAGGCTACGGTTTATGGCATACAACGAATTGTCTCCACTGACAGTTCTGGGTATAAGCTCGCTCCACTCCTATTTTTCATACACTAGCAATTTGCGAGATATGTTGCAGGCTGAAACATCTCCTTATATGGAGCTTCGCGGCGAACAGATTTTGCTCTTTTTATTTCCCGATCCTCCCGATGGCGATTTCAGTGAGAATGAAACAATGGACGC
>JAAYJV010000194.1 GCA_012522755.1 Candidatus Hydrogenedens sp.
ATAAATTAAAGACCTTGGGTCGCGCAGCCTGGGAACGCCAATTTCCACATTGGCAGGAGACCCGGGAAAAGACCATGACTTATGTATGCATTTGACGGGAGAACAAAGACTCAGAGTTTACAAAGGCCTTTTATTTTATTCCTGGTTAGCAAAAGACCTGTTACCGCATCACTGTTTACAAAATGTCAATGTCATAACACGCTGTCGGCCAATGTGGAAATTGGCGTTCCCAGGAGTGACTCTCAACGGCTTTCAGGGTTTCCCAAGTCATTATTGGTTCGTGATTGTCGGAAGACAGTTTCCGATACTTTGGTCGCATCACATGTTGAAATTAAACGACTTGCAACAACACAAACTTCTTCGAAAAAATGATGGAAGATGACGGGTAGTAACACAGAGAAATGGGGTGACTTTTTAACGACGAAGTCATGTCGGTATTTTTGCGCTGAGAACAGGGTGCAAAGATGATTACGAATACGATAATGAGCGTATAAAGAAAGAGTCATCCGGAAAGCTGGCTTTCACCACCAGCTGTCAAAATTCATAAAATAAGTATAGCCTGTAAAAGTGAGTACGCCCATAGCATAACCGAGGAGCATCAAATAAGGCAGCAGGCTTATTGTGCGCTGGACTATATCCGTCACTATCAGCAGAATCATTCCAAAAAAGCCTACAAGACATAACAGAGGGAAAAAGTCAAAGAGGGCGAGAGCAGCAATTGGTGTACTTTCTTTAAGTTTTTTCAGAATATTGTCCGGCACCTCCCATGTACGCCACTGATCAGCGTCCCGCTTTTGAATGGATACCATTTTATCCTGCTCAAAGGTGATTACCAGTGTCCCCGGCGGACGATGGGTAAATGGCCAGGTCAGGTAAATTTTCTCCTGGTCGCTCTGCTCGGAATCAGGCTTCTCAGGAATACCCCATTGTCGATGCTCAACATTAGGAATCTCAAAAAGCGTTGCGATCACTTCGTACTTGCCCATATCCTCATGGAGACGTTCAATTACCGAATGAACATAGTCAAAACGCTCATTCGCTTTTGGGATGTATAACGACAAAAGAAACAGAGCTATAGCAAAGATGCACCCATGATACAGAATATCTTTTGATCTCCATTGCACTGATGGCTTTTTCATGAGGACTCCCTTTTGTTTTTCTGGATTAATTTTATAGGCGCTTCAAAGATTTGTCAAGGATTTTCCAACCTTGCTGATATGACCCGACCCGCATGGAAAAGGAATGCTGTCACGCATTGCACATAAAACAAGGGGATATTTCTAATAAGCTGCGGCACTCCCCTTAATTTGCATAAAACCAGCGTTGCAGATACAATTACACGTGATCTTATCTGATATCATTGGCACCAATCCCATTTGTTGAGAGTGTTCATGTATAAAAAATACCTGTCCTATGCTGTCAAACTGTGTATTGTCGTTGCTCTTTTCCTGCTGATCTTCCAGCCGGAACTTTTCGGACTGCAAGGTCTCTTCGGTGATGTGGCTCCCATGGATGTGTGGAATGCCTTGCGTGATGCGAGCGGTACGGGTCCCGCCACCTTCTTCTTTTTCATGGGTTGTGCAACGCTGGTCAAGCTGCTTGGGATTTTATCCGGTCTGATCCGATGGCGCTTGTTGTTGGCTGGCCAGGGATTGAAAATGCCTTTTGTCTATATGGCCTACCAGTGGTTCATGGGCCGGGCCATCGGTCTCTTTCTTCCCGGAACTCTCGGGCTGGATGGCTTCCGTCTGGTTGCCTCTTCGCGCTATACCCGTGAGGTGGTGAAATGCACGACCGTCATAGCCGTGGAAAAGCTCACGGGGATTATCGCTCTGGCCTTCCTCGTCTTCATCACCTTCCCTCTGGGATTCAAATATCTCAATATCAATCCTGTCATGCTGGCACTCATCATGCTCGCCCTGCTGGGTGGTGTTGTTTGCAGTCTGCTGCTGCTCCTCAATCCCCGTGTGATTCAGGTGATCGCCGCGGTCATGCCCGTACCCAATGCCGCACGGGGGCTCATCAACAAGTTGGGACGCGCCGCAACAGCCTACAGTAACAATAGAAAAACACTTCTCGCCGCCCTCTTCTTCGGTGTTCTCGTTCATCTCGGTTCCTGCACCAAATATTTCTTCACCTTCATGGCTATCCGTGCGGCCCATGTTTCAGCCGCCGACATTTTTTTCGTGAGTCCCCTCATGATCACGGCTTCCGTACTGGCTTTCACCATTTCAGGGTTGGGCGTACGTGAGATGGCTTTCGGTCTGGTTCTCGGCGGCAGCACGGGTCATGCCGTGGCCATCCTGGGCGGTCATCTGGGTCTGTGGGCCGGTGAAATTCTGCCCTTTGTCCTGAGTGTCCCTCTTCTGCTTCTGGGCGGACGGCCAAACAAAGAGAAGCTGGCGGAAGATCGTGCTTTTGTGGAAGACAAGTTGGCCGCAAATCGTGAAGAGCTGCGCCCTCTTTTGACAGATGAGGAAAAAAGCCGTTATCAAAAGCTGGTTTTTGCCATGCTCTTCTGCGGTACGGCAGCGGGCCTTCTGGCTGGCACAGTGATCGCCCTGATGGAAGGCGCCTGGGTCATCTATCAGCTTCAGGCCCTGACAGAATGGTATCTGCTGGGATGGGGAGCTGTGTCCTACGGTCTTATATTCGCCGGGCTGGGCTGTGCTCTGGCGGGGGGACTGCTCTTCCTCTGTCTTCTCATTGACCGCTTCCCGCCCTGGACCGTCACCACGGCGCTGGTCTATACGGGTGTGATTGCTTTGGGCGGTCTGGTCATCGGCTTTTTCCGCTATCAGCGTGATGTCCTGGGCGGCCATGCTCCGGGCGTCCGTGATCTGGTGATGCTTCTCACGCTGGTGATCGGTACTGCTCTGCTGCTGGGAATTGCCGCTTTCATCAAATCTGAACTATTCAAAAGACTGCTGCACCTGAAAGCTCCCGGATTCATTGTTGTTTGTGTACTCTCCTGGCTGGTGCTCATGGGCGGTGCTTTTGCCGTGGCCCATCTTTGCGCTCCCGACCCGGGAGAAAGTCCTGCTCTCGCCGTTGACACGCCCGCCCGGGGACCCAATATCATTCTTTGTGCCGCTGATGCTCTCCGTGCCGATTATCTGTCTTTATATGATCCGGAGATGACCACGCAAACCCCGGGTCTCGCAACGCTTGCTGAAGATGGTATCCTTTTCAAACGGGCCTTCTCACAAGCCTCCTGGACGAAGCCTTCCTTTGCGACCATGTTCACGGGCCTCTATCCGGGAGCACACGGCGCCACAAGCAAGACAGCTCTCCTCTCTCCTGAGGTGGTGACTCTGGCTGGTTTGCTGCAAGAGCAGGGCTACATGACCCAGGGCTTTTCAAACAATCCCAACACGACGGCGCTCTTCGGTTTTGATCGTGGCTTTACGGACTATGTGGATCTGAAGCCCGATCCTCTCTTCAGTGCACCGTCATCAGGCATGCACCTGTCTTTATATGGATTGATGCGCAAAGTTTTCCTGACTCTGGAGGGCAAACTCCGGGGTGGCCGGCTCCGGGTTACGGATTTCTATCAACCGGCCGATGTGATCACCGACAGAGCACTCAACTGGCTGGACAATAGAGCCGATACAGAAAGATCTTTTTACCTCTATCTCCACTACATGGATACCCATGATCCTTTCATGGACCACAGTGACCCGGGGAAAGGCTATGCCCGTGCACGGATGGAACATCCCGATCCGGAGAAATATCTGGAACCCATGCGCAAGGCCTATATCTCCGAGATTGAATTCATGGATCATCATCTGGGCCGACTTTTTGAAGGTTTGAAGTCCCGGGGAATTTATGAGAACACGCTTATCATCTTTGTCTCTGATCATGGCGAAGAATTTTTTGACCATGAAGGATGGTGGCACGGTCAGACTCTTTATGAAGAACTGCTCCATGTACCGCTCATTCTGAAACTTCCAGCGGCCATGGAAGCCCGTGGAGAAACGGAGACACTGGCGAGGCTGGTGGATCTGGCACCGACCATGCTGGAAGTTGCGGGGCTGCCTGCCTGTCCGGAGATGTCGGGCCAAGCTCTGGTGGATCGCTCCGGTACCTTGATGAATGCAAAGATCCAATATTGCTATGCGGAAAACGATTTTGAAGGAAATATCCTCCAATCCCTGCGCACGGAAGACCGGGCTCTGATTCAGGCCAATGAAGAGAACCCCCGCGGACTGCAGCCTGTGGAATTTTACGATATGAATCAGGATCCGACACAACAGAGAAATCTGGCTGAAGACACAAAAATAGGGCCGGAAATGAATACACTCTCAGAGATTATCGTCCAGTTCATGGAAGCCATAGCGGAAAATGCCCCCACACCAAGCGGTGAGGCCGCCATGGATCCTCAGCTGCAACAACAGTTGGAAGCACTGGGTTATCTGTAATGACAGGTCGGATCATCAGAAATACAGGAAGAATCATCATGTCCCTACTTCTTCTTTTCTCTCTCTTTTGTGCAGGCGACGCACTGGCCGAAGAAACAGCCGCCCCTGCAGAACCCACTTATTCCCGTGAGGAATGGCGCCCTTCCATTGAGGCTACTCTGGATCAACTGGATCTGCTGGATCTCTTCGCCACGGCCACGAAATTCGGCGGCATGAAAATCAAAGTTCCCAAAGAAATGCAATCTCTTCCCATGCGTATGATTGAAGGGGCTGATGAGCTCAAGGACAAAGGTATTGAGCTCAAAGTCACGGAGCTGGAATTCCGCAATTTAAAAATCGTTCGCGACAAGTCGGCACAATGGCGTGACGAGCGTCCTTTCATGCCTGTCCGGCTGGAATTTGACAAGTTGGGTGTCTCGGCTGATGCCAAGACCAAAGTCGGTGTTGTGCCTGTAGGTGCCGTCTTTGAACAGGGAAGTATGCCAGCCGATTTTCTGCCCCTCATCAAAAAGGGTTTCAATCTCGAAGTACTCCCTGAAAAACGCCTGGAAGAAACCAATCTGGATAAGGTGAAACTCAAAGTCGGCGGAGCACTTACTTCGAGTATCGCCAACCGCTTCTTCAGTAAAAAAGTCGCCCGCCTGATTCTTGAACATGGCGTGGGCCAGACCCTGCAAATGGGTCAGAATGATTTGATGGGTGGCAGTGGAGGCGGAGCCGGCGGTATAGCGGGAAAACTGATCGACGGCGGCCGGGACACACCGGCCAACCGTGCGGCCTCGTCACTCATCGATCAGTTGCTTAATTGAGATTTTTTCAGGAAGCCGTATCAGCAGCAGCCGGAGACCCGCTCCTCGGGCCTTCGCCCTGAGGGCCGCGGCGGCCACCTTCACCACGAGGTCCACGGGGCCCGCCTTCACCACGAGGGCCGCGACGCCCACCCCGAGCCGGTTGTGTCCACTCTTCCGGTTCACCCGGGGTTTTATACCATTGAATACGCGGTTTGGATGTACCGAAGCCTTCCACACGTTCGGATCGCAAACGACCGAGTGCCACTCCCTTCTCGTCCACAATCTCCGCTTCAATGACAAAAACCCGGTCTCCCCTGTCTTCGAATCTCTCAAACTTCTTTACATAGCCACCTTTTTCGATAAGCTCGTCCATGGCATTGAGGGCGGCCAGGGCCGTTTTTTCTTCAGCTGTAGGGCCACAGCCGGACTGGAGTAAAAGAAGAAGAGCCAAGGCGCCAAAAAGTGGATAGCGTTTCACTTGATTCAATCCTTTCTGGTTCAGCAATCAACCACGGCTGCGATCGAGCATGGTTCCCAGGAAAAGAGCCATACCTGTATTCACCGGTGCTTTGGGGGAAGGATAGCGGAGAAATTCAACGTGACCGTCCATATACAACACATTGGCACCGCCGGGAACATGGTTGAAGTATTTCACATTCTTTGAAACCGCATCAAACATGATCCACACGTCACTCTGGGCACGGGCACTGGCTGCGGGGTTGTTGATATCCGTGATCAGGAAACGTTCAATCCCTTCCCGCAGGCGGTTGATGGTATTTCCCGCACCGTTACCCATGGGAAGTATACCCAGCGAAGTTGTCTCAATGGAGTTGACCTCTTTATCCTGGTCCACCACCTGGAAACTGGCGACCATGGGATCTTCGCCGGCCTGACGCCGTGAAAGGGCATCGCCCATGGTGGTCAGCACCAGGCTCACGAACTGATAAGGTCCGGAAGCATCAGGCTCGTCCAGAACAAAACGGTTGGACAGTTGAGGAATGAGCGAAAAAAGTCCGCTCAACGAAATAAAGGCTTCATCGGGCTGATCATCACCGCATTTGTCCAGCAAAAAGCCCACATAGGCATAGCTGATATCAATGAGATCGGGTTCCAGATGAAGAATGTAATTTCCCGTATCCGGATCTTTCAAATCGTTAAGGCTGCTTGAGGCATCGGAGGGACACCAGGCAATGGAAGGATCCGTCAGGTATTCGGGATAAATGCTTTTCACCATGGGGCCGATGGCAATATCGGCACTGTGACCGCTGTGGGCCTCAAATTGCATGGGCGGATACTTCTCACCGGGCGACTCGTTGGCATACATTTTGTAGACCAGACCCCATTGCTTGAGGTTGTTCTGGCAGCTGGAACGTCGCGCTGCTTCCCGGGCACGGGCAAGTGCGGGCAGAAGGATAGCAGCCAGAATCCCGATAATGGCAATGACCACCAGCAATTCAATCAGCGTAAATCCTTGTTTACAGTTTTTCATGGCTGTCTCCATAGTCTGTGAGGGACATGCCAATAACAACAAACAATATCTTGTATGCTGACTGTCCCTCTGATAAAAGGCCTTTGTCTTTTACAGGAAATAAAGAACATTCAGTTTTAGCATTCTACTCAATAAGACTTGAAGGCCACTTCATCGGTTTCAAAAGATTTGAGAACCGCCACCAATGGAAACTCGAAAAACCAATCTTGTAAACAGAAAAAACCAGCATTTTTCCAGCATTTGCTCACTGTGTCGTATTTTCTGTCTTTTTTTTTGCGCACGCCTCAATTAATTTTTTCTGTATCTGGTGGCCCTTATGCAAAGCCATACCATATATAGTGTTTTCTTCAGCGTTTTTTATCTGGAAATACTCAGGGTAATTTTTTTTGACAAAGGGTATTGACTTTTGAATGAATTGTGGTTTAAAATGGTATTTAGTGGTTGAAACTGGAATTTTTTGGAAAAATCATGTACTTCGGTGAATCCTACACAATACTCGACGGAAAGAAGCGACTGGTGATCCCAGTGGCTCTCCGGCGAATTATGGAAGAAAAAAACCACCGTATATGGTATATCACAAGAACCTATGACCAATCACTGTTTATGTTCACAGAAGAGCATTGGGAGAGAATCCTCGTGGATGTTGCAAAGAATCCTCTTGATCCGGAGGCGGACGCTTTCAAACGCTTTTTTCTGGGACCCGCTATCAAGGTGGAAGCCGATGCCCAATGGCGTATTGCGCTGAACGATGGTTTGAAAGATTATGCCCGCCTTGATCGGGAATGTGTCATCTTGGGTGTTGACCAGTATTTGGAAATTTGGAGCAAAATGATTTGGGCAGATTACAGTCTGCAGAAGATGGGCGAGTACAAAGAGCAGGCCAAGGCTATTTTCGCCAGGAACAATGCCTTGCATAACCCTCAGGAGGAAGCAGCTCATGTTAACGGTTGAACAACGGATTAATGGCAAGGTCACAATTCTGGACATTGCCGGGGAAATTGACCAGCTTGAGGCGCCTAAAATGCGGGAACTGGTTTCACGCAGTATCGACGAGAAACGCTTTAATCTGGTTTTGAATCTCCAGCGCGTTCAGGTCATTGATTACGCCAGTTTCGGCGTACTGCTGGAGATGCTCGGAGAATTGCAGCGCTATGGCGGCGGCTTGAAATTCGCCTGTGCCAATCTGCATACCCGTCGCATGTTGCGTCTTATGGGTCTTTACCGTGTCCTGGAATGCTTTGACACGGAAGCTGCTGCTATTCAGGAATATCACAAAGAAGCGGCTTGAGACTTAACAGACCCCGGTTACGGGTCTTTTGCCGGGAGAGGTGCTCATGACAGATTTTCCCGCACCCCATGTGCCGGTCATGATGGAAGAGGTCATTGCTTTTTTGCAGTTGCGGGGCGATGGCATCTATGTTGACATGACGGCTGGAGCCGGAGGTCATTCTGAACGCATTGCCGCTTCTTTGACGAAAGGTCGGCTCATCGCCATAGACCGTGATAAAGAAGCGGTAGCCCTGACATGCCGTCGGTTGAGCCCTTATCCGGCAGCCACTGTGGTCCGGGCCAATTACAGTGAGTTGAAGCAGATTTTGGAAAGACTGAGTATCCCCGCTGCGGATGGCATTCTTCTGGATGCCGGTGTTTCGAGCATGCAGATCGATACCGCAGAGCGGGGTTTTTCCTATTTGAAGGAAGGTCCGCTGGACATGCGCATGGACAGCGATGAAGCTTTGGACGCTGCGACCTGGCTGCAAGGCACGACTTCCCGCGAATTGGAGCAGGTGCTGCGGGAATTTGGGGATGTCGGCCCTGTTCGCCGCATTGCACGGTCCATCAGCCTTCGTCGTGACCAGGGAAAGTTACAGACAACCACGGATCTTGCCGAAGCGATCCGTGAAGCGCTGAACCACGTGGTTCCCAACCCAACGGAATTACGTCAGGTTTTTCAGGCCGTCCGCATGGCGGTCAATAACGAGTTGAATCATTTGAAAACAGGGCTGGAACAGGCTTCGACACTGCTGGCTCCGGGCGGTCGGCTGGTGGTCATCTCCTTTCACAGTGGTGAAGACGGTGTCGTTAAAACTCTGTTCCGCAAACTGACACGGCCTCAGGTTGAACTGCGACCGGACGGACGGATCCTGAAACGGACGGCTCCAGCTTTCAAAGCCGTCACAGGTCGTCCTGTTCAGCCGGGACCGGACGAGATTGAAAGAAATTCCCGTGCGAAAAGCGCCCGAGTAAGAGTGATAGAACGTCTGGCTACAGAGACTTCAGGAGAGAAGGAGAAAACAAATGGCTAAGTTTTGCAGACTCAGCGAACGTCAGTGTTGGTGCAGTTGGGTTTTACGGATTGCCTGTGTGGCTGTTCCTTTTGCGGCTCTCTTTTTTGAAGCAGGCCTGAATCTTCAAACCCGACGCAATGATTATGAACTGATCGAACTGAATGACCAGCGCAATTTACTGGAAACAGAGTTGTTGAAGCAGAATTCACTGCTCTCCCAGGTGAAGCCCAAGGATTTTCTGGATGGGAAAGCGACTGAACTGGGATTGCAGAGCCCCGATGTGGATCAGTACAAACTCGTACAATATCGTGAAGTACCGAAACGGGCTCCGGCTTTTCGACTCGATCACATGCAACTCGCACCGGGTTCGCCACCAGCCACTCCCATTCTCAGAATGGAAATGGCTCATCGTCCGGAATCAGAGACCCCTCCCCCCACTCCTGTGGCACCCATTCGTCCACAGACAGCCGTAGAACCTGTGGTGCTTCCTTCTCCCGTGGTTCCCCGGGAAGAGATAGTGGAAGAAGATCCGGAATTGTCCTATATGAATGAAACTGCAGTATTTGCTCAGTTATAGCTCTGGAGAGGGACGGTGAGAAGTTTTTGGCTCAGCCGTTCGGTTAAAGACCAGGGAGGTCACGGTTCATGCGTTTACCCCGTTTTCTCAAATTTGAGCAGGATCCTTCGTTAACCTATAAAACTGTGTCGCAACATCATCTGCGTTCCTCCATTGTCGGTGCGGGGCTTTTGTTGCTCGCTTTCATCGTTACCTGTTTTCTCATCTACACGCATTTCTTTCCCCGTGAAAAGATGAGCTTTGAAGACGACAGACATATTGGCAGTCTCTATATCAAATACCCCCGGGGAGAAATTTTTGACCGTAATGGCATCGTTCTGGCCACCAATACAACTGTCCCCACTCTGCAGGTGGATCCCAGGCTGGTTGAAAATGAAGAGATTCTGGCGGCCTTTCTCAGCCCCTATCTCAATATGTCCATAGAAGAACTGATGCCCCGTCTGGCCAAGTTCGATGCACAGGGTGGCGAACGGAAAATGAATACCATCAAACGATGGCTCACCCACCTCAGCCAGGAAGACCTGAATCATATTCTGGCTCAGTCAAAGGGTCTTTCCATTGCAGAAGATCCTCTGCGCTTTTACCCTCATAAGGACAGTGCTTCGCACCTGCTGGGTTTTGTCAATCGCATGGGAGAAGCGAGCGAAGGGCTGGAGCTTGCCTTTGATGAATACCTGCATCCCCGCATAGGTGAAATCAAGGCCCGGAAAGACCATAAACGCCGCCTTCTTCCTTCGAGTCTGCTTTCCTATCAGGAACCGGAGGGCGGTGACAGAGTGCAGATTACTGTCGACATCAACATGCAGCACACTCTGGAACGCTGTCTGGATACACGGATGGAGGAAGTGGGTGCCAAGGCGGCCATGGGCATCCTCATGGATCCCCATTCCGGAGCCATTCTCGCCCTGGCCAACCGGCCCGCCTTCGATCCGAACCGCTACGGTGACTTTGATCCTGAATTGCGCAAGAACCGTGTGGCACTGGACGGCTTCGAACCGGGCTCCGCCTTTAAAATCGTCGTCACCTCCGCCGCTCTGGAAACGCATCTGGTTTATCCTGAAGAAATGATTGATTGCGAAAATGGCGGCTTCAATCCTTATGGGCACTACATCAAAGACTTCTATAACCTCGGTGTGATCCCCTTCTCCTATGCTTTTGCGAAATCCAGTAACG
>JAAYJV010000195.1 GCA_012522755.1 Candidatus Hydrogenedens sp.
AGGGCTCGTAGGGGCACGGCATGCCGTGCCCACAAATTCCACGGGCAATATGAATAGCTGGAAGACATAGGGAACTTCAGGCTTGGTATCCAACTGGGCACGGCATGCCGTGCCCCTACCTGAACCACGTCCCATGGTTTTTCCTATCCCGCCGTCTTCCCGGTTTTTTTTGTGTTGTTGTGGCTGAGTACTTTGATGCAGCGCTGTGTATCTTCGTGTATCTTCGTGTATCTTCGTGGAAAAAATCTTCTTCTTCCTCTCTTTTGTTGAATTCCTGATTGCTTTGCTACACTATGACCGTTCTTTTCTTTATGATATTCCAAATCAGCAGGATCAGCATCGATAGAAAGACACAACCATGCCTCTCTCCATTCAAACCGAAAAGCTGCATAAACATTTCGGTGACAATATTGCCGTGAACCAGTTGGATCTGGAGATTGAAGCGGGCACCTTCTTTTGTTTTCTCGGACCCAACGGCGCCGGAAAGACGACCACCATCAAAATGCTTACAGGGCTCCTTCATGCCAGTTCGGGCACGGCACGTCTGGGCGGCTTCGATATCCATACCCATCCCGTGGAGGCGAAGCGGCTTCTGGGCTATGTGCCCGACCATCCCTTTTTATACGACAAGCTCACAGGCCATGAGTTCATGCGTTTTGTTGCGGGATTGTACGGCATGACTGAAAAGGACTATCAGGAACGCTGCGCCATGCTTCTGGAACTTTTCGAGGTGGCCCATGTGGCGGATCAGCTCATAGAAGATTACAGCCACGGCATGCGCCAGAAGCTCTCCTTCGCCTCCTGCTTTCTTCACAACCCCTCCATCATGATTGTGGATGAGCCCTGGGTAGGTCTTGATCCGAAAAACATCCGCTTTGTAAAGAATTTTCTCAAAGAGCGATGCCGCGAAGACGGGTTGACTGTGTTCATGTCCACCCATACGCTTGCCATTGCTGAAGAGGTGGCTGATCTTATCGGCATCATCAACCAGGGCTCTCTTGCCGCACTGGGCACTGTGGCCGATATCAAGGCGCTTCACAGTCGTCCGGGATCTCTGGAAGATATTTTTCTTGAGATCACCCGCGAAACGGAAGCGGCTGTCTCATGAATCAGGTATGGGTTGTCTTTCTCACGAAACTGCGCATAGCCGGCCATGAAATTGCCGGCGTGCGGCACCAGTCCAAACTGAAGGTGGGCGTCATCTCTGTGGCGGCGCTCCTGCTGTGGGTCGGCGGCTTCTTTCTTTTTTATGAGGGTTTCAGGTGGCTCATGGTTTTCGGAGGCGGTCCTTCCACGGAGTTCAACTTCAGTGATCTGCTCATGGCGCGGCTTCTGAGCATTCTCAGTCTCACCGTATTCCTGCTGCTGGTCTTCTCCAATGTGCTCGTTGCTTTTTCAACCTTGTATCGCTCCAAAGAAGTTGTATACCTGTTACAAGGGCCCATCCGCTACGATCATTTCTTTTATGCGCGCTTTTTTGAATGTGTGGCCTTCAGTTCCTGGGCGCTGGTATTCATCGGCTCGCCCCTCATGCTGGCCTATGGCATCAACACGGCCGCTCCCTGGTATTTCTATGTTGCTCTGCTGCTTTTCTTTTTGCCCTTCATCCTCATCCCGGCCGCACTGGGCGCTGTCATCACCATTGTTCTGGTCCGTATTCTCCCCCGCCTGAAAATCTGGCATATCATTCTGCTGGCTCTCGGTGCTGCAGGGCTCTTTTTCAGTTATATTTTTCATGTGCTCCGGGGCACGCGCCTCACTGATGAGCATATCATCCCTGTATTTCTCAAAGCTTCGGGTCAGGCCCAGGGATGGCTCCTGCCCAGTCATTGGGCATCCCAGGGAGTTCTGGCTGCAGCCCGCTATCAGCACGGTGAAAGCCTCTTCTGGTTTCTGCTGCTCTGCTCCACAGCGCTGGTGACCCTTCTTTTGGCTGGCCGGCTCGCTCAGCACCATTTTTTTCCGGGCTATTCTTTTCTGGCCGGTCAGGATCGACAGCGTATCCGTCCGCGCGAGAAAGGCTTGCTGAACCGCTTCGAGCAGTTTCTGTTTTTTGTCCCCGAGCCCTACCGCTCCCTGACGGTGAAGGACGTGAAGCTCTTCTGGCGCGAACCCACCCAGTGGTCACAGTTTGTGATTTTTTTCGGTATCATGGCCGTTTACATTGCGAATCTGAAGAGCACCTCACGCTATTATGAAGATGCCATGTGGCGCAGCTGGATCGCCTGTCTGAATGTGGGTTCCGTGACCCTGATTCTCTCCACACTCACGAGCCGTTTTGTCTTTCCTCTGGTAAGCCTCGAAGGACGCCGCTTCTGGATTATCGGTCTGGCCCCCTTCAGTTTCACCAGTCTTGTGTGGCAGAAATTCTGGCTCAGTGTCTTCGCGACCTCCTTTTTCACTGTGGGCCTGGCTTTTCTATCCGCCACAATGCTACAGCTGGAGCCTGTATTTTTCTGGATGACCGTGTACAGTGTTGTCGTGGCGAATTTCGGGCTGGCCGGGCTGGCTGTGGGACTGGGCGCCTTGTATCCGAGCTTCCACGAGGACAACCCGGCACGTATTGTCAGCGGTCTCGGCGGCACCTTGAACCTGCTTCTCAGCATTGCTTATATCACGGTGATCATCGCCGCCCAGACCATCGTGCTTCAGTGGAACGCTCTGGGCGGTTTTGTGTCCCCCGCTCTTTTCCGCTATGCCCTGACGGCCGCCGTCGCTGTAGGTCTGGCAGCCACGGCGCTGGCGGTGGGAGTACCCATGTATTTAGGTCTGCGCAATCTGCGTGACAGGGAGTATTGATCATGTATCGTTTTACTGTTCCGACAAACTCAAGATGTCAGTTCATCAACATAGACAGGCAAATCCAGACGCTTTTGCGTGAATGCGGACTGCAGAAGGGCCTGTTGCATCTTCATGTGCCTCACACGACGGCCGGGATCACCATCAATGAAAATGCCGATCCCGATGTTCCCCGTGATATGGAGCTTGTGCTGGACAGGATGGTGCCCTGGCATGATCCCGCCTACCGCCACGGAGAAGGGAATACGGCCGCCCATGTGAAGGCCAGCATGATGGGTGCCGGTTGCACGCTCATCATTGAACAGGGAAAACCCTGTCTGGGCGTGTGGCAATCGGTGTTCTTCTGTGAATTCGACGGGCCCCGTAATCGTGAAGTATGGGCCACAGTCGCAGCTGATGAAGGATCCGGCCAATAAAGAAGTGTGAGTGCATCCGGTGGCTCAGTCGAGGTATCCCAGACTGCGCAGGGCATCAAGATCCTCCTCGTCCAGGAGTGCGCCCTGAGCACTTCCCCGGGGACAAGTGCTTTCCCAGGCATCCAGAAGAGCCTGCAAAGCCTCCACACGCTCCGGATGATGAGCACTCAGATTCTTTTCTTCCCCCGGATCGTCGGGCTGATAATACAGCTCTGAGGCACGGGAAGGCATGACATGGAGTTTCCAGCCCGCCTGCAATACGGCACGGCGAAGGGGTGCGCTGTCCTCCACAAGCTGGCGCACTCCCGGGATATCCGGAGCCAGTCCTCCATAGCTTTCCATAAAACGCACACGCTTCTCCTCGCCTCCGGCCTGAGAAAGATCAAAGCCCCGGATCCCGGACCATTGAGGCCGCCCGGCGAGGCTCAGCAGTGTTCTGGCCACATCCAGTGTCTGTGCGGGGAAATCGGAGCGACCCGCTTTCACGCCGGGCCCGCGGATCATGAGAGGTACACGGGTACACTCGCTGTATACATGACGGCCGTGGCCCAGATAACCGTGGTCGTGAAGGCTCTCTCCGTGGTCAGCCACAAAAAGGATGGTGCAATCCCGGGGCAGCAGTTCCAAAAGCTTTCCTATATGGGCATCCGTATAGTTCACTTCCGAAGCATACTTGGCGCGCGTGATTCCTTTTTTGCTGAGCTTGCGGAAATCAGTTCGACGGGGATCATATTTTTTTCGGAACCTGTAGGGCGCATGGGGATCGCTGAAATGGATCCAGGCGAAGAAGGGACGGTCGGCCGGTCGCTCTTCCAGTTGTTTTTTCGCAGCTTTCAAGACCTCTTCAGCACGCCGCTCGCCCCGATAAAAGCCCCAGCGTTTTTGCGGCAGCCGGTCGTCATAAACATGAAAATCCCTGTCCAGACCGCAGAGTTTCCCCCGCAAAGTCCAGTTGCTCAATACGGCGAAACAGTAATAGCCCCCATCACGGAAAAGGGAGGTGACTGTGGATACTGACTCCGGCAGATTCAAGCCGTTGCGGGTCATGCCGATTTCCCGGGGATAGCGCCCTGTAAGCATGGCTGAAAAGGAAGGACCTGTCAGAGGGATTTCGCATTGGACATCATCGAAGACAAGCGCCTCCTCTGCAAAACGATCCAGTACAGGCGAAATCGGAAGGGGACATCCATAGCAGCCCAGCATATCCGCGCGGAGTGTGTCCACACTGAGCAGAACAATGTCCGGAGCCTGATCCGCCATTGCAGAGACAAGGCAGCAGGCCCAAAGAAAAAAAGCCGTCATCATGGATTATTGGGTATATTCGATCCTCAAAGGAATCAATTGTTGGAGCGGCGCTATATGACCATCGCGGTCACGGACGGAGATGGGAGTCCCGTCCTTGCCATAGGCGGTGAATTCAAGACGGAATTCGCCCGGAGGTGCCTGGAAAGGAACATGGACCTGCATGGACCAGATGCCGTCATTGGCCTTTTCATCAGGATCCTGACCGTCGTCGTTGAGCTTGAAGGTGATAGGCGGACTTTCCAGAACAACACCTTCAACACGGTTGACAATGCCGGAGCGGTCGTGGATATGCATGGTGATGATGGCCGTATCACCGGGCCGGAGCACTTCCGGGGTGATGGCTGCTTTGGTGATTTGCGGTGCGGAAGAAAGAGTATTGCATCCCGTAAGCAGCAACAGAGCCACCAGCGGAATCCAGAGAATCATTTTTTTATGGAGCATCAACGGTCCCTTTCAATAGTTATAGCCAGGGAATCAGATTTTATTCATCACGTCATGATGAACAACGGCTGACAAAATGAGGGCTGTCGCCATCGGATAATCAGTCACATCCATAGTATAACTTATCGTAAGCCCTCAAGGGGAATCAATTTTGTTTGGCGAGGGGCGAGGGAATATAGGTGATAGGTGATAGGTGATAGGTGATAGGGCTGATGACCATGAGTCGCGCACCTGGGAACGCCAATTTCCACATTGGCAGACAGAGTGTGATGACCCGGGGAACATATTGACCGGATTGCGGCTTGATATCTTGTTTTGACTATCTCTTTCTTTATGCACCCGAGGCTTTACGTCGCGCCAAGGTTCCACATCGACTCTCTGTCTTTGCCGCGATGTGTGCCAATGGGGACATTGGCTGATGGCAGATAAGTTCTATAACACTATCTGGTATAGATTCGGCA
>JAAYJV010000196.1 GCA_012522755.1 Candidatus Hydrogenedens sp.
CCTTTAGTGTGACTTCGTGTAACTTCGTGGAAGAAAAGAAAAGGCAGACTATAAAAATTCTTCATTCTTGTCCAAATCAACTTTTCTTGGACAGGAAAATGCAACGATCAGTCAACCTGATCCTGGAAATCGGGAAAATGAAGACAAAATCTGCCCAAAATACCAATGAATTCAACTGTGTGGATTCGATGGTGTCCTTAATTTGGACACCAGTGAAACGAGGTCAATCAGGTCACACACGGAAAAACACATCTTTTACCAAAGAGATGACACTGACACGACCTTCCTTAGAACCACAGATGAACACTGATTGACACTGATAAATTAAAGACCTTGGGTCGCGCAGCCTGGGAGTGAATATCAACGTCTTTCAGGGTTTCCAAAGGCACTATTGATTCGTTATCACCAGAAAACATCTTACCGAATCGATGATCTCACAATATCCTGAAAGTATATGGCTTGCAGAGTCAGCACCACTGACTTCTTCGTAAAAATAATGGAAGTTGGCGGGTAGTAACACAGAGAACCACCGAAAAATGGGATGATTTTTGAACCAGGTCATTCACTGAACACACGGTAATACAACTGTCAGGCATAAGAAATACCTTTGATCTTGAAACGTCCATTGATCCCGTATCAAAACCAAGCGCCACGCCCCGCCCCCCGCAGATCCGTCCGAATCTCCGGAAGTAACGCGCCTACCCCTATATTTGCAATAACTTTCGGCATTTAATTCCCTGTAAAGATGCGCTTGCAACGCACTTTCTGTTAAACTGTATGTAAATAGTCGGAACTTTATGGTTTAAAAAGGGATAGTACAGGTAGAGACTCTTGTACTTATCCCGATAAGTTTTATTGATACATGAAAAATCACTCATCATCACAAAAAGAAACGCCCGGGCATCCTGTACCTCTACGGGTGATCAGCCATCAGGGCAGGCCAGTGGACTGGTCCGCTCTGGATGATGATGCTCTCATGGCTGAACATGTACAAGGTGCTGAACAGGCTTTTGAAGAACTGGTTCATCGTTACGAGCGACGTATTTTTTCTTATGTTTACAGAATGTTGCAAAACAGGCTTATTGCCGAAGAAATCACACAGGAAGTTTTTCTTGCCCTGGTGCGCAACAGCAAACGTTACAAAGCTCAGGGCCGGCTGTCCTCTTATCTCTTCGCCATTGCTTCCAACAAGGTTTACAAGGAGTGGGAGCAGCGGCGCCGTCGGCCCCGGTTTTTCTCTCTGTCTTTCTGGAACAGCGATGACAGTGCTTCGGTCTCCGGACTGAGCCCTCTCGATGTTCTTGATGATAAAAAAGCATGCGTAGAAAAGGCATGTGAACGTTCAGAAATTTCAGATGCCATCAATGACGCTCTCAGACATTTGCCTAAGCATTATCGTGAGGCATTTGTTTTGCGGCGTTTTGAGGATCTCTCTTATGATGAGATCGCCGATATACTTGACTGCCCTGTAGGCACCATCAAATCACGTGTTGCCCGGGCTGAAAAAGGGTTACGGCCCTATTTGGAAAAATTCAGAGAATATTTGGACTGACTGTCGGAGCCTGTACCATGTCGTTAGAATCCTCTATCCTGCGTCATCCCTCCTCTGTTCAGCTGATGGAGTATGCAGAATCATTGGTGGATGACGACTCGCCGGTGTGCGTGCTCATGGCCGCACATTTGAGCCGTTGCCCGGATTGTGCGAATGAAGTCCGGGCTATCCAGCAGTCGTTGAAGCTGACCGCTCTGGCCACCCTCCCCGAATCGTCGCAGACACTGTCTCACTCCATACTGTTGCAAGCCAGAAAGGAAATAGCCCGTCCCCCGGCGAAAAGGCCTTCCTTCCTGTATCCCTTCCTTCGCAGTGTGGCTTGTCTGGTTGGAATTCTGCTTCTGGCGGCCATCTCTTTTTCAGCAGCTCTGCAGGAAGGCTCAGAATTTTCTTCCATTGCCGTTCAGGCTGAGGCCCGTCCCATTCCGACGCCGGAAAACAGTTGGACCCCCTCCCGTCCCTTCTCCGGCACAGTAGTACAAGCCTTGGCGGCCTCCATCGCCATTCAGGGAAATACCTTGTCCAATACGGGGCAGCGTCGCATCGTGGATTTTCTGGACCAGGATCTGGATGCGGCACTGGCTGCTCTGGAACGCAATCCCGGGTGTGTCCGTGCAACACAGATTGTGGACTCGGAGGCACAGAAGCGACTGGAGGGTCTGCGCACCCTCTTTGTCGATCGAACCCTTTGATGGATTGCAATGGTTTCAGTGGTAAAAGGGTAGCCTAATCATGGGGAAATCAGCACTTACTTTTTTTCTCCTGATCATGCTCTTTGTCATGCCTCCCGGATCGGCACAGCTGATCCAGCAGCTTCAGTCCGGCATTGAAGAGGTGGCGCGGGGAATGGATTATGTGGGACGCCGCGCGGGCGTTTTTTTCGGGGCTCCGGAAGAAGGACGTGGCGGCGAC
Source organism: Candidatus Hydrogenedens sp. (assembly GCA_012522755.1). Classification (GTDB taxonomy): domain Bacteria; phylum Hydrogenedentota; class Hydrogenedentia; order Hydrogenedentales; family CAITNO01; genus JAAYJV01. Next base: position 2,465 of record JAAYJV010000196.1, read on the forward strand.
GACAGTTTGCCCACAGCCAGAAGAGAGGTGGAAGAACATTATCCGGCCAGTCCGGCTCCCAGCCTTTTTCTTTCCAATGAATTCGGAGATATCCGTGTGGCCTGCTGGGACGAACGACTTATCCAGATTCGAGCATCCATTCAGGTAAGTGCGCCCTCGGAAGATCTTGCCGAACAGGTCTCGCAGCTCATTGAACTGCGTATTGCGGAGGAAGGGGATTATTGGGAGTGCCGCACTTCTCTGCCCGAGTTGCGCAGCGGTGATGCCGTTGCCATGAGTGTCCATTTGCAACTCACCGTACCCCGGGATGCGACCCTGACCATCAACAATTATTTCGGTGATGTGTATGTGAACGATCTGGGCGGTCCTCTGTCAGCGGAGATTCAGTATGGCGCCTTGCAGCTGTCCCATATTCAAGGACCTGTACGAGCCAGGGTACAGGGAGAATTTCCGGTACGGGCTCACTATCTCAATCAGGGCGGCACCTTTATCCTGACCGGTGCCGAAGCGAACTTTTCCAATTATCAGGGCAATCTGGATATCACGCATTTTCGCGGATCTGTAACAGTACATCATCCCGGCGCGACTTCCACTTTGAATCTCGTGAGTGAGAACGGCCGTGCGGAAATTTTGCTGCCACCCGATGCGAATCCAGACCTGACAGCAACAGTAACCCATGGCCGTTTTGAATCAGAGCTGGATGTGAAGCGCATGAACAGAGGAAAGCAGCTGCTGGCCCGTCATATGAATGCGGACAGTGAACAGCGCATCATGGTCAATGCTTCTTTCAGCGATGTTCTCGTGGGTATAGAAGGGGGCATGTCACAAACCGTGTCGCGTATGAATGCGGATCAAAAGGCCTTTACTGATACCATAACCAGTTATATCCCCATAGAATCGGGGAACACCATGGTCATTGATGCCATGCCCGGCAATATCCATATTGAAGGCGTGGATGAGGAACAGCTTTCCATAGAAATGACCCGTGTCGCCTGGACGCCCTCCGCTGCAGCGGCCATGGATGCGCTGGACGCTCTGGAGATGACGAAAGAAAGCAAACCCGGTTTCATCCATATCACCACCCGGGCCACACAAGACATGGAAACTTTTTCCTGTCAGTCTTATCGGGCTGATCTGCGGATCAAATGCCCCCGTACCCTGCCTGTTACTCTAAACACGGAAAAAGGGGTCACAGTCGTGGAGGGGCTCGGCAATGGCTGCGTTCTGAATCAGGAGCAGGGCGAAATCCAGTTGGAGCATATCCGGGGCACAATCTTCATATCAGGCAACAGCACCTCGGTCAATGCCCGGGCCTGTACGGGACCGTTCACGGTTTCTGTCGCTTCAGGCGAAATTACGGCAAAAGAAATTTTTGACGCCATTTCCATCACCAATGGCGAAGGTCGTGTGTTCGTTGACACGCCGGGTAATACTGTTGAGGTTCGACAGCGTAAAGGAGATGTGCATTTACTGAGTCTCACACCACTTTCAGGAAGAGTGGATATTTTTGCGGAAGATGGCGATATCAACGTATTTGTCTCTCCGGAATCCAGTGCTTCCATTACGGTAAAAACCCAGGGCGGACAGATACGCAGCGCTCTTTCTTTGTCCGGAAGTATCAACAGAGAAAACCAGGAGTTTTTCGGCCGTATCAATGCTGGTGACCATCCCCTGTTGCTTGAAACCATTCAGGGAAATATCTATTTGAATTAATCTGTTTTCATAAGTAACCGGTCAACGGGATCCCCCGGGAGGGTACTTTCATATCTGGTCATCGATCAACTGAAGGTAAAATTGCATTATTTTGACCGCAGCTTTGACCGGAGTTTTTTATTTGCTCTTTACAAAATATATAATTATGCAAAATGTAGTGAAATAAGGTATGATATTGCAACAATTGCAGTACTATCAAGCGCTGTGGGAGCCTGACATGGAAGATATGCACAATTTGCTGGATACTTTGGGAGACAAAGAAGTCGCCTGGGTGGATCGGCGTGATGCAGCTGAAAAGATTGGCAAAGAGGTTCATCAGATAATCGGTCGTCTGAGCAACCATCTTCAGGATGAGGATATGGATGTGAAGATGACAGTTGAACGGAGTCTGGAACCTGTTCACCTTTTGCTGCGCACCCGGGATCAGGAACGCAAGCAGTTCAGCCTGCGGGATTTGGCGTTGTTCTGCGAAAAGACCGGAGTCCGTACTGTCAAACCGCATAAAACGGGCTTCGTCATCAAAGTGCGCCTTCCCAATGGCCGACGACAGCGCGTCTATCTCATGCCCCATCAATTGCGTGATGGCCGCAAGATCCTGCGCGTTCTGGCTGTGTGTTGCGAAGCGAATATCAAAAATGTTCAAAAGGGCTTGCGCACGAATTCACGGCTGGCCCACAGTGCCTTTTCACTCATCAAATCCAAAGGTATCGTCTATATTTCCATCCTCAGCAACATTTATCGTCAAGAAGCGACACCGGACAGGATTAAAAGAACGGTCAAAGAGGTTGCCTATTATGCAGACTGGATGACCTATCTGGATGAACCAGTCGCAGGAGACGAAGAAAGCGAATTCGAACAAGAATAAGAATTCAGGCTGAAGGAAGGACCTCCATGAAGCCTCACGACACAGCCGATATTGTGGTGGGTGTTGACAGACATGCGGCGGTACAGGAAAAAGAACTGCGTTCGGCTCCCTCCCGGAATTTTCAAGGCATGAATTTATCGGGGCTCTGCTTTTCCGGAGCACAACTGGCCGGGGCCGATTTTCGAGGGGCCAGGCTGCGTGGAACGCGCTTTGATTGTGCCGATCTCAGCGGTGCGGATTTTACCGGGGCCGATCTGGAGCTGGCTGTTCTGGGCGGTGCGATTTTGAAAGGAGCCTGCTTCCGGGATGCCAATCTTGAGCGGGCCAATCTTGTGGGGGTGGATGCCGGGGATGCGGACTTCTCCGGTGCACGCATGTATTTTTCCCGGCCGGGCAACGGGAATTTCAGTCGCTCTTCTTTCCGGGGCGCACAACTGGATCGAGCTATTTTCAGGCGGGCCAATCTCACAGACTGTGATCTCAGCGATGCCACAGGGGTTCCCAATTTTGAAAATGCCCAACTTGAGGGGATTAAAAAATGATCTTTGCCCACTTCCGCACTGAAATCAACGAATCCAATCAATTTGTCATTGCCTGTGCAAAAGAGAAAAAGGCGCTGCTCATCGATGCGCCCATTCTCGACAGACGTATCCCCGCTTTTTTTAAAGAGCATGCCCTGACACTGAGCGGTATATTCATCACCCATGCCCATTTCGACCACACGGAAGGATTGGCGGATATTCTGGCCTGGCGAAAAGCGCCTGTTTATGCGGCCCGGGACACAATCACAGGTGTCCCTGCTGTGAAAAAAGAAGAGGACGACACCCTGCAGCTGGGCCGACTGACGGGGCGCTTCATCGCTCTGCCGGGTCATACGCCCTGTTCACTGGGACTGATCATTGAGGACCGCATATTCACAGGGGATGCGCTCTTTTCCGGAAGTATCGGCGGCACCCCTGATGAGATTACGCGGCAACAGGAAATTCAGACCGTGGCGCAACAGGTATTCAGCCAACCCGATCACTATCAGATCCACACGGGGCATGGCCCTTCCTCCACCGTATGGGTGGAAAAGAATTACAATCCCTTTTTTGTCCAGCCTTAGTCTACAGGAGTGAAAAGAGCCAGAGAACGGCATATATCCACCGTTGCCCGCGATTTGTTCAAGACATAAAAGTGTATTCCAGGCACTCCCTGAGCAATCAGTTCTTCCGCCTGTCGCGCTGCGTAATATACCCCCACGGCATGCTGGCCTTCTTTATCATCTTTGTATACTTCCAGGCGTTTCACGAGCCGAGAGCTCAGATGAGCGTTGCACATGCTGACGATATGCCCAGCCTGAGCCAGATTGGTCAGGGGAAGAATTCCGGGGATGATGGGCACTGAAATTCCCGCATCGTCACAACGGTCTCTGAAGCGGAAATAATCGGCATTGTCAAAAAAGAGCTGGGTGACGATAAAATCCGCTCCCGCATCCACCTTCCGTTTGAGATTTTCTATATCAGCCGCCGTGGATGGTGCTTCGGGATGGGTTTCAGGGTAACCACCCACACTGATGCCCATATCAGGGAATTTCGTTTTGATCAGTGATACCAGCTCATTGGCATAGTGCAGACCATCAGGGGGAGGGCTGTAATTTTCTTCGCCTTTGGGAAGGTCTCCGCGCAAGGCTACAATATGGGTGATCCCGATTTCCCGGGCCTGGACAATAAAGGAACGGAGCTGTTCCACACTGCTGCCTATACAGGTCAGATGGGAGGCCAGGGGAATCTCGGGATGATTTTTGTGAACCGCAGCCAGAACGTCCAGTGTCCGCTCCCGTGAACTGCCCCCGGCTCCATAGGTACAGGTGATATAAGCAGGCCGACAGGCGACCAGTTCTTTCAGGTGAACAAAGAGAGCTTTCATACCCTCGGCTGTTTTCGGCGGAAACAATTCAAAGGAAATAACGGGCTGACCTGTATCATAAAAAGAAGCGAATCGTACCATGAACAACTCCTCTTGATCGCTTGCGCTCTATCAGTTATCAACGGATACTTCAAGCCGGTGCCGGTCCAAGCGTAGCAACCGGACTCATTGATCTCTTTCACTTTGGAAACAAATCAACTTTTTACAGGCCTGAAGCGAACTTTCTCTGTCTATCCTGCATTCGATTATACACGACTTTGGCGCACTCTGCACAGCAGCCCAGCACCGTTCAAAGTCACCCACAGTACGGACGTCGTACCATGGAAGACCGAACATATGAGCGAGTCCTTTGAATTCCCATTCATGGGGATGGATAAAACAGGGTATCAGTATTTCCGGAAATTCTGCGATGGGCAGGTGGGAGAATATGCCGCCGCCGCCATTGTTCACAATGATGAGAATGACCGGGACTTCCGAGTTGGCCAGCAGAGGCAGCGAACTGAGGTCATGCAATGCGCTCATGTCACCCAGAAGCGCTGCGGTGCGCCGTCGGGAACCACAGGCAATGCCCGCGGCCGTGGCGATATTACCGTCAATGCCGCTCACGCCTCTGTTGGCATGAACAAGAAAAGCGGCACAGTGAGTACCCTGCATGTCCATATATCGAACGGGCATGCTGTTTCCGAGAAAAAGCGCCACATCGGCCTCCACTTTTTTCGTCAACAGGGAGGCGAGAGAAAACTCTGAGAGAGCCGCATCTTCACACAGCCCGGCTTCTGTACTCCCGGTGACGGCTGGAGACGGATCCGGAGGAGGCGCAAAGGGTGATTCTGCAGTTTTTCTTTCTTCAAGCATGCGAAGCCAGCCGTGACAGAACTCTGATATTTTCTGCTGCACATGACGGGTCTCCAGGTGGAAGGGATCCCTTTTTTCCGGGCGGGGATGAACATGCACATAGAGGCCGGGAGAATCTTTTGCGAGAAACTCATTGAATACCTTTGAGAGAAAACTGTCACCCAGGTGGAGGACCGCCTCAAAGCCGGCTGAAAAACTTGCAGTCTCCCCTCTTTTCAAAGAGAGATCATAGGAGAGGTGGAAGTTTGCAGGAAGATCTTTTCGGCGGCATCCGGAAAGGAGATCGGGAAAGACGGGCCAACCCAGTTTTCGGCCGAGTATCAAGGCCATTTCCTGATCTTCAGGATCATGCATGGATCCCAGCAGAATCGCCTTGTTCTTCACAGCCTCAAATTTATCGAGAAGGGAACGCAACTCTTCATCAGAAAGGGCAGGCGCTGCAACTTCATCGACCTGCCAGGGAAGGGAACTGTTTTTCCAGGGAGCCAGCTCATCCAGATAATCCGGAGGCCAGGGCTGATCAATCCGAACAGGCGCAAGCGGTTCACGGAAGGGACAATTGATGTGAACAGGACCCGGGGCATGAGAGAAACATGGTGCCAGTGCCTGATCAATGCGGCTGAGAAGGGTTCCGGGACTTATCGACACATCAGGACAGGGCAGAGACAGGGCGTGGCGCACATGAGATCCGAAAAACTGCTCCTGATCCATGGTCTGGTTGGCGCCGCAATTCTGCAGTTCGGGCGGCCTGTCGGCACTGAAAATGACCAGAGGAAGGCCGGAAAGATTGGCCTCCGCCACAGCGGGAAAACAATTGGCAACGGCTGTACCGGAAGTGCAGACGACAGCGGCGGGCATGCCTGCTCTGGAGGCACCCAGGGCGAAATAGGCGGCTCCGCGTTCATCATGATGGACAACAGTTTTCAAGGAGGGATTACGCCAGGCCGCAACAGCGAGGGGAGCGCTTCTGGAGCCGGGAGCAATCACCACGCACCTGATACCCCGGCGGGCGGCTTCTTCCATGAGCAGAGAGGCCCAAAGCATATTCAGATTGCTGTCATATTCCATGGGAAGGGCTCTCCATGATTTTGAGAAACTGGCGCATTTTGGCATCCAGTTCGGCCCATTCTTCTTCAGCATTGGAATGAGGGACAATGCCAGCGCCGGCATAGAGCGAAAGTCGATCTTCCAGCACAGCCGCACTGCGGATGCCTACACAAAAATCGGCACTGTCACGGGCGAGCCAGCCCACAGGCGCAGCAAAAATACCCCGCTCAAAAGTCTCTGTTTCGAGAATGTAACGGACAGCTTCTTTCTGTGGATGGCCACCTACAGCAGGGGTCGGGTGCAGCTTTCGCAGGAGCGCATAGTCAGATACTCCTTCCCTGAGCAGGGCCGTGATCGGTGTGTGCAAGTGCTGACAATAGCCAAGTTTGCGAATGACGGCTGCACCGGGATATTGCACTTCGCTGGTGAAACGATCCAGACTGCTCAGCAGGGAATCCACGACGATGGCATGCTCCCGCTGCTCTTTGTCACTGTTCAGAAGCTCTTCCGCCAGTTTCGTGTCCTCTTCTTCGTCCGGGCCACGGGGACGGGTTCCCGCCAGAGCCTCTGTTTGAAAACGGAGACCGGCACGGCAATAAAGACGTTCGGGAGAAGCGCCGAGAAAAGCCCGCGTCGGAACAGGCTGAAAACAAAAGAGGGTTGTATCGGGTGCCTGGCCGCTCAGTTTTTGAAGCAGTGCAAGCGGATCGATGGGGGCTGAAGCCTGAAAGGAACTCTCCCGGGCGAGAACAACTTTGGTGAGAGGACCTTTTTCAAAAGCCTGCAAGGCATCCTCTATCTGTTGTTTCCAGACGCAAAGGTCGGGTATGTCACGACAATGGGTAAAAGAAGGCAGGGGCTCAACAGTGCGGGGAGGTGTATTCAAGATACGGGTGATGAGCGCCATGGCTCCTTCTCTTTCGGCCTCGGACTTCAAGGTCACAGCGAGAAAACTTCCCCGGGCACTGCGGAAATATTCCAGAAGGGGCACGATAAAACGGTGGGCCTGAAATTCCATCCACGGACCCGGCCGGGTCGTATCTGCATGAAAACGGAAGCCACCGTAATAGCGGACACCTTCACCGCTCGCATGAAGATGGGCCGTCAGCTGGCGGAGCACTTCTTCCATGTCGGCACCTTCGTGGGAATCGAGAATATCGGCCTCCCCCACTCCGGCCATTTCTATGACAGCCCGTCGATCACGCCAGTAATAACGGGAAGATTCGGAAAGAGATGCCAGCCACTCGAGCCCGGAAAGAGAAGGTGCTTCCGTCTCGATTCGAAGGAGAAGCGCTTCTTTGAGCGATGCTTCCTTGATCAGTGCCAAAAGACGCCACAAGGCTTCCCGGAGCTCCACGGAAGCTTCGGGGCTATTCAATTCAGAGTCGGAAGTCATAAAACTTTCTATTCGTGTGATGGTAAAAAGAATGAGAGAACCGCCTTCTGTTGCAGTTTACACTATAGGATAATCAAAAGGCGTCCTTTCTCCCAAATAGTTCACACCGTTCGTCCTGATGCTGACCCGATACCTCGCGTCAAGGTTGCAGTTATCATCGCTCATGAGTAAAATGGAACATTAAACAGTGCCACTTTCTCTAACCGGCCCGACTTAACCCACAGAATTCTTTTCACCATGCCCATCCAGCCTCCTAACATAGGATCTTTTCTGCGAACACGCCGGGATCTGATTGTGTTGGCTATCCTGTTTTTATCCGGACTGACCCTGCGCATTTGCTGGCTTGCTGAAATTCAAGAGCATCCCGACTTTCAGATACCTCTGCTCTATCAGACAGATATGGGTTTTATCGATAACAGTGCCCTGGGACATGCCCAGTCGCTCCGTTCTTTCTTCGGGCTTCCGGAGCTGACTCCTCAGTTTGAACGACATATTGTGTGGCGACATAATGCGGGCAATCCACAGTTGAGACCTCCGGGCTACACTTTCCTGCTCGCCTTCCTCTATTTTCTTTTCGGTGACAACCAATTGCTTGTCCGTGTCGTTCAGATGACTCTGGGACTCGCCAGCGGCTGGCTGGGATACAGAGCAGGCCGCAAAATGTTTGGATCCCGGGCGGGTGTCATCACGGCCGGCGCACTGTGGCTGTATTGGCCCCTTATACTTTATGAGTCTGTTCTCCATGAACCGGTACTCATGGTCTTTGCCTCCCTGCTTCTGATAAACAGCGCACTGAACTGGTTGCACGGAGGAAAGAAAATCCAAGCTGTACTGACGGGGATAAGCTGCGGAATCTTTACGCTGGCTTCTTCACAGGTCATTCTCTTTCTTCCTGTGTTGATCCTGTGGATGCTGTGGGTCGCCCGGGCCCGCTTGCAGTATTTTCGAAAAGCTCTTGTTCATGGTGCTCTGGCGGGAGCGGCCTTTTTCCTTCCCCTTCTGCCCGTTACAGCATTGAATTATTATGAGTCCGGCCTCTGGGTGTTGAACAGTCATGGCCATGGGATCACGCTTTATATAGCCAATCAGCCCGGGGCCACAGGATTTCTCATGCCCGGCGATCCGCTGTTGGATCAATACCTGGCTCTGGAAAAGAGCACCTTGTCAGTGGATGAAAAAACAGCCCTCATTGAAGATTGGGTGGATTGGTCCCGGTTTTCACAAAAAGCCGCTTTCAAAATGATTATGGAAGAACCCGGTGACTTCATCAAACGTTCACTCGTCCGGGCTGTCTTCTTTTGGTCACCCTATGAGATTTCGCAAAATGTTCTGGAATACTGTGACCGTCTTTTTTCAAACACTCTAAGCTCTATGCCCGGCGGTTTCGCTTTGGTATTGCCGGGTATGGCACTGGGCCTCTTCTATTTTCTGGTAGCATCGCGGGAAATGATGCGGAGTCAACAGCCATTACAAGCACTGAACAAGGATTCCGGCTTTACGGGGATGCTTCTGATTCTCCTTTTCATACTTGTGTGGTATCTGCCCTATCTCGTCTTGTGGGCATCGGCTCATTTTCGGATTCCTCTGTTGCCCTCTCTCTTTCTGCTCAGCTCCTTCGGACTGCTGCGCTTCGTTGAGGATGTCAACAAAAAACAGTGGCGGCGTTGTCTCACAGCAGGTTTTTGTGCTCTCTGCTTCCTTCTCCCTGCAGGCTTTGCCCACTGGGATTATAGCGACGACATTCAGACCTGGCTCTATTATCGGACAAAACTTTATCAGGAAACAGAGCGTCAGGATAAGGCGCTTTCTCTCGCACTGCGGGCTGCTCAAGGGGTCCCGAACCATGCTTTCGTCCACAAAAGCTGTGCTGATCTCCTCTATGCAGCCGGATGCGAGGAAGAGGCTCGTGTGTATTACGAAAAGACGCTGCTGTGCAGTCAAGGTGAGGTGGACAGAAATCCCGTACTGGAAAATCTGGGGATTATTGAGCGGAACTTGAAAAACAATGAGACGGCGAAAGAAATTTTTTCTGAATTGCTTGAAGAGAATCCTCATCACCTTACAGCATTGCACTATCTGGGAAATATAGCCTATGAAGAAGGGCACTATGAAGAAGCAGTGAAATACCTCACAGAAGCCTGCAACGAAGGCATAAATAAAGGAAACACCTTCTTTTTACTCGGCCTCACCCTTCGCGCTCTCGGGCAAACAGAACAAGCCATTGAGGTGCTGCGTCAAGGCCATAAACTGGATCCCGAAGATCCGTGGATTATACTGGAGCTGGCCGATGCATTGATCGTACTGGAAGAGAGAGATGAGGCCTGTCATTTCTACCACCAACTGCTCAATGACACGGGTCAATATCCCCGTGCAAAAGACGCTTGGAAGCGATATTGCACAGGAAGTTCCAACGATGACAAAAAAACTCTCTTCACGGAAGAAGAATCTCCTGACCCTGAATAACAAAAAGCCACGGCTTTCTTTGTCCTGTGACAAACACTATGTTAAAATTAAGAGAATTCCGTAAACAACATCTCGATAACAACCCCTTCGGGATTTCACGCAATGCTCTGCAGTTCCCGATGGAAAGAACATCATGCGCATTCTTTTTGTTTTAAATATTCCTTATGCTATTGAACCTCACGGGGTTATGCTTCTCTCCTCCATATGCAAAGAAGCCGGCCATGAGGTGCAACTGGTGCTGCTTAAAAAAGACAGTCTTGTCCAGCGCGTACAAAAATTTAATCCTCATGTGGTTGCTTACAGCGTCATTGGAAGCGAATTAGATGTCTTTGCAAAAGCCGATGAAAGTCTCCGGAAATATTGCGAAGAAAGTGGGAACAAAATCTTTCGAATTATGGGAGGGCCCCATCCCACTTTTTCGCCCGCCATTCTGGAGACCCTCGCACTGGATGCCATCTGTCAGGGAGATGGGGAACGGGCTTTGCCGACACTTCTGGACCGTCTTGAAAAAGGTGAAGCACTGGATGATATCCCCAATATCGCACTGACCACAGCGGGAGCGACAGTACGGGAAAAACTGAACAGTGAGGAGTTGGATGCGAGCCCCTTTGCGGACAGAGACATCTATTACGATGCCGTACCTTATATTCCCCGGACAGGACTGCGCTCTTTTGTCGCATCGCGGGGCTGCCCCTTTCGCTGCACCTTCTGCTATAACCACGTTTATAACAAGATGTTTGAGAATTGCGGTCCCATTTTGCGACGGCGATCCGTAGACAGTCTGCTCACGGAAATTGAGCAGGTCATCGCCCACTATCCGCCTGTGCGCTTCATCAGGTTTTTTGATGATACCTTCTCCCTTACCGTGGATGACTGGCTCCGTGAATTCGCCGAAGAATATCCGCGCCGCATCGGCATCCCTTTTTACTGTCTCATGCGCCCCAACACCTTTTCGGAAGAAGCCGCTGAGCTGCTGAAAAAGGCCGGCTGTTATTCACTCTCCATGGCTGTGGAGTCCGGTTCAGAGGAAATCCGCAATACCATTCTCAAACGCGGCCTGTCAGATGACGACATGCACCAGGCCTTTGAGCGGGCACGCCGCCACGGGATCAACACCTATGGCAACACCATGGTCGGCATCCCCGGCACGACACTGGAAGATGACTTCCACTCACTGGAGTTCACACGGAACCTGAAATTAACTGTACCCACCTTCTCCGTGTGCAGTCCGTCACGAGGTACGGAGCTGGCTGATTACGCACTGGAACATGGCTACATGCCTCCGGATGCGGATATGATCACCCGTTTTTCCGCCGAAAGTCCTTTGATCACTTACACTGCCAGGGAAAAGAAAATTCAGGCACGTATCGCCTGTCTCGGAACCCTTTACTGCACTGTTCCCGGCTTTTTGAAACCCCTCGTCAAAATGATGATCACAGGCCCCTTCCCCATTGGACTGGCACAGAAAATGGGATTCTCCTTCGCCATCTTCCGTATCGCCACGCGCCTCTTCCCCCACGCCATCCCCAAGAACCCAATCACAATCCTGAGAGTCGCCATCGACGGGATCCGCTATTTCTGGTAAGTCCCGACGGAGTGCCAAGTAGTGGCAAAGCAGTTACAACTCTATTTTGCTCTGCAACTTTCAACAAGCCATATGTACACAGCGCAGCGCAGCCGCAACCCAATCAGCCTCTCTCTTTTCACCACAGAGAACACAATGGGACACCGAGAAATGAGATGACTTTTCTTTTTAAACCACGGAAATCACGGAACACACTGAAAAAAATACAGGCGATATAAAAAGGTCCATGGCCTTAACACGTCCACCTCTGTCGCTCACCTCTCTTCGCTTGCAGATCCGTCCGATTCCTTAGAAACAACCGATCCCTTTGAGTCTCCTATATGCCTCGCATTTTTCCCTATCACCTATCACCTAATTCCTCACTCCCCCGCTTCCAGCAGGCTCCCCCAGAGGACAGCGCCTTGCACGAGCATCTCAAAGGCTTTTCTGGCGAGGCGGTCTTCCTTGAGCCAGGCCTCGATTTCGGGGGCGAAGGCATAATAATCTTCTATACATGCACGGCCGAAAGCGCTTTTTTCAAGGACCCTTTCCCGGAAGATATACAGATTATCCAGTGATGCCTCTTTCAATGTGAAAAGGCGGCGCAGAAAGCAGCGTTGATCTTCGGATTTATAGGCTTTTCCACAGGAAGCGCCGGGTACCAGATGGCATTTTATCTGAGGGAAGAAATAGCGGAAGGCTGCGAAGTTGTCAAAGTTGTTGGCCGAGGAGCGACAGCTGTGGTCGTTGCCGTTGCTGAGCATGCCGACAACACGATAATTGAAGTCGGGCAGCATGAGCGGTGAGCCAGAGGATCCGGGTTCGGCCACGCCTTCATACCAGTTGATCTGGATTTGTTTCTCATAGACCTCCGTGCACAGCACGGTCTTGCATACAGAGGTCTCAGGGAGGGTGATCAGTCCCCGTGATACTTTCATACTGGAGGCTATGGGATAATGAAAACATCGCACGGAGCTTTGTCGCGGGAGTTGAAGGGTATCCCATCCGGCCCAGGCTCGGCCTCTGTCGCCAACAGGCGCTTCCCGGTGCAGCTTGATCAGAACGGCATCAAGAATGGCGCTATGACTGAGGAGAGCGGCTCCCTGGCTTCTCGGCAGGGCATTGGGATCGTCCGCTTCGCTGCGGTAATCCCAGAAGACCTCGACCCCTTCCAGGTCCACTCTCGATTCAAAGCAGTGGTATGCGCTGATCATATGCGATTCGGGGAGGGATGTCTGATCATCCAGTGTATTGATGAGCGTTCCCGTACAGTATCCTTGCGAGCTTCCCGTGGGAATAATGAGGATACCGACAGCCGTTGCGCTTTCCTGTGCGCGGAGGCTGCTTTCATCAGAGGCGTCGATATGACAGGGTTTGGGATCGCGCAGACCGGGATTGAATATGGATTTGAAGAAATGTGAACAGGCCCTGATTTCCACTTGCGGACATTCCTCATGAGGCGTACGCAGGGCGATCACCACGGACTCTCCTGCTGTTGTGGGCAGCCAGGTTCCGGCTGGCCTCGCCTCCTCGCGGGTATAAGGTCCGAAGGCTGCGAACCCTTCCCCATCCAGGAGCCACAATTCTTCGCCGGGCAAAAGATCTTTCAGATCGACACGGAGTCGCAATGCCCGTGCTTCATCGGAGCGGAGCCGACCCAGAAAAACCTGTGTATCCCCTTCAGCTGCTGCTCTCTCGAAGCGATCGGCTGCTTTTTCCCGGAGGCTCATTCCCCAGGCGATCTGGTTGGGTGCCAGAGCCTCTTCTGATTTCTCTGAGATCCGTTCCTTACGAAATTCTGAAAAGTGCCATCCTTCTTTCGCCTCCTTCACATAGCGGCGCACCCTGTCCTCGGGCATGGGATAACGTCGGTTGATGCGCATTTCTTCGACTGCTTTAGCGTTGAGCTGAGGGGGAGGCTGATAGAAATAATCGGTGAAAAAGCGTTCCTCTTCGGCCTGAAGCGTTGAGGTGAAAGAGAAGATCACCAGCCACAAAAGAGGAAGGGACAGGATTTTTTTGAGAATATTCATGATGGACATAACTCCGGCTTCCGGGCAGCCGCTACGGTGTATCGGAGGCTGCTTTTCTTTTTTATTTTTTCCGGGGGGTATGAAATTGTAAGAGCTAACAGGAAACAGTATTATATGTCTATGCAGGAGAATACGCAAAGCGTTGTTGTTATCGCCGGCCCGACCGCATCCGGGAAGACGGGGCTCGGGGTGCGCCTTGCCGCCTTGTTGGATGGTGAGATTTTATCGGCTGATTCACGACAGGTATACCGGGGGCTGGACATCGGGTCGGGCAAAGATCTGGACGAATATATTTTCAATGGAAGACCCATCCCCTACCATCTCATTGACATTGCCGATCTCTCGGAAGAGTTCAGTCTGTTCCATTACCAAAAGGCCTTTTATCCCGCCCTGGAATCGGTACAGGAGCGGGGTAAACTTCCTGTGATTGTGGGCGGAACGGGTCTGTATCTCGATGCGGTGCTCTCGGGCTATGCACTGGTTGAAGTGCCGCCTGATGAGACCTTGCGTGAGGAACTGGCCGAGGTGGAAATGAGCCTCCTCGTGGAACGACTGGAAGGGCTGGGCAAAAAGCTGCACAACCTGACAGATACCCAGGACCGCAACCGCCTGGTCCGCGCGATTGAAATTGCCGAGTATACGCAACTTCATCCATCACCGCCCGTACCGAAGCTCAAGGCATTCATTCTCATCATCGACTATGAAAAAGAGGTGCTCTGCAAACGGATCAGTCACCGCCTTCAGGAACGCCTGGATCAGGGCATGATCGATGAGGTGGCGCAGCTCCATGAATCGGGGGTCAGCTGGGAACGTCTCGAACAGCTGGGTCTTGAATACCGGCATGTGGCCCAGTTTCTGCAAGGGAAGATCAAGAACGAAAACGATCTTTTTCAGAAGCTCAACAGTTCCATTGCACGTTTTGCGAAAAGACAACGGACCTGGTTTCGCGGCATGGAACGAAAAGGACACAGGCTTCACTGGCTGCCCGATGGCGAACTCAGTACAGCCCTGAATGCCATCAATCACGCACACAGGCAATAAATGCCGTGACTCCTACCGTGAAGAAATATCTGCGCACACGTTCCGTCCATCATCAATGGGCTCTGCAAGGCGATGAGATTCCAGTGAAACTTTCGGCGGTTGTGGTGATTCCCGCTCTGGCCGAATCGCAGCACTTGGAAACAACGATATCCGCCCTGACGCAATCCTCCGAGGCTGTCTTGAGACAAAGTCTGCTCATCTGTGTTGTCAACAACCGCAGAGATCCGTACAGCACTCCGGCCGCCCGGGAAGACAACGAGCGGACACTTCAGATGCTCGACAGCTGGCAAAAAGAAGGGCGTTTCGCTCCCCTCTCTCTCGCCCGGGTGGATGCGGCTTCGTCCGGTCAGGAACTTCCCGACGGGGAGGGTGTGGGGCTTGCCCGTAAAATCGGACTGGATCACGGCCTCGTACTGTTGAATGCCCGACCCGCCAGCGATACACCATCTTTTCTTGTGAGCCTTGATGCCGATTCACCTCCCGCTCCGGAATATCTCGATCATCTCTTTTCATTTTACAGCATGCCCGGCCGTCACGGCGGCTATGCCGCTTATGCCCACAGCCTTGATGCTGACCCCGCTGCAGCTGAAGCCATGATCGCCTATGAGCTGTATATGCGCTACCACGAACTGCATCTGCGTTGGGCGGGATCGCCCTATGCCTGGCCGGCTCTGGGTTCCATTATCAGCTGCACTGCTCCAGCCTATGCGGCTGCGGGCGGGATGAACCGTCACTGTGCCGGCGAAGATTTTTATTTCATGCAACAGCTGTGTAAAACCGGTGCGCTGCAGCCCATAGCCGGAGCCAGGGTACACCCTTCGGGGCGTCTGTCGGAGCGTGCTCCTTTCGGAACGGGGCCTCATCTGGCGTCAGGCAAGACCCGCCGCTTTTTGTATCATCCCGGGACTTACCGTCTGTTGAAAAAGTGGCTTGCCCTGGCTGATGAGAGAGATCTGCTTCATCCGGAAAGGCTCCCGGATATTGCCGAGACTTTGTCACCCGCTCTGCATGCCTTTCTCTGTAGCAAAAACTTTTTCGTGAATTGGCGGAAGATTCATGCGCACCATGGCCGGGGAACACAATTAGACCGGCATTTTCACAGTTGTTTTGATGGTCTGAGAACGATCCAATGGATTCATTATTCCCGTGATCAGGGTCTGGAGGATCTTCCGGCTGAGGAAGCCTTTGCTGTCTTGCAGGTACGTGTGGGATTTCCGGAGAGTCTGTTGGGAAAAGGTGAGGAGTTGTTGTTGGAGGGGCTTCGGGAGTGGATGGATAGGTGATAGGCACGAGGGGCTGGGAAAGTCCAGTCTTTTCACTTGGTCCACTGACCCAGCATCAATGTCCTGACCTCACCCGAGCCTCTCGCAGATCCGACCGATCCGACTGATCCGACCGACTCACGGAGACAACTGATCCCCTCAAGTATCTTATGTATTCCACGATGTGCTGACTCTCGGCCGGAAAGTTTTCCGGCAATGAATTTCTTTGAAGTGACTTGGTTATAAAAAAGGTGATATAGTGCTGATACAAGCATTACACCAAATCTGTTTCAACATAAAGGAAACCCGCTCATGACCCGCTTTCTTTCTCTTCTGCTTATGCTTCCGCTGCTGTCTTTTCCTCTGTCGCTGTCCGCTCAGAACAACGATGATCTTGTTGCTGAAAGCATCAACCGGGTATTTTATCGCTTTGACGAAGTGAAGGAGCCGGCCTTCAGCGATGATTTCATTCTTGCTGACGTGATGCTGAATCCGGATCAGCCCCGGCGTTTCTCTGATTTCAGCGGCGATATTTCCGGTCGTTTTCTGGGTGCCGTTGCCATGACCTCCCGGGGCGAAAAGGATGATCTTCAGCTGCAAAGGCTCATGGGAAAACTCCTGCCCTGTCAGCGGGCGGACGGACGCTTCGGCAATGAAAGCCTGTCCTTTACAGCGGCGGATATCGGACCGGATCAGATGGCGCTGCTCTGGGGTAATGGCCGTCTGCTTGTGGGTCTTCTGGAATATCATGAGCGATTCCCGGAAGAAACCGCCGTTCTGGAAGCCGCCACGCGGCTTGGCGATTTTCTTCTCAAAGTCTTTGATGAGTGTGCCACGGAAGAAGTGATGACCCGTGTGCGCGGCATGGCGGCCAATGGCTTCATCTGCTTCACCCAGTTCAATGAAGGTCTGGAACTTCTTGCGCGAGCCACGAAGGAGGAACATTACCGCGACACGGCAAAACGCATGGAGGCTCTTCTGGAGCCCCGGGGTATACAGCATACCCATGGCTATCTGACGACTTTGCGCGGTCATATGCTCATCTATGAAACGACAGGCGAAGAGGAACTTCTGGCTGCTGTGGAAGCACGCTTTGCAGATATGGAAGAAAGCGGCTCCATCATGATCAACGGCGGACTTCTGGAGTTTTTCAAGGAAGATTATGACCGCGATGAAGGCTGCACGGAAGCGGATTTCCTGCGTCTGTGTCTCCAGCTGTGGAGGGCAACAGGGAAGGAACAGTATCTCGTCCGGGCCGAGCATTGTCTGAACAATATTTTTTATGCGAACCAGTTTGAAACGGGCGACTTCGGTCACCGTTGTTTCAACAAACAAGGCTATATCCCCCATGCCGGTGGTGCGCGCGCCTGGTGGTGCTGCACCATGCACGGGCTGCGGGCTCTTCATGATGTGATTGATTTCGGGCTTACAGCCATCGACGATGGTGTGCAGGTCAATCTCTGGCATGAAGGAAGTTTTAAAGACGGTGCTTTTCAGGTGAAATTGCAACAGATCACCTTGCCGGAAAAGCCTCATCTCCTCGCATTCATGGCGGAGGTGGTTGCCGCCCCTGAGGGCGAACAGACCCTGGCTTTGCGTGTTCCCGGCTGGGCGAAGAGCTTATCAGCTACAGTGAGCCGTGACGGGCAGAGTCTGGAAGAGATGAAAACAGAAAGCCCCTCTGCAGCAGCTGTTTCCCGGCTCATTGCTCAGGAAGGCACTTTGTTGAATCTGCGCCGTCAATGGCGGAACGGTGAAGCCGTGGTGATCCAGATCGACTGTGCCCTGCGGCTTGCGGATCGGGCGGGACAGATTCATACCCTGGCGGAACTGCCCGACAGTGGTGCGGAAGAACGGGCTCTCTTTTTCGGTCCCTGGCTGATGGGCGTAGATGCTCATACAACCCCCATGTTTCATGGCGAGCCTTATTTGCAGAATATCCTGCTGCTCCCTGAGGACGATGCCGGTGTTTCAGCTGTTCTGTCCATGACCAGTAAAGAGCCCGGAAATCTTCAGGCACCGGAGCTGACACTGTCTTATGTCCATCAGGGCTTTTTTGACCTCTGCACGGTGGTCATGCAACCCATCGCCGCACAGAGTTACCGACCACAAACGACAGTCTCTTACTGGCATTGGATGCGTCGAAGCGCTTCATGAAGAGAAGATGCTGAGGCGAGTCGGATATAAAAAAATGGGCACGGATTTCCGTGCCCATTCTACTATCTTCCAGTCAACCTTCCGGACTCACCACTTGTAGCTGTAGCCGGCCACAGCGGATACGGCCTTGGATTCGATGGTGGTGTTATATCCTGCAATGGACATGAGGTCACCGCAACCCGCTTCCCGTTCCCTGTTCCTGAAGGCGTAAACTCCGGAGAGATGAACCTCATGTTTCTCATTGATGGCGTGAGAGATGCCCATGGTGACATGATGTTCCACCACAACGGGGACCAGAGCGGAAAGGAAAACCGCATCTTTCCGGACAGGTGTGTTGCTGTAGGCATAACCGGCGGCCAGCGTCCATTGGGGATGCACTTTCCATTCGGCGCCCAGTTTGAAACCATTCTGGTTGGTCCAGCCGAAGCCGCCTGAACGGAACATGGGCGAACCATAAGTGCGGATACGCCGCCAGTGCAGCCATTTGTAGTCGGCCGTCACTTCGAATTTCGGCGTGAAGCGATAGGCCAGACCCACCTGAAGGGTACGGGGCGTATCCAAGGGGGACCTGAGCAGATCACTGTATTTATCCATGCTCTGCGTCCAGTGGCGCGAACTGTAGCTTAAACCCACAGAGAGTTTTTCCCAAGCCCGGTACACGCCGAAACCCACTCCGGCACCGAGAGCATTGTCCCATTTGTTATCGTACTTCGCTCCACGCATGCCCAGCGTAATATGATCTGTACGGAAACGATTGAGGGACAGATGCAGCCCCACCCCCAGAGACCAGTCGTTATCGAAACGATAGGCATAACTCAGTACGCCGCGTATATGTTGATAAGACAAACGCCGGTCCGTATTTCCCTGTAAACGGCCCAGCCAGGTCCGGGAATGGGCATAGTCCACACCGGCTCCGCTGGGAATGAAAAGTCCGCCGCCCAGTGTACCTGTCTTCAGAGGGATGATAAAGCCTGTGGAAACAATATTGAAAAGATTTTTTGATTCCAGAGTGCCATCAAAAGGGTTGGCCATCATGCCGCGGGGAGTCATTTTTGAAGTGGCCAGAACGCTGTACCAGTTCACATCCAGACGCCGTTCCAGATCCACCATGGATGCCGGATTCATGTAGCTCCAATAGGCGCTGCGGGGACTGGCAACACCACTGGAAGCGCGACCCAGCTGCAGGGCATCATTACCGAGCAGGAAAACACCTTCTCCGGCTCGGGCACTCAAAAGCGGCAGGAAAAGGGAAAGAACCAGAACCAGCAGAAAGAACTTGCGCCGGAAAACAAAAGAACCGAGCAGACCCATATAATCGCTCCTTGCAAAGAAAATATAATAATTCAGTATGTAAAGCAGTAAAAAAGACAGCCTCACTGTCTTTATCTATCGGGGATACTTCAGAAAGGCACGGCTGTTCCCTTCCCGGTACTCTGAAGAACTATTTATACCACAGTGCTTTTATTGGAATCAAAAGAAAAGAGGATGTGTCACGAGATAATTTATATTTCTCAGTATTTGGCTATCAGATAAGGGGCCTTAACAGAGTGTACAGCACCGGTCGGGATCCGGCTGTTCTATGCTTCTTCGTACCTCTAAACAGTTCCCCATCTCCCTGAAAACCTGATTTAAGGAATTCCATTTCATAAGATCCGTTCCAATCTGTGTAATTTCAACATCTTACGATCTTCCCGTTATGGCATGGGAGTTGCTCATATAATAACTATGAAAAGAAATATGTCTGTCATACTGATAAGCTTTGTCATCTTCAGCTCCCTGGGTGCTTCAGGGCTGGAGCTGACGGTAACGACCACGCCCTTGGAGCGCAGCTATCCTGTCGGGGAAGAACTGGAGCTGGGCTACAGCCTGAGCTGGACAGAAGCAGAGACGGACCATGTGCTTTTGCCTCCGACTCTTCCGGAACTTGACTGGGGCACGGCACAGCTGCTCTCCATGACGGTGCGTCGGGAAGGAAGCCATGTGACAGCCGATATTCTGCTGGGTATCATCCCTTCACAGACAGGCCGGCACAATTTCCCGTCACTGGAATTGAAAGTGGTGCCTCTGGATGTTGAGACGGGTGCTGAGGAAAATTTGGTACCGCTTCCCTTGTCTCCTTCAGAGCTGATCACAACGGAAGAACTGACCGTAGCTGCTACGAAGGGAAGTCCTTTTCTGCTTCCCGTGAGTCTGGCTGTTGTGGTTCTGATTCTGGCTCTTGTGCTGTGGCTGCTTCGTCGTCGACAAAGAGCGGCGACCTTTGTCGAGCCGGAACGGAGTCTGGAGGAGGAATTGAACACGCTGTTGCATCAGGCCCGGCGTCATCGTCTGGACGGAAATTATTACGAAACTTACCGGTCTCTGCATGCCCTGGCCGTGAAATGCGGGGAGCATCAGGCCGCTGTACCGCCCACTCTTCTTTCCCGGTTGGAAGAGAGGATGAAAGATTTCGGATACCGGGGCAAAGGACCTTCGGAAACAGATCTTGAAGGTGATTTCAAGGATGTGGAGCAGCTTTGCGCCCGGCTTCGGTCGCATGGAACCCAAGGAGCGATATAACAGATGTCTGTGAATGTGGATGCGGTGCGCCGCAATGTGGAAGAACATGCCTCTTTTGTGAGTCATCTGCGCGAAGAGATCGGCCGGGTCATTGTGGGCCAGCAGTACATGGTGGATCGTCTCATGACGGCCATGCTCGCCAATGGTCATGTATTGATTGAGGGCGTTCCCGGTCTGGCGAAGACGACGGCCGTGACAACGCTCGCCCAGGCCATGGACTGCAGTTTCCGACGGATTCAGTTCACGCCCGACCTGCTCCCGGCCGACCTGATCGGCACCCTGATCTATACGCCCAAGACAGGCGAGTTTGTCACACGGAAAGGCCCGGTCTTCGGCAACATCATTCTCGCCGACGAGATCAACCGTGCTCCAGCCAAAGTGCAGAGTGCCCTTCTGGAATCCATGCAGGAACGGCAGGTGACCATCGGTGAGGAAACCTATCCTCTGGAAGAGCCTTTTATGGTGCTTGCCACACAAAACCCCATTGAGCAGGAAGGTACCTATCCGCTGCCGGAAGCGCAGGTGGACCGTTTCATGCTCAAGCTTCGCATCACCTATCCCAGCCGCCAGGAAGAACGGGAGATCATGGATCGGGTGGACCTGCTTCACCCCACTCCTGTTTCCACGGTTGTGACGAAGGAGCAATTGCTTCAGGCCCGGGAAGTGGTGAATCAGATTTATGTGGATGACAAGGCGAAAAATTATATTGTCGATCTGGTCTATGCCACCCGCGAACCGGAAGCCTTTGACATTCCCATCCGCAACCTCATCGAATATGGCGCGTCGCCCCGTGCCTCCATCTATCTGCAGCAGGCATCACGGGCCATGGCTTTTCTTCAGGGAGAAGGCAATGTGTTCCCCAATGATGTGAAGCAGGTTGCCATGGATGTGCTGCGCCACCGTATCAAGGTGAGCTATGAAGCGGAAGCGGAAAATATTACGAGTGAAGATATCATCAGGCGGATTCTGGAAAGTGTTCCCGTTCCCTGAGTCTCCGGCCTGTTTGACAGTGTGAAAGAAACAGACAAATGACAACACAAAAGAAAAAAATAACCCGTGGCGCTCTCCTCAAGCTGGCGGAGAAATGCGGTTCCAGGATTGCCCATGATGCGACTGAAGTGCTGGATCGCGACAAGATCTGCACCTTGCTGGAGCATGCGTGGAAAAAAGCCGGTATCTGTTTTGAAATGGGCGTCTGGTTCCCCGAGTTTCTGGACGGCATGAAACTGAACTGCGGCCTCTATGTTGATTTTCTTCTGGAAAAACGACTGGCCGTCATGATTGCGGGAAGCGACAAACCCCGGGCCACAGTGGAAGAAGAACTGGCCTTTTGTGCCGACAGCAGCCTCTTTGATGATGCGGTAATCCTCCATTTCGGAAAACGCTTTCACTGTATTCCCGTGGCCTTCAATGATATTACCTGCAGCTGGATCAAAGTGACCCCTCCTGCAGCAGGCCGCCCCTCCTGAGCCGGGAAAGAATCTCATGATTTCTCAGAAAGCCATAAAAAAAATCAGACGGATTCAGATCCGTACCCGTCGGACCGTCAATGAGATATTGGCGGGTCAGTACGAAAGTGCCTTCAAGGGACAGGGCATGGAATTCCGTGAAGTGCGTTCCTATGTGCCCGGTGATGACATCCGCTCCATTGACTGGAATGTGACGGCCCGCACGGGAGAGCCTCATGTCAAGGTCATGGCCGAAGAACGGGAGCTGACCGTTGCTCTTCTTGTGGATATGAGCGGCTCGGGACGTTTCGGCAGTGCATCACGGCTGAAAAATGAACTGGCTGCGGAACTCTGCGCTGTTCTGGCTTTATCCGCCATCAACAACAACGACAAAGTGAGCCTGTTGATCTTTACGGACGATATGGAATTGTATGTACCTCCTCAGAAGGGAAGCCGCCATGTTCTGCGTATCATCCGTGATGTGCTCTATTTCCAGCCGAAGGGGACAGCCACCAATATCACGACGGCTCTCAACTATCTGAACCGGGTCATGCGCCGCCGTGCCGTTGTGTTTCTGGTCTCCGATTTCATGGATGAGGGCTACGAAGACGCCTTGCGTGTAACAGCCAAACGCCATGATGTCATCGCTGTTTCCGTGACGGATCCCCGGGAAATGACCCTGCCTGATGTGGGCCGTGTCGCTCTGGCTGATGCGGAAACAGGCCGCGAGATTCTGATCAATACGAGTGACAGAAGACTCAGAGAGAACTATGCACGCAAAGCCCGGGAAGAGGCCGCCGCCAGAGATGAAATCTTCCGGAGAAACCGCATCGACAGCCTGAGCCTCTCCACAGACCGTTCCTATGTGGATGAGCTCTATCGTTTTTTCAAGATGCGCGAACGACGCCGTGCAGGGAGGGCCGCTCTGTGATGTGGAAAGCGCTCCTTCTTCCTCTCTGTCTTCTGGCCGCTTCCGCAAAGGCGGACGAACTCTCTGTACAGGTACGTGTTGAGCCTCCTCTTATCCCCTGGCATCGTTCCGTAAGTGTGGAGCTTTCAGCCGAAATACCAGCCTCTCTGGAACTGACTTTTCCGGAAGTTACAGAAAAAGAAGGACGTGCACGGATCCGCAAGGCTGAGGGACACAGAAGCCCGGTAGAAGGGGGCAAAAGCCTGCAAAGCCAACGCTATGTCATCGACCCTCTTTCGGCCACAGACTGGCTCTTCCCCGCTCTCAGCATACCCTGGGAAGATGGTGAGAATACAGGTGTTTTAAAGACAGCTCCCATCGCCTGGACTTCCCGGGAACTGACAGAAGAGGAAAAGGAATTCGCCGCCCATTTTGAAGGGCTCACCTCGCCTGCGCTGTTCATCAAAAAAGGAAAATCGCCCTCCCGGACTTACGGGGCATTACTTGCTGCGACAATCCTGGCCTCGGCTCTTTTTCTTCTTTGGCTGAGACAAGGTCGCGAGAAAACGCCGCCGCCATCGCCGCCCCTCCCCGCCTGGACGGTCGCTTTCAAACGCCTTCAGGAACTGAAGAACAGAGATCTGCCCGGACAGGGGCGCATTGATCTGTATTATGTGGATCTGAGCGCCATCCTGCGCTATTACTTTGAAGACCGTTTCCGTATCCCCGCTCCCGAACAGACAAGCCCGGAACTTCTGGAAGCGGTTGAGGAAGGCAAACGCCTTGACGAGGAGCAATACGGCTTCCTCCGGGCTTTTCTGCGTCAGTGTGACCGTGTGAAATTCGCCCTGTATCAGGCCGATGCCGATGAGATGAAGGAACATTTCAGCGGTGTGAAAAAACTGGTTCAGCAGACTATCCCGGCTGATCCCGGCGAGAATGAAGAAGGAGGCCGCCCATGAACTGGCTTGCCCGTCTTCTGGCTTCTCCCGGTTTTGCCAAGCCCGAGGCTTTCTGGCTTCTCCTGCCTGTGCTGGCCTTGCTGGTCTGGGAATGTCTGCCCGCCGCTCCCGGGGTGATACGCATCTCCACAGGGGAGCGGATCCGCAGTCTCTACCGTTATCGCTCCGGTATCGCATCGCGCCTCCCTGCTTTTGGCCGGGCTGTGGGACTGGCATTGCTGACCATCGCTCTGGCCGGACCTCTGGAAGGCTGGAAGCTGAACAAAGAGCGGGCCGGTATCATCGATATCATGCTCTGCCTCGACGTATCGGGCAGCATGCGTGAAACAGATTTTATTGTGGCTGGCAGACCCAGGGATCGGCTGTATGTGGCCCGGGAAGCAGCCCGCAGTTTCATCGACAACCGAAGGGAAGGACAGGACACCCGCTATGGACTCGACAGAGTGGGTCTGATTCTTTTTTCCGGGCTGGCCTGGACTCAATGTCCTCTCACTCTGGATTATGAAGTGCTGGAGCATGAACTGGATCGTGCGGAAATTGCCGATGAACGCAAACAAGGCACGGCCATCGGTTCCGCACTGGGTTTGGCCGTGCGCCGTCTGAGCAAATCGGAAGCCAAATCAAAGGTCGTTATTCTCCTTACGGATGGTCAGAACAACAGGGGCGAACTGGACCCCATCACGGCCGCCAGACTGGCGAAAGATTACGGCATCCGTGTATATACCATCGGTGCGGGCTCGGAAGAAGAGCAGGTGATTGGCCAGGGATTCTTCACGCGCCGGACGGAAGCCATAGACGGCAAAATGCTGGGCAGTATCGCTTCCATGACAGGCGGCAAATATTATATCGCCTCCGATACACGGGCCCTCATGCGCGCTTATGATGAGATCAGTGAGATGGAAACGACAGAGGTGGAGATTGGAGATTATAAAGAAGCCCGTGAAATTTATCAGCCTTTTCTGCTGGCCGGCGCCCTCGTGCTGATCCTTTCCGGATTCATAAGGCGTCAGTGGTTTGAGCAGATCCCTTGAGAGATACAGTGATGATGACCCCTTTTGACATATGGAATACACGAAAGCCTGAAGAAAAGGAAAGGACATAAATCATGCAATTTTCCTTTCCCACACACCAATGGCCTTTCTGGACAGGGCTGGCTCTGGTCATATTCGGCTGCTGCGGACTCCTGCTGCATTTGCTGGAAAAACAGCGGGCGAAAAGGCTCCATCGTTTTGTTGAATCCGGGCTGGTCGACCAACTCATGCCCGGCTGGTCTCCCGAGCGGCGCAAAGCCCTTTTCTGGCTCTTTCTCTCGGGAGTGCTCTTTGTGATGATGGCCGCAGCAGGACCGCGCTGGGGCAAAAAATGGCTGCCCGTCACCCGGGTGAGTCGTGATGTGCTGGTCGTTCTGGATGTTTCGCTGAGCATGGAAGCGGAAAACCCGCCGCCGAGCCGTTTGGTGCGTGCCCGTCAGAAAATTGAATCGCTTCTGGAGCGGTCGCCTGCTGATCGTTTCGGACTTGTGGCCTTTTCCGGAGAAGCGGCCACCCTGTGCCCTCTCACGCTGGACCATGGGTATTTCCGTTCCGTCCTCGATGCTGTGAGCACCAACACGCTCAGCACTGAAGGCTCCGATATCAGTGCGGCTCTGAAAGAAGCGCTGGATGTTTTTGAAGAGGATGCGCGCCGTTTCGGTGAAGATGACGGAAGCGAGCGGGTCGTACTCATCCTCAGCGATGGAGAAGAAACAGCTGGTGATGCACTGGCTCTGGCTGAAAAAATAAGTGCCTATGCCCGCATCTATGCCATCGGTATCGGTGATCCCGAAGGAGCGGTGGTGATCTTCCCTGCCTGGCTCCGTCAGTATGTGCGTGTGCCTGATGATCAGCTGACACGGCTCTCCAAACTCGATGAACAGAATCTTTCCAGACTCGCCACAGGGAGCGGCGGCGCCTATGTGCGGATTACGCCCGACAACAGTGATGTGGACTTTATCCAACAGGAACTGAAACAACTGCGCGCTCAGACCACTTCCGGAGAACTGCGCTTTCAGATGACCGATCATTACCGCTGGCCTCTCATGATCGCCTGGCTCTGTTTCTTTGTGGAAGGGCTTTGGTTGTTGCTTCTGGCGCCCATGCGGAAACGACGGATGCGTCTGGAGGTGGAAAGCCATGGTTAAAAGACTGCATCCATATATATACGTCATGCTGCTTGTGCTTCTTCTTTCGGGTCCTTCCATTTTTGCGGCGGGATTGCACGAGAGAATGAACGAAGCCTTGCAGCAGCTTGATTCCGGAGATGTGGAGAGCGCTCTCACCCGGCTCCGGGAATTGCAGGTGGATTATCCGGAATCGGCGGAACTGCGCTTTGCTCTGGGTTATGTCCGTGCTATTGAGGCTCAAAGCGCTGAGCCGGAAGCACAGAAAAGTGCCGTCAACGAGGCATTGTCTCTCTTCGACGGCCTGCTCTATCATGCCGATGAGCAGATCGCCCGGGAGGCCACCTACAACCGCGCAACCTTGCTTGCTCAGGAAGCCTGGCGCCTCGATCCTCAGGCTGATTATACGAATGCCCTGAAGGCCATGACCCGTGCCCTGCAGGCTTTTGAAGAAGGGGCGGAACGTTTCCCCGATTCAATGCGGATCTTTCAGAATCTCGAGCACCTCCGTCTGAAATATAAAGAGCTGTTGCAACAGGAACCGGAAGAACAGGAAGAAGAACAGCAGGAACAGCCACAGGAAGACCAGCCGCCCATTCTCTCGCGATTCGGTCAGGCCTCCACGGAGATCCCCGGTGCCCGGGCGGAAATGTCTGAGAACACGGTGCAGCTTATCACGCCCGATGAAGAGGAGGCGCCATGAAAATTGTCAGACTGATGCTGCTCCTCCTCTGTCTCATTCCGGCTGCTTCGGCTCTGGCCCAGGATGATCCCAATGCACCTTCGCCGGATATGTCCGTACTGTTGCCGCCTTCCCATCCCGTTGCACCACAGTCCTCGCCCGCACCTCAGCCCGGCTCCGGAGCATTGCCTCCCGGTGCAGCGTTGCCCCCCGGTGCCATGCCGCAGCAGCAGATGCCTCCAATTCCTCTGGGGCGGCTCTTTGCCATTCATGCCTCCGGTGGCGTGCCGCAAAAGCTGAGTATAGACAAAAAACTGAAATCGCTGGCACCTCTTTTTTCATCCATGCCTTTTACCTCCTATAAACCTCTGGCCATTCATGACAGAGAACTGCCCTGGGGCGAAGAGACCCTCTTCCCCATCAACGCTGTCTATGCCATGAAAGTCGTGCCTCTGGGAGCTACGGAAGACCAGGCCATTGCCCTTCAGGCGCGCGTGGAAATGCTGAAAGACGGCGCCTATGTCAATGCACTGGACACGCTGGCGGAAGCCCATATGAATCAGGCGCTTCTTTTCCGGGGCCTGCCTCTCGGTACCGATGAACTGCTGCTTGTGCTTGTGGTGACCATGCCTTCCGATGACCAGCAAGACGAGAATCAGGATCAGGACGAGGAGGAGAATGAAGATGAGGCTGATGAAGAGGAAGGGCAGGATCAGGATCAGCAGGAAAATGAGGATGAGGAGGATGAGGCGGAGCTGATGCCTCAGGAAGGGGAAGACGAAGAGGACGCATCGGAAGCAAGTGAGTTGCAAGAAGAGGACGAAGAGGACAGGGAAGAGAGTAATGAAAATCTCGAAGCCCTCCTCCAGTCTCTCGAAGAAACGGATAAACGCGAGCAGGTGGAAGAACGGAACAAAAGACGCAGCGTTGATATTAAAGGAAACTGGTGGTGATACGCATATCTCTGTACAGCTTGATCTTTTGTCTGGCAGCCGCAATGGCGGGAGCACAAGCTCCGGTGTCCATCACCGCTTCCACAAGCAAAGCGGCCGCCAACGAAACCTTTTACATCACTGTTTCAGCCAGTGGAGGCGATGTGCAACAGCCCGATACAGGCGTGTGGCAACGGGCCGGATTCAAGACAGGCAGCCCCTCCAGCCAGTCCTCAACAAGCATACAAAGCGTCAACGGTCAGACAACAGTGGTGCAATCACGCAGTTGGCGTTATCCCATGGCCGTTGAAACACCGGGCCGCCATACCCTTCCCCCGCTGTCTGTGCAGGTGGACGGGGTTCACCATATGACCCAGCCCATCACTCTGGAGATCAGCGAAAAAATCGCCACGCCCCATCGGCGCAGCGCAGATGGAAGCTCTCAGGACAACCTGGCTGTCGATGATCTAGCCTTCGTCCGTGCCGTTACTGACAAGACCACCGTCTATCAGGGCGAAGCGATTTTGCTGCGGCTCCTTATATATGTTCTTGACGATCGTTTTGTGAACCTCGACGGGCCCCGCCAACTGCCGCTGCCCGCAACAGAAGGTTTCTTTTCCGGAGCGCAGTGGCAGAACAACTATGCCGACGAATATCGGGGACGCAATTACCGGGTGACGGAATTCAACCAGACACTTTTCCCGGCCATGCCCGGAGAGCTGACCATTGATTCCTGGACCTGGCAGGGGTCCGTGCGTTGGCAGGAAGGCGGATTGCGTCGTCAGGGCGCCACCCGTCTTTTCAGCACACATCCTGTTCCCATCGTTGTGCTCCCCCTGCCCGAGGGTGCGCCTCCGGGATTCAGCGGTGCCGTGGGCAAGTTCCGTATGCAGACGCGCCTTTCCAGTCCTTCCGTAGCGCAGGGGACCCCCGTGCGTCTCACCGTCACCCTCACCGGCGAGGGCAACCCCCAGACCATCGGTATGCCGACGGTGGAAAAGCTCGCCTGGGCCCATGTATCCGAGCCGGAATCGGAAGTGAAACAAAGCGAAAACAGCCAAGAGGTCAGCAAGAGCTATGTCTATCTCATCACACCTCTGGAGGCTGGAGAACATACCATCCCGCCTGTCACCTTCAGCTATTTCGCGCCGGTATTGAAAAATTACAAAACGGAGAGTTCTCAACAATTGCCGCTGCTGGTCAGTGCCACAGGCGAGGCGGGGCGTATCGTTGCCGTGGGCGGTTCAGCCGATGCGGCACGGCAGCAGATTGAAATCAATAATCAGGAGGGCTTGCCCATTATTACGGACAGCCGCCTGAATGCGCCTTCTCAAAGCCTGCCAGTCAAAAGCCTGTCGGTGATGGAACTGGCCGGCCCCCTCGTCAGTGCGGTGCTGGTCATCATCTGCGCACTCTTTCTGGCCTGGCGAAGACGGCTCACCGGCGATACCGGTTATGCCCGGCGCTTTCATGCCCGATCGCACTGTCTGCGAAGCCTGCTGCAGGCTGAAGGAACAGCCGACGCACACTCGCTTATTTATCAGGCTTTGTGCCGCTTCGTGGCCGACTGGCTCAATATAAAGGAATCGGGTCTGACCTCCGGGGATATTCAACAGCATCTCCGGGAGGCGCAACTCAATACGGAAAGTGTGGAGATGACCCTGCGCATCCTTCGCGCCTGTGAACGGGCCGCCTATGGAGGTCGCGACCGCGATGCTGAAGATACCGCCTTGCTGCTTCAGACAGCCCGGGAGGCCGTTGACATCCTGCAGCAGGCTTTTCAGGAGGTGGGAAAATGACAACAACTCTGATACTGATCCTCATGGGAATTTTTCCGGCTGCGCCCGACGAGGCCGCCGCATTGATGGCTGAGGCCGCCCACAGCTATCAGCAGGGAAATTATAAAGAAGCCATTGATCTTTATGAACGGGTACGCAAAGAACATGATCGGAACAATCCGGCTGTCCTTTATAATATCGCCTCAGCCTGGCATCAGGAAGGGGCGCCCGGTATGGCGATCCTGTATTATGAAGGGGCACTCATGCTTGATCCCGGCTTCGGCCCGGCCCGGGAAAATCTCGCTCTGGCTCTGGAGCAATCACGGCGCAATCTGCCTCTGCCCGATAGCCGCAACCTGCAAAGCCCTGTCCTGCGTTATGTGCCTCTCACAGCCAGGCAAGGCCTCTGGCTCACTCATACGCTCATCTTCCTTTCTCTGCTCTTCATGCTCCTGTTCCATTGGAAAAAACTCAGACGTTATTTCTGGTTGACCCTCAGCGCAGCTCTTCTGGCTGTAATGTTTTTTGTCTGGACGGTGGCTGCTTCGCAGGCGAGCAAGACCCTCCCCCGTCTTGCCGTGGCATGCAGCGAGGAAGTGCCCGTCTATTTCAGTACACGGGAATCCGACCAGCCCCGATTCATGTTATATGAAGGGGACAGAGTGCTCGTGGATCGAAATGAAGGGGAATGGCTCCGTGTCTGCGTTCAGGGCGGTGAAAAAGGCTGGGCGAAACGGGAGCTGGTCTATAGTGTCGAATCCGTATTTCAGTAAAAGTTTCAGTCCCACCAGGCTGTATGTATATAAATGAAGAGGCTGCGACCCTGTTCACGAAACCGTGATCATGGGAAGCTCCCATAAAATCAAGGAGATCTTTGTTATGAGAATGAGAAGTTTCTTACTCGCTCTGGCGCTGATAGCGGCGACCATGAGCACCGTCGCACAGGCGGGCACAGGGGTGGAATTTCTGCGCCAGATACAGGACAACTTCGTCCAGCTCCACGAAAGGCTCCGGCCCGCCGTGGTGAATATCGATGTGCAGGGGAAATCCGCCGAAGTCGAGGAAACCCCTTTCGGGCCCATGGAAGATTTCTTCCGCTTTTTCAATGTGCCCCTTCCCCAGGAACGGCAACGTCCCCAGCCGCAGCAGCCGCCACGATCCAGAGGCACCGGCTCCGGATTCATCTATGATGCCCAGGGCTATATCATCACGAATAACCACGTTGTGGAAGATGCCGCTGAGATCACCGTGCGCCTGTACAATGGCCATGAATATGAGGCTGAAGTCGTGGGTACCGATCCGGAAAGTGATCTGGCTGTCATCAAAATTGAAGCCAATGAAGTGCTCACTCCGCTGCCTCTGGGTGATTCGGACAAAGTCAAGGTTGGTGAATTCGCCATCGCCATCGGAAGTCCCCGGGGCTTTGAAGGTTCCGTATCCTTCGGACATATCAGCGCTCTCGGGCGGGAAAATCTCATCGGGCTCGCCATGCAGGGACTCACCTTTCAGAACCTGATCCAGACCGATGCGGCCATCAATCTGGGTAACAGCGGCGGACCGCTCTGCAATATTGACGGAGAGGTGATCGGTATCAATACGGCCATCGTCTATGGAGCCAACTCCATCGGCTTCGCCATTCCCATCAATACAGCCAAACAGGCGGTGCCCATGCTCATTTCGCAGGGTAAGGTCACCCGCGGCTATCTGGGTGTTTCCATCGATGATGCTTCCGGATATAAAGATGTGGACAGCCTCGGATTGCCCGATGAACGAGGTGCCGTGGTCCGCCAGGTGCAGCCCGATACGCCCGCAGACAGAGCCGGTCTGAAAACCTATGACGTCATCAGAAAAGTCAATGGCCGGGATATTGAAAATGCCGGTGAACTGGTCCGAACCATCGCCGCTTATTCGCCCGGGACAACGGTAACACTCGAAATCTGGAGAGACAGAAAGAGCCTTAGCGTTGATGTGAATCTCACGGAAAGAACTGTCCTGGCCGATCGTAAAGCAGCGGAGAAAACGGTTCTCGGCATGAAGGTGACGGAAATCACCCCGGAAATTCAGCAGAGGCTGGAGCTCAAAGCCGGTGTCAAAGGAGTCATCGTCACCCAGGTGGATCCGGGAAGCCCCGCCCACGAAGCCCGACTCATGGAAGGCGATATCATCATTGAAGTGGCTCAGCAATCCATAAGTTCCACCAAAGAATTCTTCAATGTTGTTGAGAAGAACGCCGAACCAGGTAAAGGCCTGCTGGTCCAGTTTGTCCGTGGCGATCGTGACCCGGATATCACCATTATCAGAGTGCCCAAACGCTGAGCATCGGAGATAACTCCCTGAATAATCCTGACAAGAAAAGGGGCGCGGTTCTCATAGGGATCGCGCCCCGATTTTTTATCCCTGTTTCGATTCCGGAAAAAGGGGATTTTCCAGAGCCTGCAGCGCATTGGCCCGCAGACAGTCATAACCGGCGCGCATGATGGGAGTGCCCGCAAAGTGATCCTGAAATGACGCTTCTGACAGGGAAGCAACTGAGGCATGGGTCAATTCTGAAAAAGAGGAGCGGGCTTCTTCCAGACAGGAGCCCTCATGCTGGAGTTTGTGATTGATGGGACAGATCTCCTGACAGAGATCACAACCGAAGACCCAGCCATGAAGAGGGATAGAGAGGGGCGCTGTTTTTCTTTCTATGGTCTGACAGGCGATGCACTTGTTCGTGTCAATGCTTCGCTGAGCCGTGATGGCGCCTGTGGGACAATGGTCGATACAACGGGTACAGCTTCCGCAGCCATCAGGGAGAGGACGATCTGCAACCAGTTTCGCCGTTGTGAGGATCACACCCAGATGAACCCAGGAACCATGGACAGGATGAAGAAGAAGGCTGTTTTTTCCGATCCAGCCCAGGCCCGCACGGTAAGCCCAAGGGCGCTCCCGGACAGGGCCCGTATCCACACAGTAATAGCATTCCGTACCCGGCTGGGACTCACGAATCCAGTCGGCGAGACTTTGAAGACGCGGCTTCATCACACGATGATAATCACGGCGCCAGGCATAGCGGGCGATTTTCGCGGACTGGAGAGAATCGGTTCCGCCGGGATGGTAGTAGTTGGCCGCCACGACAATGACCGATTGGACACCGGGCAGCACTGTCGCAATCTGCTGGCGCTTGTCCCGGCTTCTTTCCAGCCAGGCCAGGCCGTTATGAAAGCCCTGACTGAGCCAGAAGTCAAAACCGTCGTCGGCTTCCAGAGCCGGATCGGCAATGCCGCAATCGTCAAAGCCCAATACTTTGGCCAGCTCTTTGATTTGATCTGAAAATACCCGGTTCAACATGGGACTATCATACGGAGAAAGAGGCGCTTATTGCGACCCGGGCTCTTCAGAAATAAAAAAGGGGCACGGAAAACCGTGCCCCGAAAATAATCTACAGGCTCAGGATCACTGGGGAACCCACACATCCTGATATTCCACACGTTCGGGAACCAGCCGGGAACGGGTCTCGAAATAACCGCCGCCCCTGGTCTCGCCTGTGCGGGCATCGGTGATGGGCGGGATCCATTCCTCATACTTCTCATAATGCTGAGGATGAACCACCACCGGACGACGTTCCCAATAACCGCCGGACGGTGCCGGGGAAACCACAGGAACAGACGATACGGAGGTCAGGGGAACCGCAGTCGGTGCGGCCAGAGGAACGGCCACGGGAACAGCCGTCGGAGCAGGCGCATACACGGGGTATACAGGCTCTTGCGACATGCTGGCCATCACGCCCACCAGCCCCACCATGGCATGGGCAAGCCCTACATCTCTGTAGGCTCGGGCCATGGAATCCTCACGCCGGTAGGAGCTACTGTGCGGATAGAAGGACGAAGGCCAATCACGATGGGAACGGCTGAGATTGCCCAAGCCTTTCAAGGAATTGCTGCTCCGGCTCGACCGACCGGAATTACCCAGTCGCCGCGACAGAGACGACCCTGAAAAAGGGCTATTTGAACGCCGCGCATTACCCAAGTGACGTGACAGAGAGGACCCTGATAAAGGGGAGCGTGAACGCCGTGCACTGTTGCGGACAACATTGCGCACTCCTTTCAGTGCCTTGCCCGGATTTCTGGCTGCAAAGGCCCCGGGAGAAGCGACAAGCGTCAGGCTTGCCATAAGAATCAGCGAAAGAACCATTTTGTTTTTCATGGCTGCACTCCATATCGGTTGTGAACCACCCTTTGCGGCTGGTCAATACCTGCGAACCAGCCATTCATACCAATACAGACGACCGTTCCGGAGTTCTATTCATTCTCACCATTCCACCCCGTGCAATATGCTACACTTTTATCGAAGCTTGGAAAGGAAGGCCATGAAAATAAACTGGGATATCGTGCTTCTCATTGCAGCGCTGTTTTCCGTTATCGGGACAGCCACCATCTATGTGAGAACTCAAAGAGCCAATGACCAGGCATTTCCTTCCATCGAAGCCCCTGAATTGCTGACAGAACCGCAGTCTGGAGAAATGATTCCTGTTCCCGCCGGTGAATTCCAGATGGGGCGCCCCTCCGAGGAGAAAGGATGGATCGATGCACTTCCTGTGCATCCTGTATATCTGGATCACTATCTGATTGGAAAATATCCGGTGACCAACAATGAGTATGCGGCAATACTGAATTGGGCATTTTCCCGGGGATACCTGCAAGACAAAAGAGGAAATGCTTATACCGGTGGGGTTGTTTACGCCTATGGCCGCGCTGTGGCTGAAATCCAGGACTCCAATAAACGCTCACAGATCAACTTCGATGACTGTGACTTCGTTGTTTGCAGTCGGTCGGGACATGGCGGCCAACTTTTTTCCATGGCCGATCATCCTGTGGTATGTGTCAGTTGGTATGGGGCTGTATGTTACTGCAACTGGCTGAGCGAAGAACAGAAGCTCGACCCCTGCTACGATACAGAGACTTGGGAACGCTATGAGACTGTGCGAAATGGATACCGTTTGCCCACCGAGGCGGAATGGGAACGGGCTGCGGCCTGGGACGGGGAAAAACACTGGATCTACGGCATGACGAGTGATTCTGTGGATCATGCCAAAGCCAATTATGGATATGCCAATCCCTGGGGCTTCGCAGATGAACCCTGCACCACTCCTGTGGGCTGGTATGACGGTGTGAATCCAGCGCAACTCCGTAAACCGCAAAAGACTACTGTTGATGCCCGAAGCCCCATAGGTGCCTATGACATGAGTGGCAATGTCGGGGAATGGTGTCACGATTGGTATAACGAAAACTACTATGTCGTGAGTCCCGGAAAAAATCCTTCCGGGCCGATGCTGGGCGATTTCAAAATTCTCCGGGGTGGCTTCTGGAACGGCTACGCCGGGCAATGCCGCACAGCCTTACGCCGGAGCTACACTCCGGTCAACCGGAAACAGCACTACGTCGGGTTCCGGCTTGCACGGACGCCGTAGTCTGGATGTTTTTATCCTTTGACATCAGCCCAAAACGGATCAAATTTTGGGAAACAGGATGCAGGGCTCTTTTCACCACAGAGGCCACAGCGCAGCACAGCAGCAACCAAATGATCTTTTCTAATTGAACCACCGAAATCAGTGAACACACTGAAAATACATCTTTACCGAAGAGGTGACACTGACACGACATTCCTTGGAATCACAGGTGAACACTGATTAACACTGATAAATTAAAGACCTTGGGTCTCGCAACCTGGGAACGCCAATTTCCACATTGGCTGATGGCGGACAAGTTCTATAACACTATCTGGTATAGATTCGCTACGATGACCTTGACCTTCGCAAAAAAAAAGAGAATTCAGTCGTTGTGAATCTATTTGTTTTTTTGATTGACAGCAGTCCTTATGCCGCATCAGAAGCCACAGATTTTTCAAGGACAGTATCCCGCTGTGTGCCAATGTGGAAATTGGCGTTCCCAAGAGCAGATCTCAACGTCTTTCCGGATTCTCTTGAGCTTACTGATCGCCTCACGTTTCTTCCAAGATCCAACCTCTAACAGAAAAAAGCACGGCTCTTCAGATAGATGCTCTCGGTCACTCGTGGTACAATAGAACAGCCTTAAAATTTACCAGAAAACACGCTCCAACCTGGCCCCCTTCCAGGAAGTCAGCCACTATCGTTGCATAGGCTGTATGCTATTCAGAAGACACACCGAGGAAATAAAGGGCAATAGAGGGAACTTAAAATATGAGCACAGTACAACAGCTGATCGAGAAACTCTGTCCTCAGGGGGTGGAGTACAGACCTCTCGGCGATGTGGCCACCTTACAGCGCGGCACTTCCATAACACGAAAAAATATTTCGGAAGGGGAGATTCCTGTTATTGCAGGAGGCCAACAACCGGCTTATTATCATTCCCTCAGTAATCGCGAAGGAGAAACCATTGTTGTAGCCGGATCCGGTGCCTACGCCGGCTTCCTCACTTATTGGCAAATACCCATTTTTGTTTCAGATGCCTTTTCCATAAAACCAAATCCAGATCTCTTTCTGACAAAATTTGTATTTTATTTTTTGGCCAATATGCAGGCTGAACTGCATTCTTTGAAAAGGGGTGGAGGAGTTCCCCACGTTTATGTCAGAAATGTTGCACCCCTGCGTATCCCTCTCCCCCCTCTTCCGGTCCAAGAGGAAATTGTCCGTATTCTGGACGAGTTTTCTACACTTATAACAGAGCTTCAATCAGCGCTTGCAAAAGAACTCGCTGCTCGCAAAAAACAATATGAATATTATAGAGATGAATTGTTGAGTTTCGGGAATGAGGTGGAATGGAAGGCTTTGGGACAAATTGCCTTATTTAAATATGGATACACTGATAGAGCTAAAGAAAAGGGGACCGTAAGATTTATTAGGATTACAGATATAGGCGACAATGGCAAACTACGACAAAAGTCTCCAATGTTCATTGATTTATCAAAAGACAATGAGGTTTTTTTAGTCAAATTTGGAGATTTGCTAATGGCAAGAACAGGAGCGACATATGGTAAGACAATGTTATTTGATGACGACACCCCATCTGTTTATGCTTCTTTTTTAATACGAATTCGCTTTAAAGATAAAAAAGTATTACCCAAATATTATTGGCATTT
This sequence comes from Candidatus Hydrogenedens sp., assembly GCA_012522755.1. Classification (GTDB taxonomy): domain Bacteria; phylum Hydrogenedentota; class Hydrogenedentia; order Hydrogenedentales; family CAITNO01; genus JAAYJV01. The sequence goes on from JAAYJV010000196.1 coordinate 39,296, forward strand.
TGCACAGTCCAGTTTTTATTGGACTCAAGCAAATGCGTATGTGAGCAAAGCTGGACAACCACAGTTTAATGCCAATGCACTTAAAAAAGTTAAAATCCCCCTTCCCTCTTTATCAGAGCAAGAGCGCATTGTGTCCATTCTGGATAAATTTGATGCTCTGGTGAACGACCTTAGTGCGGGTATTCCAGCCGAGATAGAAGCCAGACAGAAACAATATGAATATTACCGGGATAAACTTCTGACTTTTAAAGAGCTTGAAAGGATTGAGGCATAATTGAAGTGGTGGGCACGGCATGCCGTGCCCCTACCTGCCCGTGCTACAGTGCGCTTCCTGACTCCTCAGGCGGAGGTTTGGGATCGGGGCATTCATGCAGGGTCAGAGAAGCAAGTGGATCAAGTGGACATCAGGGACACAACAGTCCCTCGACCCTCGATCCTGGTCTCTCGTCCCTCCTCAGGGGTGCACCTGTGATCCCTCAATGTGTATAATGCCTTATATATTTCAAATCCATGCACAAGGAGTATAACGATGCGTTTTTTGAGAATGAGTACGGTTCTGTTGAGTCTGAGTCTTTTCCTGCTGCTTCCTCTGGCTGTGTCCCATGGGGGCGGAAGTACCACCGGTACCCCGCGGCTCATGGAAGGTCCCATGGTCGGAGCGGTCACTCCCTCCTCCATCTCCATCTGGGTACGGGCCAGCGGCGAGTTCCCTCTGTCCCTGGAATATGACCTGAAGAATGACTTCAAATCCTCGCAGCGGACAAAAGAAATCACACCCTCCATTGAAAAGGATGACCGAACGGCCGTGCTCGTCATGAGCGGGTTGGAAGCGGATACGGTATATCATTACCGGGTACTTGTCAACGGCAAGCCGGCCCATAATCTGGGTAAATTCAGTACGAAAACCGCTCCCGACGGACCTGCGCGCTTCTCCATCTCCTACGGATCCTGCCCCCGCTATCAGCAGGATCCCATTCAGAATATCTGGCAAGGTATTGAAAAGAACGCCCCGGATCTTTTTTTCTGGATAGGAGACAATGTCTATGGCGACACCTTCGATCCTGAGATTCTCGCGGAGTGTTACCGCTACCAGCGCATGATCCCCAATTCGAGAAACTTCCTGGCCTCCACGCCGCAACTGGCCATTTGGGATGACCACGATTATGCACTGAACAACCACAACCGCACGAATCCCATCAAGGAGGAATCGCTTGTTGTTTTCAAACGCTATTTTGCGAATCCTTCCTATGGTCTCCCTGATACACCGGGTGTGTTCTTCAAATACCATTATGGCGGTGTGGACTTTTTCTTCCTGGATGTGCGCTATCATCGTGATCCCAATACACAGCCGGACTCTCCGGAAAAGACACATCTGGGCAAAGGACAGTTGGCCTGGCTGAAAAAAGAGCTTCTCGCCAGTGAAACACCTTTCAAAGTGCTGATCTCCGGCGGCGGTTTCTCCTGTGAAAAAGGCCCGGAAGGAGACTCCTGGGCGGCTTTCCTGCATGAGCGGAATCACCTCTTTGACTTTCTCCGTGACAATGAGATCACCGGTGTTTTCGGCCTTTCCGGTGATACCCATGTGGGCGAGTTCAACGCCATCCCCTGGAGTGAAGAGGGCGGATACGACTTCTACGATCTCGACAGCTCGCCTCTGGCTCAACGGGCCAGTGACAACTGGAAGAAGCACACCCCTGAAATACGGTTGAGAATGCCCTATCAGGCGAACAATGCCGGTTGGGTTCAGTTTGATATGACAGCGACTCCGCCTACGGTGAGCCTGAATCTGATGACCGAAGATGGCGAACCCGTTTGGGAACCCATCGTTCTGACTCCGGAGGACCTCAAAAATGGCGTGGCCACAGCGAAAGCCAATATCAAGCTGGACTGAACTTCTTCCAACAACACCATTTCGGAAAATTCAAGAGAATAATCCTGTAGAAAGGGACTTGCATGTCTGAATCTGTGGTACCTGCAGCGGAGACTGCGGAGCTGAAAGAAGAAGCCATTACAACTCAGACGCCTGAGACAGAGGCAACGCCCCCCGCAAAACCACCGCGGATGATGTCCATTGATGCCCTCCGCGGTTTTGACATGTTCTGGATTGTGGGCGGCAAGCCCTTGTTCGTCGCTTTCCTCCTGCTCTTTTCAGCCTCAGGGGAACTACCCGAATGGTTGCAGTATCAATTCGACCATGTGAAATGGGAGGGCTTTTCCGCCTGGGATCTGATCATGCCTCTCTTTCTCTTTATCTCCGGAGCCTCCATCCCTTTTGCCATGCGTTTGAAAGAAGGGGAAACCCGTGATTACCGAGCCTTCTATCTGCGCCTGGCCAGACGCATTGTGCTCCTCTGGATCTTCGGTATGATCGCTCAGGGGCGGTTGCTGACCTTTGACTGGACGCAGTTCCGTTTCTTCTCCAACACCCTGCAAGCCATTGCCGTGGGTTACCTCGTGGCTGTGCTGGCCCACCTTTATCTGTCCACGCGCGGGCAGATCGCCCTTTGCGCCGGCGTACTCATTGTTTATTGGGCACTGATGATGTTTATGCCCGTGCCCGGAGACTGGGTCCGGGCTATAGAACCCCGGATGAATCTTGCACTATGGCTGGATGACTTCATTCTGCGACGCTTCAGAGATGGAACGACTTATGCCTGGATCCTGCCGGGACTGGGCTTTGCGGGCTCAGTCATGCTGGGTGTTTTCGGCGGCATGATTCTGCGCCTGAAAGAAGCACCCCTGAAACGCTTCGCCTATCTCTTTGCTCTGGGCCTGGCCTGTCTCCTGGGCGGCTGGCTGTGGAGCTTCCATTTCCCCATTATCAAGCATATCTGGACCAGTTCCATGGTGCTTTGGGCGGGTGGTCTGAGCTATCTGCTTCTGGCTGTCTTCTATCTCGTTATGGACATCTGGGGATACCGGCGCTGGGCCTATCCTTTCATGATCATCGGAGCGAACGCCATTGCCGCTTATATGGCTGGCCAGGTCATTCCCTTTCACAAGGTCGCAAGCTTCTTTCCCGGTTTGTCCTGCGGCTGTGCCGGAGCAGAATTCATATCGGCCTTTATCGGCTTCATGGTCCTCTGGATTCCGCTGTGGATCATGCACAAATACAAAATCTTTCTCAGAGTATAACTTGATCAGAACATCAGACACAGCAGAGGAATGCAAGGCATAAGGAAGCAGGAGTAATGGCTGGTTTCAATGAAGGCATGAGATCCTGGCATGGTCTGACGAAAAGAAAGGAGCAACCGGAAGACCCCGAGACAATAGCGGGAAAGCTTGCGGAAAGCTTTCTGAAAAGACTTGTTGACTCCAATCTGAGATATAAAAACGGCTATGCTTTTCTGGGGAAACGAATCCCGTCATATCTCTATGGTCGCCGTTATGAGGTGGATCTCATCGTCCTGACCCCAAAACAGGTGCATGTGCTGGAGGTGAAGAACTGGTCGGGAACTCTTCAGGCCCGTGAAGACCAGTGGATTCAGACGCGCAGAAATGGCGATGAAATAAAACATCCCCACCTTATAGCCCACAATCAGGAGAAAAAAGAAGCTCTCATTTCCTATTTGCACAGCCAAGGCGTCCCTGTCAATCCCTCCTGCATTACGCAGAAAATAATTTTCATGAATAACAGGATGAGAATTCTCTCTCCAGAGATCAGGAAAGATCCGCATATCATTGAAGCACGGGAGCTCGGACGCTATCTTGATTCCCAATGGGGAAACTCATCGGCTGAGAAAATTGTTCATTCAATCATGGAAGTGCTTCTGGAAAGGGAAAGGAGCAATCAGGCTGAGGAGGCCTTTTTAAAAAGTGTACAGGGCAAGTATTTCCAACAGACTCTATTCCTGTTGCATTCTCTGGAAACCTGGGACATACTGCGCCTCCACGGCGGCAAAACACTGGTAGGCGACGGCTTGCAACTGATTACGAAGAAAACATCTGTTGATCTGAAAAAGCTTCCGAGCAGGACGCAATATCCTGTGATCTGGTCCCAGCCAACTGCGCTGCTCTATCTTCTGTGCCTTCTGGGAAAAACATCTGTGGGCTCTGTAAACTTTACGAACCGGAAAATAGCGATCACTCCCCATGATAAGATTAAATTTCACCTGGTCAGAGAACCCAAGCCAACTTTCATCCCCGCAGGCGAGGTGGATCTTTTCGTGCGGGGTTGAGCCTGTTCCGGGTCTCCTTACTGTCTTTTCAACCACTGAACAAAGCGGGCCAGGCCTTCATCCATGGAAAAGCGGGGGTTGTAATCGAGCAGTTCCCGGGCATGCTGAATATCGGCATAAGTAATTTCCACATCACCGGGTTGCAGGGCCTTCTCTTCAATCTTCGCTTTTTTCCCCAGATGCTTTTCCAGCAGAGCAATGAGTTCGCTCAGGCTGGTCGTGTGCTGTTCACCCAGATTGAATATTTCATAGGCAAAGGGCCTGTCCACGGATTGGAGCATCCCGTGAATGATATCGTCAATGTAGGTGTAGTCCCGGCGGCTGTCCCCTTTGCCGAATACGGGGATGGGTTTATCCTGCAGCATGAGCCGGGCAAATTTGTGGATGGCCATGTCGGGGCGCTGGCGGGGGCCATAGACGGTGAAAAAGCGCAGCATGGTCACTTTCAGGCCATATAAATGGCTGTAGACATGGGCCTGCAACTCGTTCATCCTTTTCGTGGCCGCATAAGGGCTTACGGGTCGCATGACCGGGTTGCTTTCTTTGAAGGGCACTTCTTTGGAGCCGCCGTAGACCGACGAACTGGAAGCGAAGACGAGGTGAGAGGGTTCATAACGTCGGCACATGTCCAGCATATGCTGACCGCCGATTACGTTTACACGATGATAGAGGTTGGGGTCTTCCAGGGAAGGACGCACCCCTGCCCGGGCCGCCAGATGCACCACCACCTGAGGTCTTTCTTTTTCAAAGACCCGGCGCAGCGCTTCTTCATCGCAGATATCTGTTTCACAGAGGGTGAAACGGGGCTCCTGGAGCAAAGAACGGATATTATTCCTCTTTACGGCCGGGCTGTAATAGTCGTTGAAGTTATCCAGTCCCACAACCTTATCACCCCGGGAACACAATGCCTCGCACAAGTGTGAGCCAATGAATCCGGCTGCACCGGTTACCAGAACAGTTTTCATAGTATGCCTTCCTCAATCCGGGATACGATAGCTGAAGACCTGAACAGATTCATAGCGGCCCCGACGATACAAGGCCTCTCGCTGGATACCGGCCTTTTGGAAGCCGAGAATTTCCAGTGTCGCCATAAGTTCCGTCTCTTTTTCCGTAGCAAAGACAAGAAGATGCCGAAGACGGGGGAGCCCGGCGAGCTGATCCATCAACTTTTTCAGGGTCGTCACCAATGCGGGACGGCCATAGGAAGCGGGCTCATGCATATAGAGCCACAGATGTCCCAGCTGACGTATGGGATCATGCTGCATTTTGATGAGGCCACAGGGAGTGCCATTCTTCTCAGTCAGCACATATTCCTGAATACCGCTGCGGGGATGGGTGGCGTCCATCTCCCGGTCATAGATTGTAGTCGTGAGAATGGAAGTCTCCGTGCAGAGGAAACAGGCGGCATCATTCCAATTTTCCCAGCGTACTCGCCAGGGCGCATCAGCCTCCTGCAGCGGACGGGCGAGGATATGATCGGTAAAGAGCGCCTTGAGAGCTGTCCCCCACTTGATCTTCTGACCCGCCCCGCTGCTCCCTGTCGCAGGGGGATCAAAGGAAGCGGTGCTTGCGGACAGGGGCGTGAAAAGAGCGATGGCCAGTTGAATCCACTGGCGTTGAACTTCACACCAGTGGGGATCCACTCTATGAGCGGCACCACTGCGTGAAAAATGAATGGCCGTATGGCCGCCGCCGCAGAGTCCCTGAGCCCAGCAACGCAGACATTCACTGCGCTGCAGCACGCCTGTCCGGTGAAACTCATCCCACCTGGTGTCATCCATTGTTCCAGTGGTCAGATTTCCCAGAGAGCACTTTCCGGCCAGCAGAAACTCAACGGAGGGATAAACAGCTCTGTCCTCGGCAATGGCCAGGGAAGACAACACGGCGGGATCTCTCTGCAGACAGGGCTCGCCATCCCGTATGGCTTTAAAGAGGCTGCCCACAGGTTCAAAATAGCATTGCTCATTGCGCAGAAGAAGATTGGCAAAGTCCTGGGTACATTGTGTGAGTGCGGCGGCCACCTCGCCAGGTTGCAGATCGGGCCGGTTCATCCACAGATGAGGAAGATCGAGCAGGATATTTCTGAAACCGAGGCCACTCACTGTCTTGAACAGCTCACTGAACTTCGCTGTACCGGGCTGGACAACGAGTTGCAGGGGGCCGACCCCTTCCACGGCGTTCAGCGCTTCCAGAAACTTTCTGCTCTTGAGGGTATTTTGTATCCAGAGGACTTCGCGCACCACTTTAATCACGGGAAGATCCGCAAGAGGGAGGAGTCCCCGGAAGGCACAGTCGGGATAGTGCAGGTCTTTGGTGACAATGGGAATATCGAGTTCCAGAGAAAGCCTTTTCCCGGCTGCACGGGCTGCATCAACCCCGCGTTGCAGGGTGGCCAGTGCCTCTTCATCGAGTCCTTTGCCGCCTCCCGTGCAACGGAGAATAAGAGTCAACTCTGTTTCAGTTCCCGAACGACCCAGAAGGAAAGGAAGACTTTCTTCAACGAGAGCAGCCGTTCCTTCCGTTGTGGAACAGAGGGTGAGCCTTTTCAGAGCCGCTGTCTTTTGCGCCTCCTCCATCCATTTCCGGTCATTCTCGGGAGTCAGAATCGCTTTCGTCACGCGGAGATATTCCAGTTCGCCTATGACTTCCAGCAACTCTTTTTCAGGATGTTTGTCTTTGAGCAGATAGAGGACTCTGTTTACAGGCTCGTGGGGATAATATTCCAGCACATCCCGGGTAATGGCATCACATTCAAAGCAGAAGCAATTGGCCGTGTCCATGACGAAAGATCGCTGATCTATTTGAAATTTATGCAGTCTTGCCGGAGTCATCAGTAACTTCCCAGGGTGCCTTTGGAACGACTGTGATTTTCCATGAAACGGAAGATGGTCAGACCGACAAAGGTCCAGAAAAGGCAATTGCCGATGAGCCAGTAAAAACTGCTGTGAGCAAAGACAGAACTGAACACCATCTCCGGATCAGCACCGGCCACGGCGACAGAACGCATCTGCCCTTTGATCAACACATATTTGATGCAGATGGTCGCATCGGTAATGGGCAGTATGTGCAGCAGAAAAGTAAAGGGCCAGGGATTGGCAAGCAGTTCTTCTTTGGCGAAGATGGCCAGAGCAAAGAGACCCATACGCACGAGGATGGCCACCTGCCCCACCTGCTTGAAAACGAGAACCAGCCCGCCGACCATGAAGCCGAAGCCCACCAGATTGAAAAAAGTGAGCGTCAGCAGTATCAGGACAGGGATGGTATCCCAATGCAACATCCCTCCCACGCTCCAGGTGACGGCATAGACCATAATACCCGAAGACAAAATGGTGGCCACGGAGCTGACGACCGTCTGGGCCATGAAGTTCACAGCCAGACCGTGGGGACTCATACAGAGCTGTTCCAGTACTCCCGTGGTGGCCATCCCCTGAAGGCCCTGGGTGAACATGCCCACCACTCCGAAGGCGAACATGCCGACAATAAAGCCCAGGATGAAGTTGGTCGCCGCTGAGGGATCGTCAAACTGCTGAACCCGTTCTTCCAGCCCTTCGCGGCTGTAAATAAAACCGGCAACGAGAACCATGAGCATGCCATAGCCCAGAACCAGTCCTGTCAGGGTCCGGAACCAATAGCGTCGCATGATGATAAAAGAGCGTACCAGCTCCGCTTTCATTACCAAGAGGAAAGACATGTGTTTCCTTTCTCTGTCATATCAATATCTGTATTGTCCGTCGTGAGTCGAAGGAAGATGCTCTCCAGATTCTGTTTACGCTGTGAAATGGAGCGCAACAGGCATCGCTGTTCTTCAAAAATACGGACGATTTTATATAAAGCTTCCGATCGCAGCTCCTCGCTTTCACCGGCCAGCTGAATCAGCAGGGAAGGCTCATCGGTTTTTTCATATTCGACCTTGCCGATGCCGGGGATCGCTGAAAAGAGCTCCGTGTCAACAGGTTTATCAAGACGGAAAACAAAGATCTGTTCGGAAAAATATTCCAGCAGTGACTCAGTGCGCCGACAGGCAACCAGTTTCCCGTGGTTGATGATGGCGATGCGGTCACACAATTCCTGGGCAACATGCATATCGTGGGTTGTCACCAATACGCCCCGCCCCTGTTCACGGGTCATCTCCATGACTTTGTCTTTGATGGCGCGGCTGCTCTGCACATCCAGACCCGTGGTGGGTTCATCGAGAAGCAGCACATGGGGATCGGCAATGAGAGCGATGCAGATGGCCAGTTTCTGTTTCTGGCCTCTGGAAAGGCGGCGCACCTGCACATTCTTCTTGTCCTGAAGGCCGATGAAATCCAGCAGATCATGGGCCCGCTCCTTCAGAATCGGGCCACGCACGTCTTTGAGCATCCCGTAATACACAAGATTTTCGAAAGGGGTCAGAGGCCAGAGGCTCGTGCGGGTCCCTTCCAGAACCACGCCGACATGGCGCAGGATCTGGCGGCGTTTGCGTTCCACACTCATCCCTTTCACAAAAGCTTCGCCTGTGTCAGGGCGAACCAGTCCGGAGATCATTTTGACGGTTGTTGTTTTTCCTGCACCGTTGGGCCCCAGCAGTCCGAAAATTTCGCCGGGTGCGATTGCAAAAGAAATATCATCAGCGGCGCATACTTCTCTTTTTTTGAAGAAGTGGCGCTTTCTGGTTTCTTCATCCACCGGAAGAATATGAGAGGTCGAAAAGCGTTTGCTTACCCCTTTTAACTCTACGAGAGCTGAATCGGTCATGGTACCTCCAGGGCTGCACTCATTTGAGGGCCTTCCAGGCTTGCAGAGGCTTCTTCGGGATCCTTTCCCTCCTGAAGCATGGCGTAATAATCGAGATAGGAACTTTCAAGATTGCGGATGAAATGAACAAAGACCACGAGAGCCACGCTCAGGGTATAAGCATACAGGGCCCCGATGATCAGTGAAAAGAAGAAAAACTCCAAGGCTGATCCCCAGCCACTGCGGAAAAAATGGCCGTGCATGAGGCTGAAGCCCAGGGCGGTCAGCACAATGGCCATCCATTCATAAGGAAGCAGTTGAATCAGTATGGATTGTCCCGTCACTCTGTAGACCAGTTCTTCCACAAAACAAAGGCCCAGCATGCGGATACAGAAAGTGGGCACCCGCCCTGCAAAGTCTGCTATTTCCCGCAAGGATATGAAAATACGGAAGGCGTCACCGAGATGACAATGGGTCAGCAGCAATGACACAAAGAAGAGGCCATGTCCCAGCAGTATTCCGAGGCTCATATCGAAAGGCGACCAGAGATGCCGGGTCAGTAACTGCTGGTTCCAGGCCCACCACAACGCACAAAGCAAAACAACGCCTTGCAGCAGCGTATCCGGAATCAAACGCAGCGGATAGCCCCGCATATGCTTGTATCCGGAAATAAGCGTATGGACCAGCCACAGCAGGAGAAAGAAAGTACTCACGCTTCCGCCCCGCTTTCTTCCGCAAGAGCCGCAATCATGCTTTGCAATGAAAACCGGTCCCCCTTGGAACCCAGTGCGTCGCGCATGGCGTAAAATTCAGAACGGAGCAGCCCATAGGCATAGGCGTCGTAGAGCTGATTGTCCCGGTAAACATGGTCTTTTAAAACAAGTTCCCGTTGCGCTCCCGATCTTTCGAGAATGCGCCAGGAGTTTTTGTTGAAAGAATATATGAGGGCGCTCACGCGATGGAGATTCAGTTCATCGAAGACATATTCCAGAGCACGAAACACCGAAATGGCTGTGAGCATGCCTGCACCCCGATGAGAGGGCTTCACATAAATATCGAGACTGCAGGAACGGTTCTTCCAGGAAATATTCTGCAGACCGATCATCCCCAGAAGGCCCTCCTCTTTGCTGTCCATGAGCAGATGCAGGACTGAGGGCGGCGCATTGGCAGGGGTTCTTCCAAGCATGAGAATAATCTTTTCTCGAATCTGCCGCTGCGACTGGGCCTCATCGCCATAAAGAAAATATTGAAACTCAGGGTCTTCCATCCAGGCGAGAATCGTATCCAGATCTTCCCGTTCGGCCCGGCGCAGGAAGGTGTAGAGCTCTTTTTTCATGAATCTTCCCTTTCCATCATTTCAGGATCTACCGAAGAAAAGGCGGAAGCTTCCAGTTCCAAAGTCTCCAGATCTCTCCAGCAGCCCCCGGCAAAAAGAACATCCCGTTGTATGCCACAGGAGACAAAGCCTTTTCGCACGAGACAGGCACGCCAGGCTGTTTCCGTATGGAGACAGCTGGCCAGAAGTCGGGTGAGCCGGGTCTGATAAAAAGCGCGTTTCAAAAGATACTCCAGGGCTTCCGCCGCATAGGGGCTTGCATAGTGGTCTTCATGAGCGAATATGAGAAACAACTCGGCGAAACGGGCATCAGGATTCAAGCCGCGCAATCCGCCCCAGCCGCACAGAGAACCCGTCTCATCTTCAATACTGAAGAGCATGGCACGGGCCGCTTCGCTTTTCTGGAGAATTTCGAGAATTTCGGCGCGCCTGGGAAGCATACGTTCCCGGCGTCCGTCCAGAAGGGAGGCCCGGGGAATACCGTCATAGTACAAGGCCCGGACAAAAGCCGTATCGTCGGGCTCGCAATAGCGTATGGTTGTGTGAGAACTCAGTTTCATGGTTGATATTTCCGCTGCAGAAAAACCAAGGATAGTATAACAGTAACGGACCCGGAAAGAAGAGAAGATACAACTTTCAGAATCGGTAATAAGGTCGGATGATCAATTCCTTTTCCCGTATTATTTTCCAATGCAGAAGGAGCCGAAAATAATATCCAGCACTTCTTCGGAGGTAGTCTCGCCGGTTATGCTTCCCAGAGCAGAGAGGGCATCGCGCAACTCCAGGGCGAGTATTTCCGGAGAAGCATCACGATTCTCCAGAAGAGCCTGCACACATTTCAGAGCGCGCTGCATACTGTCTTTCTGGTGACTCCGAAAAAGAGCGGGACTGTCCAACGCCCCTTCCAGATCACCGGCAAGAAGAGAGACCAGCGTTTTTTCCAGTTCCTCCATCCCCTCTCCGGTCATGGCGGAAACATGACACAAGGCCGCAAAAGGAATATCCGGTATCTTTCTCTCCGCCACAGCAGGCAGATCTATTTTGTTCAAGACGAATACGACAGGAACTTCCAATTGTCGCATTTCCTCAGCAAGAAGAGACTCCTCCTCCTCGGCCTCTGAGGATGCATCAGCAACGAAAAGCAGCAACGCAGCCCGTCTGGCCGCCTGACGGGATCGCTCAATTCCCTGAGATTCAACAGCATGCTCTGTTTTGCGGAGCCCGGCCGTATCGCACAACCGGACGGGGATACCGCCCAAAGTCAGTGTTTCCTCAATCTGGTCACGGGTCGTGCCCGGTTCCGGGGAAACAATGGCCCGGGCATCACGGAGCAGCAGGTTGAAAATACTGGATTTACCCACATTGGGACGACCCACAATGGCAATGGACGCCCCTTCCTGAAGGAGCAGGCCTGTATCAGTGCTTTTCACGAGAGCGGCCATTTCTTCTTTCGCTTTTTCCAGGCGCGCGAAAAATGCCGGCGTGATCAGTTCGGGCAAGTCTTCTTCCGGGAAATCCACAGCCGCTTCCGCCAGGGCCAGACATTCCTTCAACAGGTTGGCCAGGGCCTGAAGCTGTCCGGCGAGCCGTCCGCTGGAGGCACTTTCCGCCATCCTCAGGGCCGCCCTTGTTTTCGCGTGGATCAGATCCATGACCGCTTCGGCCCGAGTCAGGTCGATGCGCCCGTTGACAAAGGCCCGTCGTGTGAACTCACCGGGCTGAGCCAGTCGTGCGCCCTGTGCGAGCACGCATTCCAGAATGGCCTGGAGAGAAGCACGGCCGCCATGTCCGTTGATTTCCACCACATCTTCGGCCGTATAGGAATGGGGAGCCCGCATGATATGCAGGAGCACCTCGTCCAGGGGATTGCCCTCCTCATCGAGGACATGTCCGTGATAGACCCGCTGGCTTCCCTTTGAGATATTTTTTGCCCGGGAAGACACAAATACTTTTGCAGCAATACTCAGAGATGCGGGACCGCTTAAACGAACAATCCCCACACCGCCTTCGCCCGGTGGTGTGGAGATTGCCGCAATAGTATCATCTGAGTAAAGATAGGACATCAGTCCCCCTGAGGGGCCGCATTCTGCTGAGCCTGATTCCTGCGCCGCGATTGAGGCCTCTGGGGACGGGATCCGCCGCCTCGGCGAACATTGACCGGGTTGATGATGATGCTCCGGTAGAGGGAATCGCCCTGGCTGAATGTGCGGATATCCGGATCGTTCTGCAGGGAGAGATGAACAATACGCCGTTCCTGAGGGCTCAGCGGTTTCAGTTTCACATTGCGCCCTGTATCTTTGGCACGTCTTGCCATCTTTTTGGCCATATCCACGAGACTGGCCCGGCGACGGCTCACATATTCGCCCACATCCACCATGAGACGTTCTGTATTTTCATTATCGCCACTGGTGAGCATGCGATTGACCAGATATTGAAGGGCATTCAATGTAATGCCGTGCTTGCCGATGAGGATGGCACTGTCATTTTCGCTTTTCATGGCGAGACAGGGGCCGCCCTCTTTATCCCGGACAAAGTTCACAGACGCTTCCAAGCCCATGCGATCCACCATTTCTTTCAAGGTGGCGGCCATCTCATTGCCCTGCTCATCGCTGATGGGTTCAATGGCTTCTTCTTCGCGGGCTCCTTCCGGAATGGGCTCCACAACAATTTCTTCCTGCCAGCCTTCCCCGTTTTCAAACTGTTCGGCCAGACGAGTTGCCTCGGTACCTTCTTCCGTCAGAGAGCTCGCATGTTTTTCAGTTTCAGCCCCTTCTTTCCGGCCACGCTCTTTCTGTTCCCGTTCCTGACGTCCCGATTGAGAACGGTTCTTTTGTCTTCCACCCTGCTGGTCGGATTGCCTGCGTCCGGAGCGTCCCCGCCGGTTCTGTTTGTCGGAGGAACGGCCTTCGGCATTTTTTTCCTGCTGGTTCCGGTTAGCCTGGCTCTGTCTTTTAGAGCGCCGGGATTGTCTCTCTTCGGGAGCATCGCCCTGCTCATCATCACGCTTCGGTCTGTCGCCGCCGGCGCGCTGGGATCCGGAGTCCGGCCCTTTCCGCTGGGAACGGTTCTGTTGCCGGGGTTGCCGGTCTTTGTTCCGGTCGTTGTTCCGGTTGTCACGGCGTGACTGGTTGCGTCGGGGCTTGATATCAGCCATATCAACAGTGATACGCACGCGCACGAGGCGTTTGCCGATCCCTAAAAAACCTTTACTGCCTTCATCAATAACATCTATGCGTTCCACTTCATCCATGGCAACGCCAAGTTCATCAAGTCCTTGTTGAATTGCTTCTTCTCTGGTTTGTCCAGAACTTTCAATTACTTTCATTCAATTGGTCTCCTGCATCGCCCGAAGGCGTTATCAAGTTGAGTGCGGAACAGGGTTCCGCTGTTTTGCCCGCCCATCCATCCGCCTTATTTTTTGCGGCGTCGGGAACGCTGTTTCTGTTTGCGCACCTCTTTGCTGATTTCGCGTTGTTTCAGACGGGCCTCATCATAAAAATGACGGCGTCTGGCGGGCTTTTTGGCTTTGACCGGTGCGGCATCCACTTTGATGCCCCGGACGAAATAGTTCTGGGCAATACCCAGAAGGGTGCTGACGAAGATATACAGATTCAGACCTGAGGCCATGTTATAGGTTATGAACCCGAAGAACACAGGCATGAAGGTCATCATCATTTTTTGCTGCTGATTCTGTGCCGGTTCGGACATGGGCATCATTTTCTGGCTGATCACCATGGATGCCGCCATGAGGATGGGCAGAAGATTGAGGCTGTCCAGGGGCACGCTGGACAAAGGCAGGGGAATGCTGAAGGGCAGCGTCAGCAGCCTGTCAGCCTCGCTCAAATCCTGGATCCAGAAAATAAAGGGAGCACGCCGCAGTTCAAAAGCACTCCAGAGCATGCGGTAGAGCGCAATGAAAACGGGCATCTGCAGCAGCATGGGCAGACATCCGCCCAGGGGGCTCACCCCCCGTTCCTTGTACAGAGCCATCATCCGTTTCTGCAGTTCCTGCTGATCCTCGCCACACTCCGCCTTCAGCTTTTCCATTTCAGGCGCCAGCATGGACATGCGCTTCATGCTGATCATGCTTTTCCAGGTCAGGGGGAACATGATCATACGGACAAGCACCGTCAGAAAGATGATGGCCAGACCGTAGTTGGCGATGATGTGATCATGGAACCAGACCAGGATTGCCAGCAGCAATTTGGCAAAACGGTCCATAATCGTGAAGGAGGTGAAAAAGGAAAAAACAGAGTCCAAGCCCGGCCAGGCCTGCACAAGATACTGGCTGGAACGGGGACCGACATAAACGGAATAGTTGAAGTCTGCGAATTCACCTGGCAATATTTCCCTTCGGGGAGCACCCTGCCCCAAACGGAAATAGTCCTTGTCTCCATAGTACCAACTGTCGGAAAACTCAAATTCAGGCTTGACGGCCACCGTGAAATAAGCACTGCTGATGGAAGCCCATTCCGTATCGAGAACACGCTCGTTATACCAACTGGCACCAGGAACGGGTTTCAGTTTGGATGTGGCATAAAAGCTGTTCTTGCCTTCCTGATGCAGCACAATATTCTGCTGGGAGCCTTTGGTCAGGTCGCCACTGCTGACATTGGGTCCCCAATAAAGCGACAGGGCCGGTTCCTTGCGATCCAGGCCCAGCAGGCGTGTGGACTGGCCGAGATTCTGATAGCGGATGCCCGTCTCCAGAACATAGCTGTCCGGTGCCAGTGAAAAAGTTTTTTCCAGAAAAACATAGCCGGGGATGTCCAGCTGAAAAACAAGCGTTTGCGCTTCAGAACTCTCCGCAAGTTCCCAGCGGCAATAATTCAATTTGTCACCCAGCTGAGGATCACTGAAGAGCATGGAAAGGGGATAAACATTCTCCCCGTCACCCGGCAACACAGCCTCAGGGACCAGTTGAATGGAGTCTTTGCCCTCAGCACCCAGCAGCACAGTGGCTTTTTTGAGGCGGGCACCCACCCGGGTAAAGACGAGATCCAGACGGCTGTTGCTCAGAGCAATCTCATCATCGGCGGGATCTTCCGGAGCCGTGGCCACAGGCGGAATCACAGGGGCGCCTTCGGCCTCAACTTCTTTTTCATCGGTCACCGGACTTGTTTCAACAGGGACAGCGCTTCTGGAATCAGTACTTTGCTCAAAGAGTCCCGGCTGCGCTCTTTCTCCTTCAGACTGTGCCGTCTCATACTCTCCCGGCCCGGATGGAGGCGGCGCTGAAGGAAGAAAGAAATAGGTCCAGACGAAGACCAGAATGGTCATCAACACAATGGCGAGCAGCTGATTACGCTGCAACTGCCTGTCTCTATCATCTCCTAACAATACACTGATACTCCCGCCCCGATATAGGGGCTGTCTTCGGAGAACGACACTCAGTCATGTCCGTGGGATCGTGAATGCGCCTTCCTGGAAGGGGGCACGGGATCATATCCGCCTTTGCACAGAGGCTGGCAACGCAAAAGACGCCAAATCGTGAGGATGACGCCTTTGACCGTACCATGTGTACGGAGAGCATCAACAGCGTATTGCGAACAGGACGGAACAAAGCGGCAATGGGACCCCAGCAGGGGTGAAATCCATCGCTGATACCCACGGATCACCAGGATTAAAATATCAGACATGACCTGAAAACCGATTCAGCTGCGTGAGCAATTCGGCGGCACAGGCGCGGCCCGTATGATCCGCGCTGTCCGGTCGGGCGACAACAACCAGTTGCATTCCCGGTTGCAGCAGAACATGATGCAGCCGGAAAAACTCCCGTATGTGCCGTTTGACTCTGTTGCGAACCACGGCATTTCCCACCTTGCGGGAAACAACCAGACCAAGCCGACTCCCCTTCGTGGAGTCTATCCAGACGTGACAAACATAAAAGCGCCCCCATATTTTTTCGCCCCGGGCAAACACCTGATCATACTCATGCCGTGCTGTCAGGCGTCGGGTGCGTGGGAATAGTTGGCGCTCACACACGCGAAAAGATCTACCGCGGAATGGAATCAGATACGGTCAAGCGATGACGGCCTTTGCGGCGACGGCTGGCGAGCACCTGACGGCCGCCCGGGGTCGCTTTGCGTGCACGGAAACCGTGTGTGCGCACGCGCCGTGTATTTGACGGCTGAAATGTCCTTTTCATAACAAACTCCTACGCTCATCTGAGCTACATGAATAACAATAATCGTATTGAAATACAGGCTTGATTTCTCTGCCTGAATAATGACTCTGAAACTCCGTTTCACACCCCATTCACTCATTGCAGAGACAATAGACTATCCTCCCCCCGCACTTTGAGGATAGTTTATCCTTTTCAGAGGGAAAAAGTCAAGAAACAGGCCGATAATTTCTGCAGAGCGATCCTTATTCCTTCCTTCTTGACCGCAAAAAAGGCTGTCAGCCGAAGATTCCGGCTATGCAGGCCGTCATAAAACAGGCCAGGGTACCCCCTGCAAGAGCACGCAATCCCAACTGGGCGACCTCGGCACGGCGCTTGGGAGCCACAGCGGAAATACCGCCGATGAGAATACCCAGACTGCCCGGATTCGCAAAACCGCAGAGGGCATAGGTTGCGATCATCACACTTCGGGAATTCAAAGTTCCATCGGCAATATGAGTCTGCAACTGCTGATAGGCGATAAATTCATTGAAAATGGTTTTCGTGGCCAGCAGCTGGGAAAAACTGGAGAGATCCTCCAGAGGGATGCCCATGACCAGTGCAAAAGGATAGAAAAAATAGCCCAGCCACTGGGTGGCCGATGCGGAAGTCAGAGCCAGAGAGGCCCGGTCGAGCAGATAGATCAGGCCCACGAAAACAATGAGCATGGCCGCCACATTGAGTGCCATATTCAAACCCAGAGAGGCACCGCCCACAGCGGCATCGAAAACATTTTCGCTGTCCACAGGGATGGATACGGATTTTTCACTGAGTGTCTCCGGAGTGTCCTTTTCCGGGATCATGAACTTGGAAATCAGAATAGCCGCGGGAGCACTCATGAGCGAAGCGGCCAGAAGATGGCCGGGCTCGGCACCGAAATTCGCATAGGCAACCATCACACTGGCTGCAATGGTGGAGAGAAAGGCGACCATGACCGTGAAAAGTTCGGACCGGGTCATCCTCTCCAGATAAACCCGGACAGCGGAAACAGATTCAATGCCTGTAAAGACCAGAAGAGCCGTTGCGAAGGTTTCCGCTCCGGAAGTCTTCAGACTGCGGCGCATGACCCGACTGAAGGCACGGACCACAACCTGAATGACACCCAGATGCTGGAGTATTGCGGCCATACCGGCCACAAAAATAATGACGGGCAGCACATTGAAGGCGAAAATCGCATTGATGGCAAAGGAATCCTGGGCGACCATCTCCCCTTCAGCACCGGGAAGATAGACCCGCTCCAGCATGAAAAAACGGCTGAGATTGCCGAAGACGAATTGAGCGCCTTCCGTGCTGGCATCGGACAGAAGATCAAAGATACGGCGCATCCCGCTGAATAGCCAGGCGCCTGCAACGGTCTGAAGGACAAAGAGACCCAGCAGAGCCTGCAAGCCCAGGCCCCAGAGCAAAAGACGCCAGGGAATCCGCCTGCGATCTTCAGAAAGTGCCCAGGCGCAGGCGATCATGCAAAACAGGCCACCCGCACTTATGAGACGCAAGAACCACTCTCCCATCATGAAGCCCCGTGTTTATTCATCAGGAGTGATCCCTTTGGTGGAGGCGGACCGGGGAACGACCAGAACAGGGCAGCCGGCTTTTCTCACCACTTTTTCAGTTACATTGCCGAAAAGAACATTTTCCAGAGCACTGTGACCGTGTCTGCCGAGTACAATCAGATCGGCATCGATTTTCCGGGCATATTCCAGAATCTGCAGATAATCTTTGCCTATGCGCATTTCCACAGTCAGAGAAACACCCTCAGGGATGAGCGGCCTGTAATCCTCTGCAATCTTCTGATCAATGGCTTTTCTGGCTTTTTCATCCACACCTTCCACGTTATAGACATAGGTTTTCCAGAACTGCGCCTCCGGTTCCGGTATCACGTGGAGCAGATGCAGAGTAGAGCCGGGCCGTCGGATAGCGGCATCCAGTGCAAAAGTAAAAGCCCTGGCCGCATTCTCTGAAAAATCCGTGCAGCATAATATCGTTCCGTAGGGACTTACAGGCAATTCCTCTCGTGTCATGGCTCTATCCTCCTTCGCAAAATCAGTTCACAAGTCCGGGAAGAAAAAGTGAAATTTGAGGGAACAGTATCAATAAAATGGCCGCAACCATCAGGGTCAACAGGAAAGGCATGGCTCCTTTGAAAATAGTTGATAGCGGGATATCGCGCTCGATGCCGCCAACAACATAGACATTCACTCCCACAGGGGGCGAAATCACACCCATCTGCGTGACCACCACAATGATGACTCCGAACCAGATGGGATCAAAGCCCAGCTCGGTAATCACCGGATAGAATATGGGGATGGTCAGCAGCACCAGGGCCAGTGCATCCACAAAACATCCGGCCAGCAAATAAAAAACAATAATAAGAAGGACGATAATCGCACCAGGCAGCGGAAGGGCACACAACCAGCTCGCCAATTCATAAGGGATGCGGGTAATGGCCAGAAAACGTCCGAAGATGACCGCTCCGGCCACAATCATCATGACCATGGAAGAGGTCCGCACTGTTTCCAACAGGGAACGGATCAGAATTTTCACACTGAGTTTTCTTTTGACCAGAGCGATGATCACGCTTCCCGCCGCACCCACAGCCGCCGCCTCGGTGGGCGTGAAATAGCCGAAGAACATGCCGCCCATGACCACCACAAAAAGAATCAGTGTTTCCGCTACTCCTTTCAGGGAAATGACTTTTTCCAGAAAGGTCGTTTTCGGTCCTACAGGCCCCATCTCCGGGCGACGGACACAGTTGATGAAAATCACCAGACAGAAAAGTGCGGCAATGAGCAGACCCGGCAGCACACCGGCAATAAAGAGTTTGCCTATGGAAGATTCGGTGAGAATGGCATAGACAATAAAAACGACACTGGGCGGTATGAGCATGCCCAGGCTGCCCCCGGCTGCAACAGCGCCGGCCGCCAGCTCCATACTGTACTTGTAGCGACGCATTTCCGGGATGGCAACGGAAGCCATGGTGGCCGCTGTGGCCGGACCGGATCCGCAGATGGCGCCGAAAGCCGTGCAGGCGCCCACTGTGGCCATGGCAAGACCGCCCGGCAAGGCGCCCAGCCATTTATAGGCCGCATTGAAAAGACTTTTGCTGATCCCCGCATGAAAGGAAACCTGTCCCATGAATACAAAAAGAGGGATCACGGTGAGGCTGTAGGAGGAAAAAGTTTCATACAACTCCGCTGTGGCCATGCTCAGCGCCGCAGTGGAACTGGTCAGCGCGGCAAAGCCCACCACGCCCACCAGTGCCATGGCAAAGGCAACGGGCATGCTGGATATCAGAAAAATAATCAGGGCGATTCCGCCGAGAATACCGGTCTGGATGGGGGTCATGGTTTGATCATCTCCCGTCCCGGATGAAGCAGGTTATGCAGGGTGACGAGCATGGTAATACCCAAAGACAGCGCCACTGCATAAGACAGCCAGAAAAGAGGTATTCCCAATGTGAGGGAAACCTCTCCGGAACGTTTCAGCGAGTTCCCGTAAAGCATGCTCTGCCAGGCAAAAGTTCCGAAAAGAATCATGACCACTGTCCGGCTGATACTGTCAATCACGATGCGGCCACGCCGGTGCAGTTTCAGAAAAAAATATTCAATGGCAACATGCCCCTTCACAGCCGTGGTATAGGGCAATGCGCAGGCAATGGCAAGTGCGCCGGTAATGCGCACAAGATCATAACAGCCCACAATGGGCTTGCCTATGCCGCGAAACACTATGTCAACACAGGTGATGCACATCATGGCCAGAATACAGGCACCGGCAAACAGGGCGAGAACCTGCACGACAAGACGCAGAACTTGCCAGAAAAAGGCACTGCCGCTTTTGTAATATCGCACAAGAGGATGATCTGAAATACTCATGAACTGTTACCTGGATGCGGCGATGGCGGCCTGCAGATCAGCCAGAAATTCGGCGCCGGGAAGATTTTTCGATGCGCATGCCTCCGTATACTCATCAAGAATAGGCTGGACAGCCTCGCGCCAACGGGCCTGCTCTTCTTCGCTCAAAGCTGTTTCGTCCTTGCCCAGTTCACGGATAAAAGCAAAACCTTCTTCATCAGCCCGGTCCCAGGCGGCACCGTGACGGTCCACCCACTCAGCACTCACTTCCGTGATCACAGACTGAAGCTCTTCGGACAGGCTGTTCCATTTGGCTTTGTTCATGGTCACGAACATGGCGGTCGTATAGCCGATGGTGGAACTGTCCGTAATGGAGGAGATCACTTCTCCCTGTTTCCAGCCTTTGAGCGTCTCCACAGGACAGAGCGTGGCATCAACCACTCCTTTTTGCAGCGCTTCATAGGTTTCAGGCTGGCTCATGCCGATGGGGGATGCGCCCAGACGTTCAATAATCTTCGCTGACAGACCCGTGCCACGCACTTTCAATCCGGCCATATCGTCCAGATTGCCGACAGGTTTTTTGCTGGCCAGGATGCCCGGACCATGGGCATGAACATAAAGCAGATGAGTATCCGCTGTTTCTGCAGGCGCATACTTTTGCGACAGTTCCGTAGCAACACGGGTCGCTGTCATGCCGTCGGGATAGCCCACGGGAAGGTCAAGCCCTTCCAGAAGCGGAAAACGACCCCGCGTATAGGAAAAACAGCTCATGCCCAGATCGGAAATACCGGACACAACCCCTTCATAACACTGAGGCGCCTGGCTCAGAGAACCGCCGGCATAAATATCGATCTTGATGCGACCCTCACTGCGCGCTTCCACTTCTTTGGCCCAGGCCTCCGCCTCAATACACTGAACATGGGTGGGCGGAAAGAAAATACTGTAGGACAGGACAATGGGCTTCGCCTGATCCTTTGCAGAGTCGGACGGAGAAGAACCGCCGCAGCCCGCCAGCAACATCACAGTAGCGAGAGAAAGCATACAAACCGAAAGGGCACCAATTCTGATTGTTTTTGACATGAGAAACTCTCCCATTTTACCTTCGCACATTCACTGAAAGACATGCATAATCATCCTGAAAGTATAGCCCAGTAGACCGGCCATCCGCAAAACAACTGTTTCATTTTCAGTTTTCACTGATTCATATTGAAACGATCATTCCCGTCTCAGACCGGAAAACAGCCCTCTTTCATGCTGATCAGGGCCTTTATCCTTTGGCATGGTAATTGCCCATATAAATACAGATACGAATGATAACCAAACCGAAAGGAGAATCATCATGTCAAAAACAATTGGAATTGATCTGGGCACAACCAACTCCTGTGTCGCAGTCATCGAAAACGGCGAGGCCGTCGTGATTCCCAATCTGGAAGGATCGCGAACGACACCCTCTGTGGTGGCTTTCACCCGCGACGGCGAGCGGCTTGTCGGCGCAGCCGCCTGGAGACAGGCCGTGACCAATCCGGCAAACACTGTTTTTTCCATCAAACGTTTCATGGGCCGACGCTACGAAGAGCTGAAGAACGAAACGGACAAAATCCCTTATGCCATCAGCGCTTCAGCCAGTGGAGACTGTCAGATAGACATTCAGGGCAAAGGCTACAGGCCACCGGAAATTTCCGCCATGATCCTGCAGAAACTCAAAGAAGCGGCGGAGAATTATCTGGGTGAGAAGGTGACCCGTGCCGTCATCACGGTACCGGCTTATTTCAACGATGCTCAACGGCAGGCCACGAAAGATGCCGGACGTATCGCCGGGCTGGAGGTGGCACGTATCATCAACGAGCCTACCGCCGCAGCCCTGGCCTATGGTCTCGATAAAAAGAAGAAAGAGAAAGTTGCCGTCTATGATCTGGGCGGCGGTACTTTCGATATCTCCATCCTGGCCATTGAAGAAGACAGCTTCGAAGTCTTGAGCACAAGCGGTGATACCCATCTGGGTGGCGATGACTTCGATGAACTGATCATTGACTATCTCGCCGAGGAGTTCAAAAAAGAGCAGGGCATTGATTTGCGCCAGGATCAGATGGCATTGCAGCGCTTGAAAGAAGCCGCTGAAAAAGCCAAATGTGAACTGTCCTCAGCCTTGCAGACTGATGTGAACCTCCCCTTCATCACCGCTGATTCGGCCGGGCCCAAACATATGAATTACCGGCTGACCCGGGCGAAACTGGAACAGCTCAGTGCCGGGCTCATCGAACGGACCCAGGCACCCTGTCAGAAGGCTCTCGCCGATGCGGGCTTGAAAGCTTCCGATATCGACGAAGTGATCCTCGTGGGCGGCATGACCCGTATGCCCGCTGTGGCTCAGACCATTGAAAAACTCTTCGGCCAGGAACCCCACCGCGGTGTGAATCCCGATGAGGTCGTTGCCGTGGGCGTGGCCATTCAGGGCGGTGTTCTCTCCGGCGAGGTAAAAAATGTGCTGCTTCTGGATGTGACGCCCCTGTCGCTGGGTATCGAAACTCTCGGTGGTGTATTCACCCGGCTCATTGACCGAAACACGACCATTCCCGTTTCGAAGAGCGAAGTCTTCAGCACGGCGGAAGACAATCAGAGTGCTGTGACAGTGCACGTGCTCCAGGGTGAAAGAGACATGGCTGCGGGCAACCGTACGCTGGGTCGCTTCAATCTCGAAGGCATTGCACCGGCACCCCGGGGATTGCCCCAGATTCAGGTGTCTTTTGATATCGACGCTGACGGCATCCTTCAGGTCTCCGCCAAAGACCAGGCCACGGGACAGGAACAGAAAATACGTATTGAAGCCTCGTCCGGTTTGAGCGAAGCGGAAGTCAACCGCATGATGCAGGATGCGGAAGCCCACGCAAGCGAAGACAGGAAACTCCGCAAAGAAGCCGAAACACGCAACCAGGCGGAACATGTCGTCTTCTCCACGGAGACCCTCCTTCGGGAACATGGTGACAAAGTCCCGCCGGAAAGCCGAAGCAATCTGGAAGGGACTCTGGCCAGTCTGAAAGATGCGCTGAAAAACAACGACCTGGAAGCCATGGAAGCCGGTATGGAAAAAGTGACCCGGGCCTCCCAGGAACTCTCACAGGCTCTCTATGGACAGCAGAATGCCGCCACAGCCGGAGCACAATCGCAAAGCTGTGGAGCGGGCGGCTCCTGTGGGCCACAGCCAGCTTCGCCTCCCGAAGACGGCACTATGGACGCTGACTTCACTGTTCTCGACGATTGACCAATCCTCCCTCTCTCTTATGCCGCCGGGTTGGAAGCCTCACAGCTCCGCCCGGCGGCTCCTTTTTTTGCAACCAAAAAGAGTGAGAGAATAGAAACGAGGGGCTCGGGTTGGCTATGGACCCTCATGCACGAGCTCGTAGGGGCACGGCATGCCGTGCCCACAAATCCCACAGGAAATAATAACTTGCTGGAAGACATATGGAACTCCAGGCTTATTGACAAAATGGGCACGGCATGCCGTGCCCCTACCTGAACCACGTCCCACTGTCTTCCCACGGCCCACGCCCCACATTCCTCAGTCCTCGCTCCTCGCCTGGCGTCATTCCTGCGAAAGCAGGAATCTTAATGCGACATGAGGACTTGAATATACG
>JAAYJV010000197.1 GCA_012522755.1 Candidatus Hydrogenedens sp.
CTGATGCCCCGGAATCTCTTATGCGATAAAAAACATCTCATGCCGCAGCCAGGTCAACATGTTTTCGGGGTTATCATGCGCTGTCTGCCAATGTGGAAATTGGCGTTCCCAGGAGTGA
Source organism: Candidatus Hydrogenedens sp. (assembly GCA_012522755.1). GTDB lineage: Bacteria > Hydrogenedentota > Hydrogenedentia > Hydrogenedentales > CAITNO01 > JAAYJV01. The sequence goes on from JAAYJV010000197.1 coordinate 119, forward strand.
ACCTCTCCGGGTTTTAAGGTCATAAATGAATAACCACTCCTCATGAACTGATTCGAGGTGATAGTGGGGTTTGACGAGTCTTGAGGGGATGCGTTGGGGAATGAAAGGGGCTGGCCTGTCACAGTGTGAGATTGGGTTCAACATTTCTACAAGAATTTTTCTCTATAGAATTGCAGAAGGAATTGTCTTCATGCAGTCCGTGACGATACGAGTTTCTTATTCGTTGATAAGCGATTCCATCGCTCCGAGTTCATCAATTAAATTTTCAAAACTCGGAACTTCGCTATCGAACATTCCAGCGGACTGCATGGCTGCATAGTCTTTTTTCATGTGGCTGAGTAGGGGCTCTTGGGGAACTAAACGGAAATTTCCGATGAGGCATTCGTCGTAGTGAGCATAACTTGCATTAAAAAAGAGAGATTTGTGTCGAATTACATCTTCAAGAAGCAGCCTGTCTGTCAGTGCACGTTTTCCTATTTCACCGCGTGAAAGCATGGCAAGATCATAAAGATGCCGGGAAAGTCTGTTGAGATTGTCAACTCGTTGTGATCGATGGCATTCGACATGGATCAAAGTGGCTTTTTCCCAGAAAGTACGTTCAGCCGATAAAACTGTGACAGGTCCTTTCGGAAATTCCAGTTCAGGAAGTTCTTCAGCACTCAATGGTGTTATGAAGTGAGACTCGTTGGGCTCAATAGTATTTCGACCGCCAAATTCAACCAGAATCCAGTTGCCCATATATCCCTCATTCTCTTTGGTCATGACCGGATAGTGAAACCATACTTTTTCCCCATCTTCATCTGCTTCCACACGTCCTGTTCCACTGGTTACCTCAGCAAAAGACTGTGACAAGGCCGGATACACTACCTCATGAATATGGTTCTTTGTCTGAGACTTGAGTTTTTTATTGAAAAGTTTTTTTGTATTTTTTGAGGTTTTGGATGAAAAAATATCAATCTCCGGATTTGGAAGGAGATCACGATAATCAAGCGTAATGTCCACATCTTCCGAGAAACGATGAATAGCCTGAAACACCTTGGATAACGATGTGCCACCTTTGAAAGCCATGTGTATTCCCGTGTTCATGGAAAACAGTTCACATAATACCCAAGAGACCCATAAATCTTTATGGAGGATCTGGGCCGTCCGTCCTGTCAGCACGGACATGTAATTGAGAATGTCGTGCTGCTCCGTAGCAGGCAGGTAAAGAAAGTCAGACATGACACTGCTCTCTTTTGAATTTTATGAAGGCATCATGCATCCATCCCGGCATGAAACGCAGTGACGAGCAAAGGAGGTCGAATTCATTCTGTGGTAATTTAGATTTAATTTGCTTAATGCTTTCTGTCGTCACTGCATCTTTTCCCAGATACCAAAGGGCTGTAAGAGCAATGCCAGCCGGTCTTCCCGCCAGTGCCAACTTTTGCCGGGAAATTTTTTTAAGAATGATCTCCACATTCCCGAGGGCAATGCGTCGGCTGGGGCCATTGGTATAGAAAACGGAACGGGTTGGCACTTGTGTGGTGAATCCCATGCGCCGGGCGGCTTCTGCTCCGCTGACCTGAATCTGACTCCCTGTTTTTCTGGCAATGACTTTGGCAACTGAGAACGCTTCTGGTGGAACTTCTCCGACATGGGGGCTTATTTTAGGGCGTACATATACGCCGCGAGCGACGCGTGACAGATGTCCTGCCTTTGTCATGCGACTTAATGCCTGATCAACAGCAGCGCGGCTCCCCATGCCCACAAATTCTTGCAGAGTAAAAGGCTCTCCAAGAGGCAGACTGTTGATATGCTCCATTATTTTTGCAGTTGTGCTTTTCATTTGTTCCTTTCCAAGTGTCAGAAATAGTATACATATTTCTGACATAAAAAGAAAGTTTTCGTCCCTATCGTTGCCAGATGATATTCAAGATTATTTCTTATCTACCTGTCAAGCCACTTGCTTTTTGCGGGATGCAACGCTTCAAATGCTATACTTTAAAAAAAGCGGAAGGATTTTCTGTCCATGGTGAAGTGCATGCTTATTTCTGATCTTTTTCAAAAGAGCGGCTTATGTTTGCTGCTTCTTGTCTCTCTTGGGACGTCTTTTCTTGTTGCGGAGGAGGTGCCTGAGGACATTGTTTTTCAGGCTGATTATGACGGGAGTGAAGAGCGTTATGTTCTTTTGCGGCCGGAGGGTGTGTCGTCGCTGGCGGGGCGGAGTCTTCTTGTGGCTTTGCATGGTCATGGCTCGGACCGGTGGCAGTTCATCGTTCAATCCAGGGGGGAGTGCAGTGCTGTCCGCGAGATGGCGGCTGCGTACGGACTTCCCCTGATTTCGCCGGATTATCGTGCGTCCACTTCGTGGATGGGTCCTGCGGCTGAGGCGGATTTACAACAGATTCTTCGGGAGTGGAAAGAGCGGTACAATCCGCCAAAGATCATTCTTGCCGGGGGTTCCATGGGTGCTGCGGCGGCCTTGACTTTCGCGGCGCTAAACCCTGATCTGGTGGACGGGGTTCTGGCCATGAACGGTATTGCCAATCATGTGTTGTATGAGGGTTTTCAGGAGGCTATCGCCGCTTCTTTCGGTGGTGGCAAGGAGGCTGTGCCGGAGGAGTATATCCGGCGGAGTGCGGAGTTGCAGGTGGAGGCTTTGACCATGCCTGTTGCGCTGACCCTGGGTGCCCGTGACGAGGTGACGCCTCCCGACAGTGTGTTGCGTCTGGCTGATGCGTTGCGTGCCCGGGGCCGGTCAGTGTTTGTGCTGCTTCGTCCCGGTGGCGGACATGAAACGAGTCATGGCGATGGGGTCGAGGCGCTGGAATGGCTTTTCTCGGCTGCTTTTCTTCCGGAAAAAAGTCCTTGACTTCAGTTTTTGAAATTTTTCGGAAGTCAGTCTTTAATGTCGCGGGTGCACCTGTGTTCCAGGTCGCATCCTGTACACGAAGGCTCAGCCGGAGGGGATGGACTGATCTTTTTTGCCCGTATTGAAACAAAAAGGGGCAATTTAAAGTCTATTTGGTTTTTGGTATCCTCCCTCCACTAAGAGTACAATAAGGATTCCTGTATAAGAAAGTATATTTTTGAGCTGACAACCCGGTCTTTCAGGAGAAAGGCCGACCCTATGGAGATCGCATTCATGCTGAAAAAGATTTTGCTTGGTATTATAGCCTTCCTGCTTGTGCTTGTATTGCTTGCAGGCGGTTTTGTTTATTCCCGTTCCCGGGGTCCCCATCGGGACTATGAACTTGATTTTGTGAAGGTGGGCACGGCTGCGGAAGTGGGCGATTTGGAGGTGGGTGTTGCCAAAGTGGATATTACACCCGACCTGTCGCTTTATGACACCTATAATGATGTGGACGGCGACAACAGGTATTACCCGACGAAAGCGTCCATGACCCGGATTGAGCGTCTTGCTGTGCGCCTGGGTCTTGTGAAGGAAGGGCCCGACACCTGGAATGATGATAACGGTAACGGCCGCTTTGATCCCGTCTGGATAGCCGGATTCAACAGCAATCGCCCGGCCAAAGGGGTTCATGATCCTCTCTGGGCCCGTGCCATCGCTTTTCGCAACAACGGCGTGACTGTGGCCATGGTTACGCTGGATGCCATCGGCGTGTTCCACGATAAAATCATCGATATCCGCAAGATGATTGACCCGTCATTGGACATCGATCATGTCATTGTGAGTTCGCTGCATAATCATGAAGCGCCCGATCTCATGGGTATCTGGAGTGGCCATGTGCCTGTTCCCGGCAACTATGATCACCGTTATATGAACGAAGTGAAAATGGCCTGCAAGACGGCTGTTGAGCAGGCCGTACGGAGTATGGCTCCGGCGGACATGTATCTGAAAACGGTGGAGATTGATCCGGAAGGCTTTGTCCACGATACGCGCAAGCCCGTTGTCATTGATAAGCAGGTCTGCAATGCGCGCTTTACCCGTGCCGGCACAGACAGTACCATTGCGACGCTGGTCAGCTGGGGAAACCATCCCGAAACGCTCGATGGAAACAATCCGCTGCTTACCTCTGATTTCTGCGGGTACTGGCGCGACGGGGTGGAGAAGGGCGTGACTGATCCCAATGGCGAAGAGGGCCTGGGCGGCATGTGCCTCTACTTTCAGGGGATGGTGGGCGGACTCATGACACAGCTGCGCAGTAATGTGCCCCACCGTAACGGTGTTGATTTCTTCAAGGAAGCGAGCTTTGAAAAGGCTGAGGCTCTGGGCGAAAATCTCGCACTGGTGACCCTGCGCGGCCTGAAAGAAGAGGATGTGGTCAAGAGCGAAGATACGCGCGTGGGCATTGCGGCCAAAACCATTTATGTGCCCATGGAAGGAATATTTAAATATGGGATCATGCTCGGACTCATTCATCCGGGTACCTACAGGAAAAACGGCGTCATCACTTCGAAGACGGAAGTGGATGTGGTTCGCATCGGCGATCTGGAAATCCTCACGACACCCGGCGAACTCTATCCCGAAATCGCTGAGGGTGGAATTGAAGCCAAACCCGGCCGTGACTTTGATGTGCCGCCTCTGGAAGTTCCGCCTCTGCGCAAGGAAATGCGTGGAAAAGTCAATATGATCTTCGGCCTGGCCAACGATGAAATCGGCTATATCATTCCGAAGAGTCAGTGGGACGTTGAGCCGCCTTTCGTCTATGAGAAATCACAGTATGGCGAAGAGAATTCCGGCGGGCCTGATGTGGCGCCCACCATCCACAGAGAATCGCTGGCACTCTTGAGACGCATGCACGCCGCTCTGGAAAACTGATTTACGAAGAGCTGAATAATAAAATGCCATTGGGAAAGAAGCCCCGTGACGGGGCACGGCTTTTCCAGGAGTGACTCTCAATGTCTTTCAGGGTTTCCAAAGGCATTTTGTCAGAAGACAGGTTATCGAATCGAGAATCCCACAATATCTTGAAAGTATATGACTTGCAGAGTCAGCAATATAAACTTCTTCGAAAAAATGATGGAAGTTGACGGGTAGTAGCACGAAGAAAGAAGAGTAAGAGAAAAGGCTTAAGTTTTCCCAAAGTCTCTTATAGATCTGAAGACATGGTCTCTTCCTTGCCCCTCGCAGATCCGACTGATCCGACCGATTCCCGGAAATCACCGATCTCTTCCAGTCTCTTAAAGTCCCTGATCCCTTCTCAAAAGAAAAAACAATTTATTTTCAGCTGTGCGATTCTACAGGAAGCAGAGGGCTGACGCTGTCCTCATCCTCGTCTGCGTCTTCATCGTCCAAGGGCGGCAGCTCGTGAACAGTCTGTTCCGTGCCTGTATTGCCCACAGGAACATAACGCCCGCCTTCGCCGACAAGATCAACAACCCGTTCTTCCGCCACGATGGTCACTCCTTCGGGCAGAAAAATACGGGGTGTTTCATGATCCTGAGCGTTGAGCGTCCGGATCTCCTTCACATCGATGAAAAGCTCCGATTCCAAGTCATTGACGATGTGGATGCGATAGGGGAAGAAATCGGACTCGCGGAGATAGAGGTTGACTTCCAGAAAATAATCGCTTTCTTCCGAATCGGGGCGGGGCGTGATTTTGATGCCCTGCCGTCCCCGGGGATCATCGGTAATGAGGAGCGTGAGATCATAGGCGGCCCGCAGTGCTTCCGTATCGTTGTCAAAGCCCAGAAAAAAGATATTGGCCCTGGGATGATCCTCCACAAAAAACATGGTCATCTGCCGGATATCAGCATCGTACTCATAACCCTGGCGTCCATCCATGAGCAGGGCATGTTCCGGTTCTTCGGTGAGAAAGAGAATACGTCGTGGCCTGGAATATTGGAGTATCCCCTCGGTGATCAATTCTTCTTCGGGCAGCTTGGTGGTCTGCGTAAACTTCGCCTCCAGTGATTCAATGCCGTCCCGTTTTTCTTTGAAGGCCTTGAAAAAGAGATCAATATCATCTTTGGCCTGGGTTGTGGCGGAAAGGGGCATGGCCGCGATGGTGCAGAGAAGCAGCGCAGCAAGCAGTTCAGAGATCGACATAGGCATTGTCATTTTCCTGATCCTGATCCGACTCTTTTGCTGGAGACGCTGAGACGGACTCGGTGTTATGTTCCTCTTTTTTAGCTGTGGAAGTGGAGGCGGCGTTTTTCTGCAGGGTGGTTTCTTCTCTGGATTCCGCTGTGGGGATGGTGTCGATAAGCGCTCCGTGGGCCTGAAGGATGGCCCGGAGATCCTGACGGAGCTGATCACGTTCGCCCGTCAATCTTTCGATTTCCGCTTGGAGCGCCACGGGCAGCTGTTCCATTTTAAAGACAGCCCGTTCCTTGGCGAGTCGCGCCTCTTCCACGAGAGCATCGGCCTGAAGTTGCGCCGAAGCGATCATGGCTTCCCCCATTTTCTGGGAACTGATGAGCGATGCCCGGAGGGAGGATTCCATATCCTGATATTTTTTCAGTTCCTCCTCCAGCGCTTCCGTTTTCTCACGAAAAGAATCGTTTTCCTGACGCAGCATATCCAGCGTTGCGGCGGCTTCTTCCAGCAGCATATCCACCTCTTCCTTGCAATATCCCAGCAAGCGTGTGCGGATCTGTGCGGAATAAAGTTTTTCCGCCGTTACCAGCGGCATGGTTTGTAACTGTTCTTCCGTGACATGATGTTCTTCGTTCATGACCGACTCCCATTGCTCTCTGGTTGAAAGAGAGCGCTACGAGTTTCCAAGTTCCCGCGAACGTTTTTCCGCCGCTTCAAAGGCATTGTGTATCACGGCGGCGAAGTCCGCTTCTCTCATGGACTCCAAAGCGGCGAAGGTGGTGCCGCCTTTGGAGGTGACCCGCTCACGGAGCAGGTCGGGGCCTTCGCCTGATTCCACGAGAAGTTTTCCGGCACCGAATAAGGTCTGCGCCGCCAGACGGGCCGCCACCTCTTCGGGTACACCTCTGTTGACAGCGGCCTCGATGAGGCATTCTGTCATATAAAAGAAATAAGCCGGGCCGCTGCCGCTCAGGGCCGTAACCCCGTCGAGCAGAGACTCGGGAAGCACTTCCACAATACCCACGGACTCGAAGATGGCGGAAGCGAAGGCAATATCTGCTTCATCACAATTGTCGCCGGGTGCCAAGCCCGCCGCGCCGGCTCCGCTGAGGGCGGGGGTATTGGGCATGACCCGGAGAATACGAGCCTCTGTGCCGAAGAACTGCTGCAGCCGTGCGATGGAAATGCCGGCCATGACAGAGATGACACGGAGCCCCGGCCTGAGCGCACAAAAGAGGGGGGCCAGCGCTTCTTCCATCATCTGCGGTTTCACAGCCAGAAGGAGGGTATCACAGTTTTTGATCAGTTCTTCGCCTGAGGAGACCGCTTTGATGGCGAGGGCTTCGGCGGCGGCAATGCGTGCCTCGTCGGGGTCACAAGCCAGCAGCTGTTCCGCCGTGACAATGCCCTGACGCAGCATGCCCGCTGCAATGGCCTCACCCATATGTCCGAAGCCCAGAAATCCGATATGCCCGGAAAGTGTTGTCATGGCAAAGACTTTCTTCAGTTTGGCGGGGAGGCATTTTCCGCCCCGTCCTGGGGAATGATTTGAACGATACGCCCCTTGAACTGGTCGAGAACAGCAGCGATACATTCGTCTGTGGCCAGTTGCGCAATATGACCTTCCGGCTCTTCCGCTTGCCGTTGAGGGGCCACGGATTTTTTCTTCGCCTGGGCCAGACTCAGGCGCACCTGCCGGATATTGTCGGTGTGTTTCTGCAGGAAGGCTTCGAGTTGGGCGTGGTTTTCCTTCTCCTCAAAAAAAGCCTGAGCCTGCACGGCACCGGGCTCAAGTTCCAGTTCGAGAAGCCCTGTATCCTCCACCGATACAGGGTGGGCACGACCCAGCCAGATACCCAGGGAGAGGGCTGATTGTCCCGCCTCATGAACCAGCATGCGCCATTGATCGACCAGCGAATCGCCGCCCAGAGTCATGCGCTTTGCTGTGGGCCGAACCGTCGATGCGCCCCGGGGCGGCTCGGCTTCAGGAGGGTTTTCCGGTGGGCGGGGCGCCTTCCTTTCAGCGGGAGGGGACGCAGGAGCCGCAGGAGCTGATGCTGCTGATGCGGGAAGAATGCCTCCGGCACCCAGATGGATCAGCTTTTCCATGACAGAATCCAGAGAGATATCCACATCCACTTTGGTGCTGCGGATGAGCATGGCCTCCAGAGCAGTACGCTGGGCCAGCTGCGAATCAAAATTATTGCACAGATCCGAAAAGGATTCGATGAGGCGGATGAGCTTTACAACGGGAAATTTCTTTGCGCGGATCGCCAGAGCCTCCATTTCCGCCTCAGGCAGACGAAGAAGGGACTGACGCGCGCCGGCTGTACGATAGACCAGCAGGTTGCGGAAATAACGGAGCAGATCCTCCACAAACTGGGACAGATCCTTGCCCGTGGCAGCCACATCATCCACAATCTCCAATTGGGAGGTAATGTCGCCTTGGAGCATGGCATCGCAGATGTCGTGGAAGGCTTTCCAGGGAACCAGACCGAGGACATCGAAGACATCTTCAAAGGAGATGGTCGTTTCGCTGTAGGTGATGAGCTTATCGAGAATACTCTCCGCATCACGTACACCGCCCTCGGCTACACGGGCAATGGCATACAAAGCATCATCCGTTGCAGTGAGCCCTTCCTTCGCAACGATGGTCTGGAGCAGTTCCACCAGATTGTGGATGGTGACACGGCGGAAATCGTAACGCTGACAGCGGGAAATGACTGTTGCTGGAATCTTGTGGGCTTCCGTGGTGGCCAGAACAAAAATGGCGTGGGGGGGCGGCTCTTCCAGTGTTTTCAGAAGGGCATTGAAAGCGGCCAGAGAAAGCTGGTGCACCTCGTCAATGATATAAATCTTGTAGCGCGAACTTGAGGGAACCATGCGAACCGTTTCGCGGATCTCCCGGACATCCTCCACACTGTTGTTGGAGGCTCCGTCAATTTCGATGACATCGATGTTGGTTCCCTGGGCGATGGACTGGCAATTGTCGCATTCGCCGCAAGGGGATACGGTGGGACCGTCATGGGCTGTGCAGTTCAGAGCTTTCGCAAGAATACGGGCCGTCGTTGTTTTGCCGATACCCCGGGAACCGATGAAGAGAAAGGCATGATGAATCCGACCTGACTGGAGCGCATTCTTCAGGGTACGTGTAATATGATCCTGACCCACGACTTCATCAAAAGTCTGGGGGCGCCACTTGCGGGCTATGGCCACATAAGGTTGACTCGACACAGACGCTCCTGCTCAATCGGATTTCAGGAAAGAAGTAACGGCACACAGCCAAAGAAAAAAAAGAGCCCGCGCACCCACCTTCGAACATATGCCCAGAACGGCCTCGGAGGCCGCCGGCTCAGGCCAGGCGATCCTACAGCACACGAGATTAACCAGCTGCGGCTGCTTCCTTTCGGACCTGACCGGGTTCACCAGCACCCCGTTGAGTAGGACCCAGCCCTCAATGCCACGTACCCCGAACCTGACTAAAAGGCACGATGCCCTCGAGTGGGACTTCAACCTCGCTAAAGCGGATTGCGAGTTACAGGACACCGCTAACTCCCCGTCTAGCGCGAGCAAAAAGGGTGTTGTCCAACTGAGTTCGTATGCAAAAGAATATCACAGCTCAGGACAAAGTGTCAACC
>JAAYJV010000022.1 GCA_012522755.1 Candidatus Hydrogenedens sp.
CCAAGACCTGGCGGGTAACGCTGATGGGTCCAGTTTGTGCTTCGGCTGTATAGGTGATTTGGAAGGTGCGGCCCGAACCGCTGAAGCCGGTGTTTACAGAATCCACGGGAAGACCGTCCAAGGTGACGGTGGGAGTGACGGTCAGAACAGAGCCGTCGATGTCCTGAGCTTCCACACCGGGATCGTCGAAGCTCTCTGCACATTCAACAACAACTTCTTCCGGACCGAAAAGCTGGATTTGTGCTTCTCCTTCCGGGAAAGGGTACCAACATTCCGGAGCTTCCAGAGACTGATCCCAAGCGTAGGCTCCACCGGAATGTACGAGATAGAGTGCTCTGATGGCATAGATAAAGGGGGCGTCCTCTTCTTGCCAGAGGCGGACATATGAGTCCAGCTCTTCCTGGTCGATTATTTTGTTCTTGCTGGTGTCAGCGGGATGAAAAGCGTCGCTGGTGGCCATGGCCATCGGTGAGAAGGCAATTGCAGTGAAAAGCATCAACACGGACAAGAAAGTTGAGGCATAAGAGAGATTCATGTTGACGGTTTCGCCAAGGAAATACTTCCAAGTTTTCATCAGGTTTTCCTTTCGATATACTGTTGGAAGAAGGAAAGGTTTTTATGCACGCTATTCCTGTGCCTTTATATACTACACTATAGCACACACTGTTGTCACCAGTATATCAAAAACACAGGTAAAAGTTGTTATATTTTCATGAAAGCTTAAAAGTTTTCGAGTCTTGTATAAGAAAACATTCCTGATTAAGAGGTGGAATATTGTTTTTTAGAAGTTTTCAGGGAGTTGCTTTTCGCCGGGAGACGGTTGGATCAGTCGGATCTGCAAAAGTCCGGGGTTGGGGCTGGGTATTGGGGCTGTGCCTTTTACCTCATGTGATGAAAAAGAAAAATATTGTCCTTTGCTTTTGAACTTTCAAAGGAGCAAGAACAGTTGACTTACTCCCGAGGGCTGCCGTATACTCAGAATCATTCTGACAAGGCTTTATATAAGGGAATTCGGTGCAGAAGATACCTCTGTTCAACAGAAATTCCGGTAGAAAGAATCATGACTGACAAGAAGAGTTTTATATATAGTGTGGGTATAGGGATATTGGCTGTATTTTGCCTGATTCCCCTGGCAGCGGAAGAGAGCACTATACCCCGATTGCTCAATTCCGATTTGGATCAATGGAAAGATGGGCGTCTGGCCCACTGGGTTTATGTTCCCTACAGTGAGTTGGAAATAAAAAAGAGCGAAGAATTTTATGAAGGGAAGCCCGTAATTGAGGTTTTTCATTCCAAACTGGGCTTCCTCCAACAGGACTATGTGCCGGTATCTTCCTTGCGACCGGGAGACATGCTGTCTGTTTCCGCCATGGTCAGATCCGATCAAAAAGCCGATGTGGATCTTTCTTTTTTACTTGTATATGGTAAAGGGGACAATGTACAGCGTAAATACAAAAGGTCTGTCTATAATGGACAGGGCCAATGGCAGCAATTACGGGCGACGTGGATTGTTTCCGCCAAAGACCTGGAGAACCTCAGTCGGGTCACAGTGCATTTCTCCCTTGCCAAGGCTGAAAAAGCCGTGCAACTCTCTTCTTTTGAAGCCTCTGTAGTCAATGTCGGTTTGTCCCGGAATGCCGTCTCGCCGGGAACTGTTGAGGTGGCATGGGCACACCCCTGAGTCTCATCAGAAATCACCGTGTTCTGCTGTGGCGTTTTGGCTGGCGCAGCCTCACACAGCGTTACAAAGGCAGCCTCTTCGGTCTTCTCTGGACGGTGATCACGCCTGTATGCATGCTCTGCATCTACACCTTCATGTTCAGCGTCGTCTTTCAGGCCAGGTGGGGTCATGGTGTTGGTGACTCGAAAATGGCTTTTGCCATTGTGCTTCTGTGCGGACTGACAGTCTATCAGATCTTTTCGGAGTCACTTGGCGCCTCTGTTCAGGTGGTGAGCAACAACCCCAACTATGTGAAGAAGGTTGTTTTTCCACTGGAAATCCTTCCCTTTTCCACACACATCAGTTTTCTGATTCCCAATATGATCTGGCTGGTCATGGTCATCGCAGGAGCCTACATCTTCATGGACAGTCTTTCCGTGACTCTGGTGGCTCTGCCTTTGATCTTGTTCCCGCTCAGCCTCTTCACCATAGGTGTTTCCTGGCTCTGCGCCTCTCTGGGTGTTTTCATTCGCGATCTCAGCCATTTCATTACCATTGTGCTGCGCATGCTTCTTTTTCTTACGCCCATATTTTATGATACAGATCGCATTCCTCATCCCTGGCATTATATTCTGCTGGTGAATCCCATAGCACATTTTGTCAACCAGATGCGGCGGATTTTGATTTATGGTTACTGGCCCGACTGGCGTATTCTTGCCGGACTCACGGTCCTGTCTCTGATTGTCTTTCAGTTGGGTTATCTCTGGTTCATGAGAACGAAGAAGGGCTTTGCCGATGTGCTCTGATTCTTATGCCTTGGATTTACAGCATGTAAGCAAGGTGTATCATATTTACGAAGCTCCCCACCATCGGCTCTTGCAGATGATTTGCGGCTATAGAAAACGTTTTTTCCGCGAATTCAAAGCCTTGGACGATATCAGCTTTCAGGTGAAGCCCGGTGAGAGTGTGGGCATTATCGGACGCAACGGCGCAGGTAAAAGTACCCTGTTGCAGGTCATTGCCGGTACCCTTGCGGCAAGCTCCGGACAGTGTCATACCACCGGGCGTATTACCGCTTTGTTGGAGCTGGGCAGCGGCTTCAACCAGGAATTCACGGGCCATGAGAATGTATTGCTCAATGCGGCTATTCTGGGCATGTCCGAAAAGGAGATAGCCGAAAGATACGATGACATTGCCGCTTTTGCCGATATCGGTGATTTCATCAACCAGCCTGTCAAAACTTACTCCAGCGGTATGAAAATGCGTCTGGCTTTTGCCGTACAGGCCTTCATCGATCCTGAAATCCTCATTATTGATGAAGCACTCTCTGTGGGTGACGGTGCTTTTCAAATGAAATGCATGCAGCGTATGCGTGAGATGGTGGAGCAGAAAACGACCATCCTGCTGGTGAGCCACAGTCTTCAAACCTTGCGTTCCTTCTGTTCACGGGTCATCTGGATCGATGAAGGCAGGATCAAAATGGATGGCGATACCCGAGAGGTGACGGGTCATTACAGCGAAGTGCTTTTCGGCACAGCGACAAAAGACAAACCCAAACCCAAATTGAAAGTCGAAAGTCCTCAAAAATCGACCAGCCTCGAAGAAGAAGGGGATTTTCCACTGGTTCCTCTGGAAAGTGTTTCCCGGACAGAAACATTGCGTCGCTGGGGCAATGGCGAAGCACGGGTGAACGCTTTTTCTTTGCACGACGGTTCCGGCAAAATATCCAAATCCTATGAATTCGGTTCTATGATGCAACTCAATGTGGAAGCGGAAGCAGGGGACAAGATTCTCGACGAGGAATTTTCAGTCGCTTTTGCTATCAAAAATCGACAGGGGCTCGACATTATATCCATCAGCACGGACCGGCTCGGTGTTTTTGTGGATCCGCCTGATGCGGGTGAAAAAATCCGGGTGCGTTTTCAGTTTCCGCTGCAGATTGCTCCGGGCGATTACTCTCTTGTTCTCGCAATTGCCTATCCCCTGGAAGGGCGCCGTGCCTATATGGATTATGTGGAGAATGCTCATTACTTTTCCATTCTTTCCGACAGACCCCGTTACGGTATTTATGAACCTGATGCCACCGCTGTCTTTTTAGAAGCGTAAAATCATTTGGAGCGTGCAATGGACAAGCATTCTGACATCAACTCCCCGGAATATTGGGATAAGCGCTTTCAAAAAGACTGGGCTTCCAATGGCGGCGAACAGTATACCCATGCCTATGGCGAGCTCCTGGCTCAATACCTTCCCTCACACTTCTTTCAGGAGATGCAGAAGGCGGCCATGACTTTTTGCGATTGGGGCTGCGCGGAAGGGGAGGCTGTCGCTTATTTGAATCAGCTATACCCCGAATTGAAGCTCACCGGGGTGGATGTGTCGGCAACAGCCATTGAAAATGCGCAACGGAAATTTCCTGATCTGCCCTTTGCGGCGGAAAACTGGCTCGCCGAAGAATTTTCTTTACCCCGCTATGATGTGGTTTTCACTTCCCATGTCCTGGAACATTTCTCCAATCCCATCACCATCATTCAGCAGACCTTGGCACAGGTGGCCGAAAAGATGATCATCATTCTCGTGCCCTATGCGGAGGATCCTGCAAGAAAAGATCCGGAACACTTTTTCCGCTTTCTCGACAGCAATCTCCCCGTCCGATGGCCCGGCTGGACCTGTGTTCACTTTCAGGTACTGGACACAAGCATGCGCGAAGGTCTCTGCTGGCGAGGTCAGCAGATGCTGCTGGTTTATGCAGCCGATGATTGGGCTCTGGAGACGGGAATTACACAGTTTCTGAGCAGCTTTCGCGGTGAGACCGATGTGGTTCTCGCAGAACTGGCAAAATACCGTCAGGAAAGCGAGAAGGCAATCAATGAGCTGAAACAGACCATTCAAGAGAACAAACTGTCTCTCAAATTGCGCGAAAAACAACTGGAAACGCAATTTCTCCATGACCAGAACTTTATACGGATTAATGATGTTCTGAGAAGTCAGGTGGAGACGCTCAAGGCCAAGTTGAAAGAGAAACAGACGCTGTATCAGGGGCTGACAGAAACACATAAGAATCTCAAGAAGACCCATGATCAGCTTTGTGCTGAAAAACAAATACTCCAGACGAAACTGGCTTCTTCTCAGGCTGAGAGTACTCAGTTATCCAGTCGCAATGAGCAGCTGCGTCAGGATCTCATGCGAACAGAACAGGCCTGGCTGAAAACCAAAGATATACTTCATTCTCCCTGGAAGATCGCGTTCTATTATCTTCGCGCTGTGGGTCGGCGACTCGGACTTGTGTCCAAAGGAGGAGAGACTGCGGCCACTTCAACTCCGATGAGCACACCTTCCGCGGAGGAAAAGCCAGCAGCCGGAACTTCCCCTGAGAAGACAGCAACCGTTGTTGGGCCAGATCCGGTTGTGATTCCTGTCTCTGAACCACAGCCAAGTCTTGTTCATCCTGCAGCCCGCAGATTGCGCCGGACAGACCAGGCGCTGAAGGAGCTGAAAATCGCCTCCATTCTGGACACCTTTTCACACAGCTGCTTTGCGCCTGAAGCCTCCTTTTTTCCTGTCACTCCAGACGACTGGAAAGAGGTCTTTGAACGCGAAGAGATTGATTTTCTTTTTGTTGAATCGGCCTGGAACGGCAATGACGGTGCCTGGCAATATCGTATTGCCTCTTATGCCAACCCGGCCGGCAAGGAATTGGATGATCTTCTTCAATGGTGTAATGAGCATGACATTCCCACGGTTTTCTGGAACAAGGAAGACCCGCCCAATTTTGACCGCTTTATCCAGACAGCCGTAAAGTTTGATTATATTTTTACGACAGATGAAAATTGTGTTCCTGCTTATAAGGAACGTTGCGGCCACGATCGTGTTTATCCCTTGCTCTTTGCGGCCCAGCCCGCTATTCACAATCCCATTTCACAAAAAAGAAGGGAAGAGAAAGTCTGTTTTGCCGGGACTTATTATGCCGACTGTTTCCCTGAGCGTCGCCGACAGATGGATGCCATACTGGCCGGGAGCGTCCCTTATGGTCTGGAGATTTACGATCGCATGCACGGGCATCAGGGAGACGATCGGGAGCGCTACCTCTTTCCAGAGCAATTTCAACCATACATCAAAGGCAAGCTCAGTTACGAAGAAATGCTTGAAGCCTACAAGGCTTATAAGGTTTTCTTGAACGTGAACTCCGTGCAGGATTCACCCACCATGTTTGCCCGTCGGGTTTTTGAACTGCTCGCTTGCGGTACGCCGGTCATATCCACACCCAGTAAAGGGGTCACCAGAGTCTTTGGCGATCTTGTTCCTCAGGCGAGCAGTGCTCCGGAAGTCCGACGTTATCTGGAGCCTCTCCTGGAAGACCATGCGTACTGGTATCGTCGGGCTGCTTTGGGTGTCAGGTCTGTAATGGAAAAGCACTGTTATGAACACAGACTCAAAGAGATCACGTCCAAACTTAATCTGGCTCCTCCTTCTTCCGGGCCCGAGCTGTTTCTGATTCTGGATGTGGGCTGTGGCTTTCCAGAGTTGATCATTCGCGAAATTCTCTCTCAGCGTTTTCTTCCCGCCGGTGTTTTCATCAGGAAAAGCGGTGAGCATATGAAAGCCCGTCAGGTAGCCTTGGAGCGATGGCTGGATAAAACGGGATGTGAACCCGAAGAGGCATCCATCAGCGCATGCAGTCAGGAAGAGGCCCACGCAAAAATAATTACCGCACTGACAGCCAAGGATATCGCTGTTGAACCTTATAATGGTTCTTCGACCATTGCAAAATTACAAAAAGATCATGGAGAGGCTCTTTTCGCCTTATGGGATGGCAAGAGTTTTTACGGACCCAATTATCTGCTCGATGCCGTCCAGGCCATGGGTTATTCAGGGGCTTCTCTCTCGGCCATGTCTGATTGTTTCCGACTGAATGAGGATGGCAAGTTTTGTGAAGCACAGAACTTCACAGATTCAGTTCACAGATCCGCCTGCAAAGGGCCTGTGGCCTGTCCATTGAAGAGTTCTTTTTCGGAGCATATTCTTGCAGCTACATTGATCGGTAAAATGGAAGAGCTTTTTGAGTTTCCTGTAAGTCGTATTAACGCTCATGAACCTATAGGCCTTTCCGTAGACTGTTACAGCCGTCATGCTTTTGAGTTCCTTCACAGTCCCAACCATCCGGAGCCTTTATCCGATGAAATTTCTGCCCAGGTTTTTATCTGATCTCTTTTCTTTAAAGGAAGAGACCCATCTCAAATCACGACCGGCCCGGCCCATACGTTTTCTTCTGGCTGGTCATGATCTGAAATTTACGGGCCCTTTCAAGGACTATTTCTCCAATGATCCGCGCTATGAGTTTCGTGTGGATGAGCATCCCGGCCATGAGATCGCTTCGGAAAAACAGTCGCGGGAATGCCTGGCCTGGGCAGATGTCATCTTCTGTGAATGGGCCATGGGTAACCTGGTGTGGTATTCAAAACACAAAAGACCGGGACAACTGCTTTTCGCACGGCTTCACAGCCAGGAATGGAATTATCGGGAAAGACTGGGGCATATTTACAAGACTGACTGGAAAAAAGTCGACAAGCTTTTTCTGGTAACTCCGTTAATTTATGATCACATGATCAGAGAGTTTCCTGTTCTTGCCTCTTCAAAAGCGCAGGTAATGAACTGTCCCATAAATCTCAGTGCCTATGCCGGAACCTGGCAGAAGGAAAGAGACCCCTACAGCCTGGGTTTTGTGGGAATGGTTCCGGCTATGAAACGTCTGGACCTGGCAGTGGATATGCTGACCTTGCTTCAGGAAAGACATCCGGAATTTTCACTCCACATCAAAGGCAAAGGTCCTGAAGAATATCCCTGGATGCTGGAACGCGAAAAAGAGATGCAGTGGTATGCTCGTGTGTTTGACAGAATAAAAGACCTGCCCAACCCTGAAAGTGTCGTTTTTTATGAATTCGGTTCGGACATGCCGGAGTGGTATTCCACAGTCAGCTTTTTACTTTCCACAAGCGATCATGAGGGCTGTCACCTCTCGACAGCGGAAAGCATGCTTGCCGGTTGTGTTCCCAGTATCCGTGACTGGAAAGGGGCCAATCGCATCTATCCAGCCCGCTTTGTCTGGTCAACACCGGAGGAAGGGGCAGAGCAAATATTAGGTATGCTCGAAAAGGACGCTTTGAAAGACGCTTCTACCTTCAGTCGAGCTTATGCGGAAGAGCGTTTTTCAGAAAAAGTGCTTTGTGTGCAGCTGGACGCCAGAATTATGCGTTATTTTGAAAGCCAGTGGCCTGCCGTAATGTCTGACCAATGGCGTGAGACCAGCAAGCAACTCCTTCCGAATATGCTTTTTCTGGGTTATCTCGCTCCCGGTAATCGCGGTGGCTATCGCATCCGCATTGAACAGGAAATCCGTGCCTGGGCGCGCACAGGAGCCCACGTCTGTTTTGCCTGTTGTCACCCTGAGGCTGATAAAGCAGCCCTGAAGAGTCTGAGAAAAGAACTGGACTCCTTGCCCTGCATTGTCTCTCTTCATGAAGCTCCCAATTTCTTTGATATGAATCTGGATGCAGCCCAAGCCAAAGCTTTGCTTGATTCTCTGGAAACAGTTATTCAGAAGGAAGCCATCGATATTGTCCATGCCGAAGCTTTGTATGCAGCGCGTATTGGCAGCTTGATGAAAGAACGCCGTCCTGAACTCAAACTCTTCTTCGACTGCCATGGAGTGTCGCCGGAGGAAGAAGCCATGGGCGGTGCGGCAGCGACACGGCTGGAGAAGGTGAATGAACTGGAGTTGGCGACGCTCTTCCGAACGGACCTGAATATCTTTGTGTCTCAAGCCATGAAGGAACACTTTCAGAAAAAGTACGCATACAGAGGCGACAACTATAGAATCCTGCCTTGCTGCGTGGCGGAGAGGCAGTTTGTCAGGGGCGATGCTGTCTCATTAGATATTCCCGAAGATGCGCTGGTCCTCGCCTATGTGGGCACCCTGGCGGCCTGGCAGTGTGGCGAGGAAATGTTGCGTATCTTCTCACAGCTTCGCCGAAAAGAGTCCCGACTTCATTTCCTGTTACTCCTCCCAGAAAAAGAACATGACCAGGCCCGTCAGTGGTTTGTGAAATACCATATCCCTGAGACAGCCATCACCATGCTTGAGGCGGGTCATGAAGAAGTGCCTCATTATTTGCAGGCTGCTCACGCCGGTCTCCTGTTGCGCCGCAGCGACCCTGTCAATGAGGTGGCATCGCCCACCAAGTTTGGAGAATATCTGGCGGCAGGTCTGCCCGTCCTGCTTACGGAAGGCATCGGCGATTTCAGCGACATCGTGGCGGAGCAAGGTCTGGGCATGATCGTGGACAGGGCACTGCTGGATGGGGAGGAGGTGCTCGAAGAAAGTCTGGCCAGCCTCCTGCAGTTTTTAAAGGAAGCATCTGAAGATCGTGGCGCCATGCGCAGCCGTTGCATTGCCTATGCCCGGGAAAACCTCCATTGGGAAAGCCATGCCTGTGACTTTTTGAAAGCAATTACGGATTGACAGTTGCGGCCTATTCGCTGGTGCTTTCTTCCAAACGCTTTCTGTAATGTTCTTCGTAATAGGCTTTGAATTCGCCGCTCTTGATCTTGCGCCACCACCATTCGTTTTCCTGATACCATTGGACAGTGAGCTTGATTCCTTCATCGAAATCGATTTTCGGCGCCCAGCCGAGTTTCTTTAATTTGCTGCTGTCGATGGAATAACGGCGGTCATGCCCGGTCCGGTCTTCCACATAGCGGATGAGGGATTCAGGCTTACCCAGCAATGACAGGATTCTTTTGGTGAGGAAGATATTCTCCCGCTCATTCTCCCCGGCAATGTTATAGGCCTGCCCGGGCTCGCCTTTACGGAAGACGAAATCTATGCCTGAGCAATGATCTTCCACGTGGAGCCAGTCCCGTACATTTTTGCCGTCGCCATACAAAGGCAGTGCTTCGTTGTCGATGGCATTACTGATGAAAAGAGGCAGCACTTTTTCCGGGTACTGGTAGGGGCCATAAGTATTGGAACCGCGGGTGATGACAATGGGCATACCGAAAGACTCGAAATAGGAAACGCCCAGCAGTTCACCGGCCGCTTTGCTGGCGGAATAAGGATTGCGTGGTACGATAGGCGAATCCTCCACACTGGACCCCTCCAGAACACTGCCGTATACCTCGTCTGTGGACACCAGAAGAATGCGTTTTATGTCCAGCTCACGAGCCTGGCTCAGAAGGGTATTCACACC
Source organism: Candidatus Hydrogenedens sp. (assembly GCA_012522755.1). Lineage (GTDB taxonomy): Bacteria > Hydrogenedentota > Hydrogenedentia > Hydrogenedentales > CAITNO01 > JAAYJV01. The sequence continues at coordinate 9,904 of JAAYJV010000022.1, forward strand.
GCCCACGTTGGTATCGATGAAGTCCGAGGCGCCGCTCAGGCTTCTGTCCACGTGGCTCTCCGCAGCAAAATGTACAATGCCCTCACATCCTTCCAGTGCTTTCCCTACACACTCCGGGTCGTTGACATCGCCCTGAATGAAGGTATAACGGTTCTGATCGAGATCCTTGAGATTGTCCAGATTGCCCGAATAAGTCAATTTGTCCAGGACGACGATATGTTGGTCGGGATAGTCGCGCAGCTGTGTGCGTACAAAACCGGATCCGATAAAACCGGCACCACCTGTGACCAGAATCTTTTGCATAACAATGTTTCCTTTTGTAATCGTCAGCAGTCTGCTCAGATCTATCCTGCAGAGGCGTCACGCTTTTCCTGTCTGTCCACGAGCAGGCGCAAATAGTCGCCATAGGCACTGTTGCCCATACGCGCCGCCGTTTCTTTCACGGACGCCAGATCGATCCATCCTTTTTTGAAAGCGATTTCTTCGAGACAGGCGATCTTCAAGCCCTGCCGTTCTTCAATGGCCTGGACGAACATGGTCGCATCAAGAAGACTTCTGTTGGTTCCCGTATCCAGCCAGGCAACGCCGCGTCCGAATACTTTCACTCGAAGCCGTCCCTGATCCAGATAAATCCGGTTGAGATCGGTGATTTCCAATTCTCCCCGGCGGCCCGGCTTCAGATCTTTCGCAAATTCCACCACATCGGAGCCATAGAAATACAAGCCCGGAATGGCAAAGTTGCTTTTAGGATTATCCGGCTTTTCTTCAATACTGACAGCTTTCCCCGAAGTATCAAACTCCACTACCCCATAACGCTGCGGATCGCTGACATAATAGGCGAAAACAACAGCACCTTCCTCAGTAGCGGCTGCACTTGTCATCATCTGAGACATGTTGTTGCCGTAAAAAATATTGTCGCCCAGCACCAGTGCAACAGGCTCGCCCGCACAGAATTCCTCGCCGATCACAAAAGCCTGGGCAAGACCACGGGGCTCCGGCTGTTCAGCATAGCTCAGACGGATACCGAATTGTTCTCCATCGCCCAGAAGTTTTTTGAACAGGGGCAGGTCGTGAGGCGTGGAAATAAGAAGGATGTCCCGTATCCCCGCAAGAAGAAGCATGCTCAAAGGGTAATAAACCATGGGCTTGTCATAAACGGGAAGCAACTGTTTGCTCACAGCCACGGTCAGCGGGTGAAGACGTGTTCCGGCACCACCGGCAAGTACTATACCTTTCATCGCATCCTTTCTGATTGAAACTGTTTTGGATTATAACGGCACTATGGCTCTATGTCAAGATTCGCATAAGAGGCTGAGAGACTTGTTCAGAGAGCGGCATGTGTCTTTCTGTGCTGTCAACCGTCAACCTCTGTTATTTTTTTGAAGTAGTTTATGGTGTAATCATAGCAAGCCCTGGATTTCGACATATCACAGGATCACAGAGTTGCTGAGTTGTTTTCTGATATTCAAAAAGAATAATACCTTCGGGAAATCTTGAAAGACCTTGAGATTCACTCCTGGGAACGCCAATTTCCACATTGGCAGACAGCGTATGATGACATAGACATCTGGTAAACAGTGCGTCGGCAAGATAAAACACTCAAGAGAGCGGTCATTCCCCTTAAAGTCTTCCCAATCTGGATAACCGTCTATCTTTGCGTTGTTATGGTTGAATGCTTTGATGGCAAGGCCGGTCGCAAAAAAAACGGGCATGACGGCGGGCTATGTCTTGGGGTAAATAAGAGACTTGAAGGGATAAGTGGCCTCCGGGGAATCGGTCGGATCAGTCGGATCAGTCGGATCGGACGGATGTGCGAGGGGCTCGGGTGGGGCCAGGATATGTGTGCAGTGTCAGTGGACGGTGTTGAGCCTGAAGATCTTTTTTATGCTGTCTTAATTTTTTCCGTGTGTGACCTGATTGACGTGGTTAAAAGAGAAAGGCTGATTTGGTGTCGGCTATGCTGCGTTGCGCTTTCCTCGGCCCCTGTTTTTTCCCGGACCTTATAGTGTAAAAAAGCATAAGTTGAACATTGTGCACTGGATGATGAGAATAAAGTATACTGTATACACAAGCTTGCTATTTCAGCCTGCGTATCATGGACGGGTCAGCGGCATCATGTTCTCTTACCTGTCCTATGCATACCCAAAAGATGGAGATTGTGAATGTCAAAACGGACGATTCTGGTCACTGGCGGTGCCGGTTTTATCGGGTCTCATGTGGTGGATGCCTTTATTGAAAAAGGGCATACCGTAGTTGTGCTGGACGATCTCTCTTCGGGTGATCCTGATTTTGTCAATGAGCAGGCCATCTTCATTGAAGCGGATATCCGTTCTCCACAAATCGAAGAGATTTTTCAGAAACATAAACCCGATGTCATCAGCCACCATGCTTCTCAGATTGATGTTCGCAAGAGTGTGGATGATCCCCTCTATGATGCCGATGTGAATATTCGCGGAGCCTTGAATCTTCTGGAACTCGCCGTTGCCTATAAGACTAAAAAAATAATCTTTTCCTCCACAGGCGGTGCGATCTATGGTACTCCCGAAGAGCTGCCCGCTGATGAAGACAGCCTTCCCCGCCCGGAGTGTCCTTATGGCACCAGTAAATTTTGCGTGGAGCAATACATCATGCTCTATTCGCGGATGCACAAGCTGGCCTATACCATCCTGCGTTATCCCAATGTCTATGGTCCCCGTCAGAATCCTCAGGGCGAAGCCGGGGTCTGCTCCATCTTTACGGGTTTGATGCTGGACGGTCGTCAACCGACTCTTTACGGCAAAGGAAAAGCATTCCGCGACTATGTCTATGTTTCCGATATTGCAGCAGCCAACCTCCTGGCTCTTGATAAAGGCTCAGGCGAAACAGTGAACCTCGGATCGGGAATACCCGTCACCGTAAAAGAACTCTATACTCAAATCGCCAAACTGACCGGATACAAAGGCCGGGCCAGTCTCAAGCCTCTGCGCCGCGGTGAAGTGGAGGGGATCTATATTACAGGTTCCAAAGCGGAGCGTGTCCTGGGCTGGAAACCTCAGATCAATCTCGCTGATGGCCTCGAAAAAACAGTTGCCTTTATTCGTGAAGAGAAGGAAAAGGAAGAAAGCACTGAGGAATAACGTTATTCAGTATGACTTCAATTCGTACTGTTTATATACTGATGCATAGAGAATATTCATATCCACCAGGGAAGAATTGTTCTTTAGAGGGGATTTTTCATGGCCGAATATGGACATTTGATAGTACTTACGGGCACACAAGAGGGGCTGGTTGTACCCGTCAAAGGAACGATCAGCATAGGGCGCAGTGAATCCAATACCCTGCGTCTGACGGATCTTCAGGTCTCCCGGCGTCATGCCGTTGTTCAGTGTACTTCACGGGGTGTGCTGATCAGAGACCTGGAAAGTGGAAACGGTCTTTATGTTCAGGGCGTACGCATAACCGAGCACTTCCTTCAGGATGGTGATATTATCCGTCTGGGCAAGCAGCAGGTTCAATACCATCGACCCGAGCCGCAGGAGCTGGGTTCCATGCAGCCTCCCAATGAGTCCTCGGAAGGTTCCGGCATTGAGTCCAAAAAAGCGGATACCGTTTACAAGACTTTTTTTCAATCTCCCCGTGCCTCCGCATCAGCTGTTGAACTGAAAGAAATACAGAAACGCCTGCAGGCCGTCTATGCAGCCAATCAGGCCATTGCCGGCGAGCTTTCACTGGAGCAGGTTTTCAAGACGGTTATTGATGAGGTCTTCTCTCTGGTCAAAGCGCATAACGGGCTCATCCTGCTCAAACAGGAAGACAAAACAGAGCTGTCCGTGGAGTATGTTAAAAATCAGGATCCGGGAGAGACGGTCCAGGTCAGCTCCTCCATCATCGCCCGTGTTTTTGAAAATGGCGAAGCAATCATCACCAGCAATGCCGCTGAAGGGGCCGGCATGGGCGGGGGCCAGAGCATCATTGCTCAGAATATCTCGTCGAGCATGTGCGTGCCCCTTACACACCGCCAGGAATGCCTCGGTGTCATTTATGTGGACAACCGCGGGTTGGAGAATGCTTTTACTCATTCTGATCTGGAACTGCTGGTGGCTCTCGCCGCATCAGCCGCCTCGGCCATTAAAAACGCCCAGTATCTGAAGCAGATAGAACAGTCCTATCAGGACACGCTTGTCGCTCTCGCCAATGCCATTGAATTGCGGGATCACTACACGGTCGGACATACCTGGCGTGTTACCAATATCGCCATGGAGATGGCCCGTGAACTTGGCTGGAGTGAAGAGAAAATCAAAGAAGTGCAGATGGGCGGAGTACTTCATGATGTGGGCAAGATAGCCGTGGACAATGCGATTTTGTGTAAACCGGCGCCCCTGGACGACGATGAATTCGCTCAGATGAAAGTGCATCCTGAACGGGGAGCCGATCTGCTGCGGGATATCAAATTTCTCAATCCTCTTATTCCCTATTGTCTGTACCATCATGAAAAATGGGACGGCTCCGGTTATCCCTTCGGGCTGGAAGAAGAATATATCCCCGAGGAAGGGCGTCTCATTGCCGTAGCCGATGCCTTTGATGCCATGACCAGCACACGCCCCTACCGTAAGGGGATGGAACCTACGCGAGCTCTGGAAAAAATTATTGAGAACAAGGGCACTCAATTTGATCCGGTAATGGTGGATGCTCTGGAACGCTCTTATCACAAAGGGAAGATTGACCAGATTCTCCAGGATTACAACAAGAATGAGGCCCACAGCATCTCCTGCCCCTTCTGCAGCACTTACATTCGTTTTGACCAGAACGCCGTCGACGGCTCGCAGATACAATGCAACGTATGTCATAAGACGATTTATCTGATTGTCCAAAACGGCCGCTTCTTTGGAAATTTGACACCGCCAAATGGTGTTCACTAAAGTGAAGGTGTGGTCAAACCAATCCAACAAGCTCCAGGATGGCCGGATCCAGCCTTCAAACTGAACCTGTTTCCCACCGCAGCCACTATGTATAAGGAACGAAAAGGGTAGATTATGAGTATGCTCGATAAAAACATGCTTCAAGACTGGCGAGAGGCACTGGCCGCCGTTGTTAATCAAAGTGGCCCGGAGGCTGCAGGGCTTCTGCTGCGTGAACTGGAACAGGGCTTCAACAGAGAGACGGGAATCAGCGCATTTTCAGCAACAACTCCCTATGTGAACACCATTCCCAAAGAGGAGGAACCGCCGTATCCCGGAGACCGTGATCTGGAACGTATCAACAAATCACTCATCCGCTGGAATGCCATGGCCATGGTGGTTCAGGCCAATCAGGCTTCCGACGGCATAGGCGGTCATATTTCCACTTACGCCTCCGCCGCGACTTTGTATGAAGTGGGCTTCAATCATTTCTTCCGAAACCGATCCGCCGATTACGGTGGCGACCAGCTTTTCATTCAAGGTCATGCGTCCCCCGGAATTTATGCGCGAGCCTTTCTTGAAGGACGTATTTCCTCCGAACTCATGACCAACTACCGTCGCGAACTCAAAGAAGGGGGAGGTCTCTCCTCTTATCCTCATCCCTGGCTCATGCCTGACTTCTGGAGCTATCCCACGGTGAGCATGGGGCTCGGCCCCATCATGGCCATTTATCAGGCGCGCTTCAATCGTTACCTGGAAAACCGGGGACTCAAAGCAGCCAATGGCGGCCATGTCTGGGCTTTTCTGGGCGATGGTGAAACGGACGAACCGGAATCTCTCGGTGCCATTACCCTGGCGGCCCGCGAGCGCCTGGACAATCTGATTTTTGTCGTCAACTGCAACCTGCAGCGCCTCGACGGGCCTGTACGCGGTAACGGCCAGATCATTCAGGAACTTGAAGGACACTTCAGAGGGGCCGGATGGAATGTCATCAAGGTTTTGTGGGGCAGTGAATGGGATCCTGTCTTCGCCTCCGATACCGAAGGCGTTCTCCCTGAAGTCCTGGGTTCCATCGTGGACGGTGAGTATCAGAAATTCAGTGTGGAATCGGGTGCCTATATCCGCAAAAAAATGCTGGAAAAAGATGCGCGCCTGGCTCCTTTCCTAGACAAATTCAGTGACACCCAGCTGCGCAAAATTCAGCGTGGGGGACATGATCCTCTCAAGGTATATGCAGCCTATCACCGTGCTGTGAACCATACAGGCCAGCCCACGGTGATCCTCGCCAAGACCATCAAAGGCTACGGCCTGGGCGAAAGTGGAGAAGGCAAGAACATCACGCATCAGCAGAAGAAACTCAATGAAGAGGAACTCTGGGAATTCCGCGGGCGCTTCGGCATCCCCATTTCAGACGAAGAAATCGCCTACGCCCCCTTCTACCGCCCCCCTGAAGACAGCCCCAGCATGCGGTATCTTCACGAGAAACGCAAAGCCCTGGGTGGCTATCTTCCTGAGCGTGTTGTTGATGTGCCGCCCGTCAAAAAACTTGATGAGTCCCTCTTCGAGGAATTTCAGACCGGCTCGGACCGTCCCGCATCCACTACTATGGTCTTTGTCCGTATCCTCATGAAACTGCTGCGTGATCGCGAAATAGGCAAGCTTATCGTGCCTATAGTGCCTGATGAAGCACGCACCTTCGGTATGGATGGCCTGTTCAGACAGTTCGGTATCTATTCTTCCATCGGACAGCTCTACGAGCCTGTTGACGCTGAAAATCTGCTCTACTATAAAGAAGCCACAGATGGCCAGATCCTCGAAGAAGGAATCACTGAGGCCGGAGCCATGTCTTCTTTCCTCGCAGCCGGTTCCGCCTATGCCAACCAGGGAATCAACACCATTCCCTTCTTCGTCTATTATTCCATGTTCGGCATGCAGCGCGTGGGCGATCTTGTCTGGGCCGGTGGCGACATGCGCACCCGTGGATTCATGGTGGGTGGTACTTCCGGCCGGACCACTCTGGCCGGTGAGGGCTTGCAGCATCAGGATGGCAACAGCCATCTTCTGGCCATGCCCGTCCCGAATCTCCACGCCTATGACCCGGCCTTCGCTTTCGAACTGGCCACCATCATTGAAGACGGTATCCATCGTATGTATACCCTTCAGGAAGATTGCTTTTACTATATCACCATCGGCAATGAGAACTATGCCATGCCTTCCAGGCCTTCCGGCGAAGGAATCCGCGAAGGAATCCTCAAAGGCATGTACAAGTTCCGGGCTGCGGAAGAGCTTCCCGGTGCAGATCAGGCCCGACACAAAGCCGTCCTGCTGGGAAGTGGCGCCATCATGAACGAAGTGCTCAAGGCGCAGGAAATCCTGGCCAGAGACCATCAGGTAGCCGCCGATGTCTGGAGTGTGACGAGCTATAAGGAACTGCGTCATGATGGCATGGCGGCTGATCGGCACAATCTCCTCAATCCCGGAGCACCCGAAAAGAAAGCCTATGTCACTCAATGTCTGGAGAAGGAAGAAGGCGTTGTCGTGGCCGCATCGGACTATGTGAAAATGCTTCCTGACAGTCTCGCCCGCTGGGTGCCTCAGGGCATTACCAGTCTGGGCACCGATGGTTTCGGACGCAGCGAAACACGTCAATCCCTGCGCGACTTCTTCGAGGTGGATCATCGCTTCGTCATACTGGCAACCTTGAATGCCCTCCTGCAGAAAGGCGAGATCCCCGCGGAAAAGGTGAGCGAATATATGCAGTCAGCCGGCATTGCTTCAGACAAGCCGGATCCGCTTTTAAGTTGAACAGTCACTGTAAGCCAAGCATTTAAAATAAGGGTAATTGCATGCAAATTGAATTCAGAATGCCGGAACTGGGCGAAAACGTATCCGCCGGAACCATTGCAAGGATTCTTGTCCGGGTGGGAGACAGCATTTCTGTCGGGCAGGATGTATTGGAAGTGGAAACGGACAAGGCTGTGGCGGAACTTCCTTCTGACGTTGCCGGAGTCATCAAAGAAATTCGGGTCAAAGAAGGCGATAAAGTCGGTACAGGCGAAGTACTCTTTATTCTGGAAAGTGCCGGAGAAACTATTCCAGCCGCTCCGGTTGCCGAGAAAAAAGAAGAGGCTGCACCGCCTCCAACAGCACCCGCACCTGCGCCCGCTCTTGCAGAACAAGCCGCACCCGCCGCACCTGCGCCGGCCCCGCAAGCTGCACCTCCTGTGGCTGCGCCGAGTCAGCCCACCGGTAAAGTACGCGCCGCTCCCTCAACACGGCAGTTTGCTCTGAATCATGATGTGGATCTGGCGCTGGTGCCTTCCGGCGATGGGTCAGGACGGGTCACCACGCAGGATGTGAAAGCCTATCTTGCCCAACGCGAGAGTGGGGGTGAAGCTGAAGCCCCTGCAGTCGCTCCCGTTGCATCAGCCGCTGCTGATCCTGCTGTTGCACCAGTCCTCAGCGGTGATGCGGGAAGGGACGCCTGGGGAGCCACGGAACTTGTGCCCATGAGTACGCTGAAAAGTACTGCGGCGAAACATCTGACCAGCAGCTGGCAGACCATTCCCCATGTGACCCACTTTGACAAAGCTGATATTACCGAATTGGAAGCCTTCAGAAAAGCCTCGGCCCGCAAAGCTGCGGTACTGGACATCCGATTGACTGTCACCGCTTTTCTCATCAAAGCACTGCCTGAAGTGCTCAAGCGCTTCCCCCAGTTCAACGCTTCCATCGATGTGGAAAAAATGGAACTGTCCCTCAAAAAATATTACAACATCGGCGTTGCCGTAGACACCGAAAATGGATTGCTTGTTCCGGCACTGCGCAATGTGGATCAGAAGAGTGTTCTGGAAATTTCTCAAGAAATGGCCGAGCTGGCGCAAAAAGCACGGAACAGAAAATTGACTCTCGACGAAATGCGCGGAGGCACCTTCACGGTCAGCAATCTGGGTGGCCTGGGCGGTCATGCCTTCACGCCTATTATCAATGCTCCGGAAGTGGCCATTCTCGGCGTGTCCCGCTCTGTCATCGAGCCTGTCTACAGGGACGGTGAATTCGAGCCCCGCCTCATGCTTCCTCTGAGCCTCTCCTATGATCACCGCGTCATTGACGGAGCCGATGCAGCCCGCTTTCTTCGCTATCTCTGCGAAGCGCTGGCGCAGCCCTGGCAACTGATGCTGGGCCTCTGACCCTGAAATCATCCTCCAGCCGGTGGCGGTCTATTTCAAGATGCCGCCCCGGCGGGAGCTCAGGCGGATGCCTTGCAGCAGCATGTTGAGGTCTTCCGGATTGTCCGAAATATCCATGCCCACCTCTTTTGTGATCAGTTCCCCCTTGATCAGGTCATGGAGGCTGTCATTGAAGCTCTGCATTCCCATTTCCCGACCGCTGGCAATGACCGTGTCCAGCTGAATGATACGATTGTCCTTGATCAGTTTGCGTGCAGCCGGATTGACGATGAGTACCTCACAGGTGGGTACGCGCCCCATCCCGTCAGCTCTGGGCAGAAGGCGCATGCACATGATTCCCCGCAGATTGAGAGAAAGCTGTGAGCGGATCTGATCATGATGTGTTGAGGGAAAGAGGTCAATGATACGATCAATGGTCTGTACCACGTTTGTTGTATGCAGGGTGGTGAAAACAAGATGGCCTGTTTCCGCAGCACTGATGGCCGCCTGAAAAGTTTCCAGATCACGCATCTCACCCACGAGAATAACATCAGGGTCCTGGCGCATCATGGCCTTCAAGGCTGTGGAAAAATCCCGTGTATCCATGGAAATCTCGCGCTGACTGATGAGCGCCTTGCGGTCCTGATGCAGGTATTCAATGGGATCTTCAATCGTGACAATATGGCATTTGCGACGTCGGTTGATATAGTCCACAATGGCGGCCAGTGTCGTTGTTTTACCGCTCCCAGTGGTTCCCGTCAGAAGCACGAGCCCACGGGGCATTTCCGCAAAGGTGACCATGGCCGGCGGCAGATGCAGTTGCTCAAAAGTCTGAATGGTCGTCTTGATGCGACGCATGACACAGGAAACAAAGCCCCGTTGCCGGAAGATGTTCACACGGAAACGACCCACTCCTTTCTCTGTATAGGACAGATCCACTTCTCCGCGCTTGGTGAAATAGCGGCGTTGCTCCGCATTCAACATGATGTCCAGAACGGCATCCATCATTTCACTGCTGTAAACTTCTCCTTCAACAGGAGCCATGATGCCATCAATACGAAGCCAGGGAGGACTGCCGACCTTCAAATGAACGTCCGAGGCATCCCGCTGCACACAACGCTGCAGAAGTTTCAAAAATTGTGTTTTCATTGCCTGTGCCTGTCTTTATGTTGTTTCAGGAGAAAAGCCGGAATATTGATATCTTCCATCCAGGTTGATTTGGATGAGACCGGCGGTGGCGGAGCGGGTGCTTCTTCAGCAACCCTGAAAAGATCATCCGTCTCACCCTCAACAAGGTCGTAACTATTTTCTTTCCCATCAGTCTCGGCATCACTGTCGTTGCTTTCAGGGAACAGGGTATTGTCGGATTCAGCAACAGCCGCCATTACAGGTGCCGGAGTGATCACTTCTCTCTTGAGCGCCGTCCGGTATTCTTCGGCATCTCTACAGGGGAAGCCGGCGGCAATGACAGTAATCTGAATTTCTTCTCTATCTTCCAAATCCACAACATTGCCGCTGATGATCCGGGCATCGGGACTCGTGTTCCTGCGGATGAAGCTGTTTGCCTGGACCACTTCCGCCATACGCAGGTCTTTTCCACCTCGGATATTGATGATCACCCCCTTGGCGCCCTGAATGTTGGTCTGCTCCAGAAGGGGACAATTGATGGCTTCTTCAGCTGCTATCATCGCACGGTTTTCACCGGTGGCAATACCAATACCCATGAGGGCACGTCCTTTGGATTCCATGATCGTGCGAAGGTCAGAAAAGTCCAGATTGATCAGGCCGGGCTCAGTGATCAGTTCTGAAATGGCGCGCACACCATTGTGAAGCACTTCATCACCATGGCGGAACGCATCGACGAGAGCCATGTTCTCATCACAGAGCTCAGCGATACGATCATTGGGTACCACAATCAGTGTGTCCACTTCTTTTTCAAGTGCTTCCAGACCTTCCAGTGCATTGTTCATCCGGTCTGCTCCCTCAAATTCAAAGGGAAGTGTAACGACGGCTATTGTCAGGGCACCCACACTGGCCGCTTCCTGTGCCACCACGGGCGCCGCTCCGGTCCCTGTTCCGCCGCCCAGACCCAGAGTCAGAAAAATCAGGTCCGCACCTTCGAGGATCTTGTGGATTTCTTCGCGGTTTTCTTCCGCAGCCAGCCGGCCCACTTCGGGAATTGCGCCGGCACCCAGTCCGTTGTTCTGGCCGATCTGAAGACGATAAGGAGCAAGAGACTGCTGCAAGTCCTGTGCATCCGTATTGATGGCGATAAAGTCAACGCCGCTCATCTGGGCGTTGATCATGCGATTGACAGCATTGCCGCCACCTCCGCCAACGCCACAGACCTTAATGATCGCATGCTCCTCAAAGCATTGAAAGAGATTGTTCGGTGCCATCTCAAGTTCTCCTTCCGGATAAGTTCCCGGGTTGAGCAGTCAACCCGCCTGTTTATTTACAAACCAGATCCGCATCAAAACGCAGATCAAGATAACAATCACAAGGAAGCTCACCCTGTCTGTCATCCCAGAGAATATTCAGACGGGTGGCCTGTTCTTCAAAATCAGAACGGCCCCAGCGGATTTCGTAAGGAAGCTCTTCAAAAAACATGCGTAAAAGAGAGGGAGACTCCGCTGACAGTTCAGACAGTGTCAGCTTCTCTGACATGGGCATGCGGATATAGATGTCCCACAAAGACAGTGCCTCCGATAATTCCGGACTCACGATCTGGGTGCCGGGCGTGCCCACGGTCAAGGTGGGCAGATTCGTGATCAGAGGTCCCGTATGAAGGGAAAAGGGAGTCAGTTCCCGAAGAATATAGCACTCCCGATCAATCTCAAAAAGCCGGTTATGCATGAGCACACAGGCAAAAGCCGTACGCTCAATCACACGGATAAGCACCTGCTCCGGATAACTGCGAATCACTTTACAGTGCTTGATATACGGCATTTCTTCTACTCGTCGGGCGATATCTTCAAGATCCAGCCGGAAAATGGCATCCTCCTTCCTGATCTCGGCCACATCGAGGATTTCCTCTTCATCCACCATGAAGTTGCCTTCAAACAGAATCTTCTTCACAGTAAACCTCGGAAGCATCTGTGTAATCACAACAGCGAGCACAGTCAGGATTATGATTCCACCCACAATCATTTCCGCAACCTGGACATAAGGTTTTTTCGCTCCTTTTTGAGCCTCTTTACCCCGACCAGATGTCTTTTTCCCTTTATCGCTCATGGGTGCTTCCTCGATGAACCTTCCTCAAACTCGCCAAAACAGCCGGAGCAATCTTGTTGATATCCCCGGCACCTAAAATCAAAATCACATCACCTGACTCAGCATCATGGGCAACAACCTCGGGAACACTGTGCATGTCCTGCAACAACTCGACATGGCTCATGCCCTGCTCGCAAGCAGCGTCAACGATCAAACCCGCATCCACACCCGGCATGGGCTGCTCCCGGGAGGGATAAATCTCTGTAACCAGTGCCCGATCGGCTCCGGAAAGGACCCGCGCGAAATCGTCACAGAAAAACTTTGTGCGACTGTACAGATGAGGTTGAAACACACATAAAATACGCTTCGGCTCAAGCCAGCGGATGGCCTCCAGAGCGCTTGCTATTTCCGTGGGGTGGTGGGCATAATCTTCCACAAGCTGAACTCCGGCCACTTCGCCACGCCATTGAAGACGACGACGCACACCCTCAAACTGACCCAGACCGGCACTCACCGTGGGAAAGCGCATCCCCAGACACAAGCCTACAGAACACGCAGCAAGCGCATTGAGAATGTTATGACGGCCCACAGCCTGAATCTCCACCGTACCCAGAAAGCCTTTCTGACCGAAACGCAGATCATGGCTCACCACATCGAAAAGTGTACGAAAGGGAGTGAATGCATCCCCGCCGGAACTCTCGGAAACAGATCTTCCCTTACGGATATTGGTCGCCTGCAGAGACACGTCATCCTCGAGCCCGTAAGTCAGGGTCACCCCTTCTATCTGGGGCATGATCTCACGGCAGTTCGGATCATCACCACATAAAATCGTCTGACCGTAAAAGGGAACCATATTGCAGAAATCGACAAAAGCACGTTTGATGCGATCCAGAGTGCCATAATATTCCAGATGCTCCGCATCGATGCTTGTCACAACGGCAACAGTGGGATGAAGCCGCAGGAAAGAACCGTCATGCTCATCCGCTTCGGCAACAAGACAATCCCCGGCGCCCCAACGTGCATTGGTGCCACTGCGATGCAGAATCCCGCCCACGATCGTTGTCGCACCAATATTGGCACTATCGAGGAAGGCGCTGATCATGGACGTGGTGGTTGTTTTCCCATGGGTACCCGCAACAACCACAGCATGGGGTTTCAAGCGGATCAGATCGGCCAGCAACTCACTGCGATGCAGGACAGGGATACCCCGTTCCCGCGCGGCAACCACTTCCGCATTGTCTTCCGCAATAGCGGCTGATACCACCACAATCTCCGCATCCCCCAGGTGGGTGGCGTCATGCCCCTCATGAAACAACAGACCGAATTGCTGCAATCGCCGGATGATCGAAGAGTGTTGCACATCCGATCCGGAAAGCTCATACCCCAGATTCAACAGAATCTCGGCCAGACCGCTCATTCCGATGCCGCCAACGCCGATAAAATGAACTTTTCGCCTAGGACCGTTTAAAGATTGCATGAGTCAAAATCCCATATATTGTGGTTTTTCTATTATAGCATAAGGCAAACCACAATAAAAAGGGGTGTTTTCACTGGGAGGGACTGTGACAGTATAGGAAAAAGAGAAAGAAAAACACAAAAAATCTTTGTGTTTTCCGTATGATGGAATGATAGTGTGTTATACTTGTCCTCAATAAACAGTATGTGCATAATACAAAAGGTGGAAAGACCTGACACAATATAAAGGACCGATCATTGAAGTATCCTGAAAAGGAAAACTTTAGAGAGAGATAAACATGCCGGGGCTACCTTATTGGGACACAGTATTTGTTCCATAGCAAACATCCCGGACGAAGGAGACTGAATATGGAATTTTCAGAGTTTTTCAGAAAAGCCACCGGGGGCGATACTCCCTTCCCCTATCAGTGCCGCCTGGCTGAAAGTGATCCTTTCCCTCAGCTTCTTTCTGTGCCTACCGGTGCGGGAAAAACAGCCGCTGTTGTGCTGAGCTGGCTTTGGCGACTCAATTTCAGTAACATGACACTCAAAGAAAAGACACCACGACGCCTTGTATATTGTTTGCCCATGCGTGTTCTCGTTGAGCAAAGCAAAAGAGAATGCCAGAAATGGCTTGCCAATCTTCACGACCTGTTTGACGAAAAGACTTTTCCTGAAATACATATTCTGATGGGGGGAGAAAAAGCAAAAAGCTGGGATGAGAAACCTGAATGCTCAAGCATATTGATCGGCACCCAGGACATGTTGTTGTCCAGAGCTTTGAACCGTGGTTATGGTGTGAGCCGTTTTCGCTGGCCCATCCAATTTTCATTACTGCATTCTGACTCTTTGTGGATATTTGATGAAACGCAGCTTATGGGCGTCGGATTGAAAACAAGTGTTCAGCTGGAAGCTTTCAGAAAAGAGTGGAAAAATTTTTTTCCAGCCCAATCTCTTTGGATGTCTGCGACACTCGATGAAAGAGCATTATCCACTACAGACAGTATGATTAATAGCGAAAAACCAGGCACTTGCCTGACTTTGTCGCCGGAAGATGAAAGCGCCTCTGTTCTGGAAAAGAGAATAAATGCCTCAAAAACACTTCTTCCGCTAAATCTTAATCTGTCGTCTGAGACAAGAAAAACTTATATCAGCCAGTTGGCGGAAATTCTGCTCCAGCTTCATACACAAAGACAGGGGCAGACGCTGGTAGTGATGAATACCGTACAGCGTGCCCAGCAATTGTATGAGACCTTGACAAAAATAAACAAAGAAGAAATACCTCTGGTGCTGATTCATGCCCGTTTTCGGTCTGCAGAACGGTCAACACAGTTTGAGGTGTTGCATCATTCTGAGGATGTCACCCAGCGTATCATTATCACAACTCAGGCCATAGAAGCGGGTGTTGATATCTCGTCGAAGACCTTGATCACAGAATTGGCTCCCTGGGACTCTCTGATACAGCGTTTTGGGCGTTGTAACCGATATGGCGAATGGGCCGGGGAGGATCATGCACAGGTTTATTGGATCGATATCTCTGACGGAGAAAAGAATTTCCTGCCCTATACACAGGCTCAATTGGAGGCTTCACGCAAACTTTTAGAAGAACGGACTGACGCCGCACCTGCTTCAATTGGAGGGATATACGATGAGTTGCCTGAAAACCTTTATCCTGTAATTCGCAAAAAAGACCTGCAAGATCTGTTTGACACAACCCCTGATCTTGCAGGGGCGGACATAGATGTGTCACGTTATATACGAGAGATAGAACAGATGGACCTCCTGGTTTTCTGGCGTGAACTGGAAGATGCGCCTGGAGATCAAGAAGCCGCTCCGACACCTGAAGAACTGTGTCCTGTATCAATCGCCAGTTTTCGTGACTTTTTCCGAAGAAAAAGGAAAGATGGCGAAAAAATGTGGATTTGGGACAATCTGGAAGGGCAATGGAAGCTTTTGAATGAGGCCCAGCTTCGACCGGGTATCCAGGTGATGATACCCTCGGCTCTGGGAGGATATGCCTGTGAAACAGGATGGATTCCCAAATCCAAAAACACCGTGAAGCCCGTGCAATTGCCCGAAATAGTGTATGAAGAAGGAAATACGGACGATCCTTTCACCTCCATCGGTCAATTTGTAAGCCTCTCCGACCACGCTGATGATACGGCCGAAGCCATGGCTCAGCTTCTGAAAAATTTGGATTTGGAAGAGGAACTGAAAAAAGAACTCCTTCTTGCAGCACGGTATCATGATTGGGGGAAAGCCCATCCCTATTTTCAACAGCGTCTTGCCGCGGGCAATGAAGAAGAAAATATCCCTGTTGGCGGGCCTTGGGCAAAGTCAGATCGCATACGGAAAATGGTGTCCGGTGCTCGACCCCAATTCAGACATGAGCTTGCCAGTGCTCTAGCAGCATTGCAAAGTGGTTTTTCCGATCTTGTGGCATATCTGATCGCCGCCCATCATGGGAAGGTAAGACTATCCATACGTTCCATGCCTGATGAAAAACGACCGCCGGAAACGGGAAGGCGATTCGCAAGAGGGCTCTGGGATGGAGAAAGAATCCCGCCTTGTCGTCTCGGAAAAGATGAGCCTGAACAAGAGGAAATTATTTTGGATTTGGAACCCATGGAATTGGGACGTAACACCACAGGAGAGCCTGGTTGGCTTGAGCGTTGTCTCCGCTTGATAGAAGAGTGGGGCCCCTTCCGGCTTGCTTATCTGGAAAGCCTTGTACGTATTGCTGACTGGCGCGCCAGCAGAAAGGAGCAAAACTCATGAGTACCAGTAAACAAAATGTACTGTCTTTTCCCGGATGTACACCCGCACCGCTCATGACCTATCTCAAGGCTATCGGTGTGTTCAGAATCATTGCCGAACAGTGCGATTCCCAAGCGACATGCTGGTGGGAGGACGAGGTGTTCCGGATTGCCACTTCATTGAGCCAGGAAGAATTGTTCTCTTTCTTTTTGAATGAATACAGACCGGCCCCTGTTCTTGCGCCCTGGACTGGAAGCAGCGGTTTTTATCCGGGCGACAACACTGAGATCCTTGATGCTTTCCTGTCTTCTGATCATCAGCGTTTCACGCCTTATAAAACCGCCATTGATCAGGCATGGCTTGCTTTGAAAGCTTTAGGACTGACCATGAAGGAAAAGAAAGTGTTCAAAGAGCAGATGGCTCGTAAAAAGAGTGATTTGCTGCGCTATCTTCGCAATACCATGTGTGAGGAAGCATTGGCCTGGCTCGATGCTGCTTTTCTCTTGACCTCAGGCAATCCCAAATATCCGCCTTTGCTGGGAACAGGCGGAAACGATGGACGTTTTGATTTTACCACTAATTTCATGCAGCGTGTGGATCTGCTTTTCTGTATAGCCACAGGTGAAGCCCGTCCTGATGCGGCTGCTTTTCTCGATCATGCCTTATACGATACAAAAATCTGCGGTATGCACAAAAAAGCCATAGGCCAGTTTCACCCCGGATTTGCAGGAGGAAAAAATATGGGCGCTTCTTTTGAAGCAGACTCCTTGAACAATCCCTGGGATTTTTTACTGACCATAGAAGGTACACTTCTATTTGCAGCTTCGGGAAGCAGACGATTGAATTCTTCGGATAAAGAATCGCTCAGCTATCCTTTTTGTGTGCGCAGTTCAGCAGCCGCCTATGAAAGTGCTTCGGATGGAGATGAAAACAATACTCGCGCGGAATTCTGGACTCCTTTGTGGCTGAAAGCCTGTCGACTTCCTGAGCTTAAATTCTTTCTTTCCGAAGGACGAGCTCAACTGGGGCGGCGCAACGCTGTACGTGGAGCAGATTTTGCCCGGGCCTTATCCACCTTGGGGATTGACAGAGGAATTGAGGCCTTCAATCGCTTTGGCTTTCAGGAGCGCAATGGGCAGGCCTATCTGGCTGTTCATCTGGGTCATTGGAAAGTCCGGGAACGCCCTCTTATTCATCTGCTCAATGAATGTCATGGCTGGGTGGAGCGTTATCGTCGCTGCGCCTCAGCCAAAACAGCACCCAGGCGTCTTGTCTCAGCGCTGCGGAATTTTGATGATGCCCTCATGCGTGCCTGTAAAGAAGAGCAAAAACTTACGGGAGTTCTCATTGCGCTGGGGCGGATGGAACAGGCTCTGGTCCATTCCCCACGTGCTGCTGTGGGAAGCGATACAATGCCCGCCATGAGCCCCTTGCCTAAGCTTTCCTCCCGATGGATTCAGGCTGCTGATGACGGATCAATCGAATTTCGCCTGGCATGTGCCCTGGCTTCCATTCGGGATGACGAAGCCTTAGGCCCCCTTCGCTGCAACATGATGCCCTGTGACCCGCAACGCCCTTGGACTCGCTATGACGCAGCAAAGATGGACCAGCCCCAAATCGTGTGGACCCATGGAACTCTCACAGATAATCTTATTGCTGTTCTCCAACGACGTTGTCTGGATGGTCAGCGTAACAGTCTTGCGAAACTTCCCTTATCCGGCGCTTGCCCTTTGCCATTAAGCGACATTATTTCTTTCATTCTGGGTCAGGTGGATGAAAGAAAGATAGAACGATTGTTATGGGGACTCAATGCCCTCCGTTGGAAAAAGGGAAAGAAGTATTTTTCTGACTACCGTACTGATCCTCTATCACTACCGCTCCCCCCAGCCTATGCTCTTTTCAAATTGACACACTGTCCCGAATTTCCGGAGAGTCACGAAGCAGTGGAGAGCAAAGAAAAAATTCCTCTTGATCCCTCTATTATGGCTTTGGCTGGGGCTGGCCGTGTCGAAGCGACTCGAATGGCCGCCAGACGCCTGAATGCCTCCGGATGGAAAAGCTTTGTCCGAGTGGCTCCCGCTTCAGCTGACCAGATCAAGCGTTGCGCCGCCGCTGTTCTTTTTCCTCTCAAAAAATACGACTTGAGAAAGCTGACAGGACGCCTGTCCATTACTGCTCAAGAATCCATAAGTGATGTTCCTGAAGCAGAAAATAAAACCATTCTTTAACACATGAAGGAGATTGACATGATCAACGCACTCGCATCCGCATCACGCCTGCTTATCGAAGCGCCTCTCAAACCATTGCAGGGTACCCGTTTTCAGCCCACAGGATTTCCTGATCTGGGAGCAGCCAGCTATACTCTGGCCGACGGAACGGATATGCTCTTGGTGGAGAGCGCACAATCAATGGCCAACCGACTGGAAACAGTCTGCTGGGATGAGGCAACCGCTTCTCTTGCAGCTCCTTTGGCCGGAATGCCCTATATTCAGGTTATGAAAGATGGAGAAATACTCACCAACTCCATTCTGGAAGCTCATCGCCTCAACAGCCCCTATATTCTGGAGTCCGCAGATAAAAGCTTTTACAACACGCTCAAAGAGGAACTCGACATCAGTGATCTGGGAGCCATCAATACAGCGGCCCTCGCACGAACTCTTTTCAAATATGACCCTTCATGCCTTCTTCATGGAATATTTCTTGCAAAAAAAGATCTGGCCGGCGGTCGGTTACGTCTTTCCCGGGCTCTGTCCAGTTTCGTGGAAGCCAAAAATGTTCGAATTGCACCTAGTGGAGGTGTGAAAAAAGATGAAGTGAATCCCAAAGGTGAAGCAGCAAAAGGATTTGGCCATGTGCCCTTTGCAAGAGATGAATATACAGCCGAAAACATAACGGCATTTTTCAATCTTGATTTGGTCCAGATACGGGCTTATCGGCTGGGAGAAGCAGCAGAAAACTTTCTTGTTGCTCTGGCACTTTACAAAATACAGGCCTTCCTCCAAAAAGGACTGCGCTTGCGCACAGCCTGTGATCTTGAAAAAGACGGAATGCCCGAAGTGACCCGGCCCGACAGTACAAGCCTTCCTTCTCTGACCGAGCTGGAAGAGTCTCTTCCCAAACTGATAGCTGCTGTGCAGTCCCAAGGTCTTTTTGCTGACCCGGCCATAACCCAAGTCATGTACAAGGTCTGATGATATGGTTGTCATAGAATTCACTTTTCCGGGCAAGCGCTACCATGCTACCCCCTGGGGTCGCCATGTCAATGAAGGAGCTGTTGAATGGCCTCCCGGCCCCTGGCGTTTGCTCCGTGCACTGGCCGCCACTTACTGGGTAAAGATAGATCATCTCGAGGAGCACCGTGTTCGGGCACTTCTGGATAATATGGCTTCCTGTTTGTCTGAATACATTCTGCTCGATACAACTGGAGCACATACCCGCCATTATATGCCCCTCTACAAAGCCCCGGACAGTTCGAAAATTTTTGACACTTTCCTGCATATAGAAAAAGGCGAACGAATTCTCATGGGCTGGCCGGAACTGGAGCTTGATGACGAGCAGCGGACACTACTCGAACAGCTTCTCACTGCATTGGGATATCTGGGACGTGCCGAATCCTGGGTGGAAGCACGCCTCCTTCCTTTCGGCGAGCTTTGCCCGGAGTTTACGGTGAGACAACTTCGTGATACAGAGAGTATCCCTGCTGAAGGATGGGAGGTGGAAACAGTTCTCTGCCCCATGATACCTCGGGAATATGAACGCTGGCGCAACAAATCCCATAAAGCGGAGATAGACAAAGGGGAAGAGGAGAGGCTCCTCTTCAAACAGGAGAGGGCTCAAAAACAAGGCAAGGATGTGGGAAAAGTCACATTGACCTCTTCTGAAAAAACAAAAATCGCAGACAAGGCAAACCGGCTTTTCCCCCCCAACCTTTTTGATGCTCTTCTGCAGGACACAACCACTTTACAGAAGTTGGGATGGAGTGCTCCCCCTGGAAGCCGAAAAATCAGATATTTGCGACCATCAAGCAGCAAAAAGAGACTTGCTCAAAGTCAGAGAAGAAAAATGATTGAACAACCAACCGTGATCCGATTTGCTCTTGCCCCTGACACTGTACAGGCCGATACCCGACCCCTGGTTTTCAACACCCTTTATCTTGGAGAGCAATTGCGCCACTTCATCATGGGATTCTCCCGTCGTCTCGCAGAAGAACAAGGCATGAACAATCCGCAATGCTCCTCTGTTTTTTCAGGAAAAGATGGAGAGGGAAAAGCTCTTGAAGATGATCACAGTCATGCATTCTTTTTGCCTTGTGATGATGATGGAGATGGACGTATCGATCATTTGATTCTTTACGCCCTCCGTGGCTTTTCCATCGATGAGATCATCGCTGCTTCACGGTTGAAGAATATCTGGCAGCATGGAGGACGACCCGGATTATTCGCTATTTATCTGGGACATGGAAGAGCACGGGACTATGGCGGCTTCAAACTGCGCGAAGGTCAATCCCCCTATCTGGCCACATCGCGCAGATGGCGTTCCGCCACACCCTATTTGCCAACACGACATCCCAAACAAAATCGACGGGGCGAACCCAGAGTGGATGCACGGGGAAACTGGATTGACGGACCCGAAATGCAAATCAAAACAGAGTTGCAAAACCGCGGAATTCAATGCGATGTGAAAGTTACAGACTATGCGCCAGGGAATAATCCGGGAGAATGGCGCCACTTCGCAACGCACCGAAAACGTGGGGGAGGGGCCCGCTATAAGGGTGCTCCTCTGGGTTTTTCTCTGGAGTTTACAGAGCCCGTTACCGGCCCTCTGGCATTGGGCTATGGATGCCATTTCGGATTGGGCCTCTTTGTAGCTGAGGAGGAGTGACACAGCAAATCACAATAGAAAAAACTCAGATTCTTTTTTACAAGGCTGTTGACTGAGATTAATGCCGAAATAGCAAAGGTTTTTCTGAAAAGAACGCACAGAAAAAGCAGCTCATTGGATCAAATAACCATAACATCTATGGAGTAAACTTATACAAAAAAAGAAAATTTAAAAATAAAGAGGGTTAAACACATGGAACAGAGAACTATCATGGATGACAGACGCAATCCTTTGCCGGATCTGATCCCGGTACGTATGTTGAATGAATTCACATATTGCCCAAGACTATGTTGGATTGAATGGATTGAAGGCGAGTTTCTTGACAGTGCCGATACCCTTGAAGGAAACTACCATCATCGCCGGGTGGATCGACAGAGTGGATCCATACCTGATGCCGATAAATCAGCCCAGATGGCCGAAGATGACGACAATCCCCTGGAACAAGCCCGGGCGGTCATGCTTTCCGCACCGCAGGCCGGGCTGATTGCCAAGATGGATCTGATCGAAGCCCAGGCGGGGCTGGTGGTACCTGTTGAAGTGAAGCGCGGAGCCATTCCAAACATTCCCTCGGGAGCCTATGAACCGGAAAAAGTCCAACTCTGTGCCCAGGCAATCATCCTGCGGGAAAATGGATACCGATGCGATTATGGAGAGCTATACTACGCTTCATCCAGACGACGCGTCCGAATAGACTTCGACGAAGCATTGGTCAACCGCACTTTTGAACTGGCTGATGCTATGCGGGCTATGGCGTTGGAGGGAGTGAAGCCTCCACCACTCGACAACAGCCCAAAATGTCCACGATGCTCACTTGTCCCTTTTTGTTTGCCGGACGAGACTCTTCTCCTCATGGCCGGAGAAGAAAGTGCAGAAGAAGACAGGGTGCGCCGCTTATTGCCGGCAAGGGACGATGCTATTCCCTGTATCGTCCAGAAACAAGGGGCTGTGATCGGGAAACAAGGCGATTGTCTCACTGTAAAATACAAAGGAGAACTCCAGCAGACAGCACGACTCATGGAAATATCACAACTCTGCGTTTTCGGAAATGTGCAGATAACTACCCAGGCACAGCAGCAATGTTTGTCCAAAGGAGTGCCCATAGTCTACTTTTCCACAGGCGGTTGGTTTTACGGATACACCAGCGATCTGGGGCATAAAAACATTCTTCTCCGTCAGGAACAGTTCCGAATGGCCGATGACCCGCAGTTCTGCCTGAAAATTGCCCGGGGACTTGTCAATGCAAAAATCCTCAATTGCAGAACTCTACTCAGAAGAAATCACCCGGAAACACCAACTAAAAGTCTGCAAGCTCTTAAAAATTTCGCAGACCAGAGTGAAGAAGCTCAAAGTATTGAATCACTTTTGGGAATTGAAGGTATGGCCGCAAAAATCTTTTTCTCACACTTCGATGCCCTTATTAAACCGACCATAAAAGAACAACAAAGCACGGAACAAAAAGGACTTTCCTTTAATTTCAAAAATAGAAACAGACGTCCACCGACAGATCCCATAAATGCACTGCTATCCTATGCTTATGCACTTTTTGCAAAGGATTGGCATGTCACCCTTGCCGCCGTGGGTTTGGACCCTTTCCTGGGATTCTACCATCAACCGCGATATGGACGCCCGGCTCTGGCTCTCGATATGATGGAACCTTTCAGACCCCTTATCCCGGATTCCGTCGTGCTATGGGCTGTCAATAACAGAGTCATTGCACTTGACGACTTTATCCAAAGACCCGGCACTGTCGCATTGACCGAAGAAGGAAGAAAAAAATTCATACGGGCCTATGAAAAAAGAATGGACGACCTTGTCACACATCCCGTTTTCAATTATCGGATCTCATACAGACGTGTACTGGAAGTCCAGGCAAGGCTACTGTCAAGAACACTTACAGGCGAAATTGATTCGCTCCCACCATTTATGACAAGGTGAAATCATGAGAAAAATATATCTTGTATGCTACGATATCTCCGATGACAAAAGACTGCGCAAAACCTTCAAAAAAATGAACGGCTATGGGGACCACCTGCAATATTCCATATTCCAATGCGAACTGTCGGAAAAAGAAAAAATACAATTGATCACTGAACTGACTGAAATCATTCATCACAAGGAAGATCAAATTCTGATCTTTACACTCGGAACTCCGGAAAGATACAAAAATAACGATACCATAGCTTTGGGAAAACCATATGAATTTAATGAAAGAAGGGCAATTGTAGTATAATACAAATACGTTTTTTGATAGTTGAATCAAATAACGTACTGCGAGCACCGAAATGATGCTCGAAAACCCGGACACTGCTCGAGTCAGATAATTCAACAACTTATGACCAAATACACAAGAAAAATAGAAAAAAAGTAAAGTGAAGAACAGGCCCTCGAAAACAACGCTGAATAACACTGAAAACATTGACCGAAAACTATGCGCCCCTTTCCGCCGATAAAAATCGGCGGCCCCATTGAAGCAAACCGTGATCCTCTGTAATTAGTTGGCGCAAGGTGCCTTTCCGCCGATAAAAATCGGCGGCCCCATTGAAGCGTCCCCTCTGGAGAAAAAGCCTTCGGTTACATCATTCTTTCCGCCGATAAAAATCGGCGGCCCCATTGAAGCCAGCACCTCATATTGCTCAGGCGTTTCCCAGAGCACGCTTTCCGCCGATAAAAATCGGCGGCCCCATTGAAGCGTGCAGCTGAGGGAATCTTGCAGGGCATAGCAGATTCCCCTTTCCGCCGATAAAAATCGGCGGCCCCATTGAAGCTTTCCGTAAAGTCACATACTTTATTAAGGTTCATTTTCCTTTCCGCCGATAAAAATCGGCGGCCCCATTGAAGCTCCGGGAACCAAAAGTCACGTGAGTAGTTTACCTCAGCTTTCCGCCGATAAAAATCGGCGGCCCCATTGAAGCCAAACCTGAAACCAAACGCTGGGAACCTCATATCTTCCTTTCCGCCGATAAAAATCGGCGGCCCCATTGAAGCCTAGCAATACGGAATTCTTCTGTCCTATACGGTGCTGCTTTCCGCCGATAAAAATCGGCGGCCCCATTGAAGCCTTCCCCTCCCTCCCTGTGACCTCCCTCCCTGGGATCCTTTCCGCCGATAAAAATCGGCGGCCCCATTGAAGCTGTGTGGGTGCCCTGATCGACCTCTACTGAGGCGGTGAGCTTTCCGCCGATAAAAATCGGCGGCCCCATTGAAGCGCCCCCGGTCGTTGCGTTCGGGAGGGTTCAGGGATCATCCTTTCCGCCGATAAAAATCGGCGGCCCCATTGAAGCACAATGACCATGACCCGGACCGCGTAACTTTTATTTCTTTCCGCCGATAAAAATCGGCGGCCCCATTGAAGCGTGGCCAGATGGCCGTTGTTATTGCGTAGCCTAATGTGCCTTTCCGCCGATAAAAATCGGCGGCCCCATTGAAGCTAACCAGTATAAAATCTCTATATATATGAAATATTAACCTTTCCGCCGATAAAAATCGGCGGCCCCATTGAAGCGGGTAAGTTGGATAATATCTTCCAGGATATGTTATACTTTCCGCCGATAAAAATCGGCGGCCCCATTGAAGCCCCGGGATGCTCCCCGAGTGATTCCCTCCTCCCCTGCTTTCCGCCGATAAAAATCGGCGGCCCCATTGAAGCAGATCGAAGCCAACTTGCGTGAGCTTGCTAAGGTTGACTTTCCGCCGATAAAAATCGGCGGCCCCATTGAAGCCGCTTCTTTTATGGTGGCGTACTCGCCGTAGCTGTACTTTCCGCCGATAAAAATCGGCGGCCCCATTGAAGCACAAGCAACGATAGGTCGCTGGGAAAGATCGACAGGACTTTCCGCCGATAAAAATCGGCGGCCCCATTGAAGCGTTTTTTTTATTGCAGTGGTTCTTTCTCTTCTCGCACTTTCCGCCGATAAAAATCGGCGGCCCCATTGAAGCGACCAACATATAACCGTGAAGCGTTCTGGAAACTCTCTTTCCGCCGATAAAAATCGGCGGCCCCATTGAAGCAGCGACCTGAAACTCGTGTGTGCCGGGTTCCAGGGGCCTTTCCGCCGATAAAAATCGGCGGCCCCATTGAAGCAACGCTGAAGGCGAGCCTGGTGAAGTAATTATATCCACCTTTCCGCCGATAAAAATCGGCGGCCCCATTGAAGCTTTTTCATGGGGGTGTCCTTTCCTAGTTAGCTTCCCCTTTCCGCCGATAAAAATCGGCGGCCCCATTGAAGCTCTACAGATTCCCTTACACGTTCCCTGAGTGCTACCAGCTTTCCGCCGATAAAAATCGGCGGCCCCATTGAAGCCTGTGAACGTTCGGTATCCGGTGACCTTCTGGACAAGCTTTCCGCCGATAAAAATCGGCGGCCCCATTGAAGCACAGAATTCTCCGAAGCCAACGGAGTAAAAAAAGTCCCGCCTTTCCGCCGATAAAAATCGGCGGCCCCATTGAAGCACGCTGATTCCGGGCTCGAAAAATATCCCTCGACATACTTTCCGCCGATAAAAATCGGCGGCCCCATTGAAGCCACAGAATTTCTTGAAACTGAAAATTATGAATATTCCTTTCCGCCGATAAAAATCGGCGGCCCCATTGAAGC